>CAYRCM010000085.1:4214-22697 GCA_964422715.1 uncultured Myxococcales bacterium | reverse complement strand
GCGCGCGGCTACCGCATCTTCTGGAGCGACAGCTGCCCGCCGGCGCTCGCCGCCCTGCACCTCTTCGAGCACACGGGCGAGGCGGGCTACGCCACCATCGTCGACGACGTGCTGCACTACGCCCTCGAAGCGGCCCCGCGCAGCCCCGAGGGCGGGCTGAGCCATCTCGGGCTCATCGCGCCGAGCGGCGCCTCGCTCTGGCTCGACACGCTGTTCATGGTGGGCATGCCGCTCATCCGGGCCGGGGCCGCCGGCCGCGACGACCGCGCGCTGCCCGACGCGGCGCTCCAACTGCGCGTGTTTGCGGCCCTGTTGCAGCGACCGGAGGGTTTCTACATCCACGCCGTGGGGGGGGTCGACACGAGCCAGCAGGAAGGGGTGTTCTGGGCGCGCGGCAACGCCTGGGTGACGGTCGCGGGGGTCGAGTACCTGCGCACCCTGGCCCTCGCGGCCGAGCCCGCCGACCCCGATGCGCAGGCCGCCTTCGAACGCCAGCTCGCGGCCATCCTCGCGGCCCAAGACCCCGCGACGGGCCTGTTCTGGACCGTCTTGAACCGGCCCGGTGAGACCTACCTCGAAACGAGCGCCTCGGCGCTGTTCGGCTACGCGCTGGCGCGCGCCTACCGCTCGGGGCTCGTCGGGGCGACCGTGCTCGGCGCGGTGCACGCGGCCCGCGCCGGGGTCAGAAGCCGCATCGGGGCGGCGGCCGACGGCAGCCCGCTCGTCACCGGCACGTCGCTCGGCACGTCGCCCGGCGGCTTCGACAACTACGCGCGCGTGGCCCAGGGCGACGACGTGCCGTTCGGCGTCGGGGCCGTGTTGCTGCTGCTCGTCGAGGCGTCCGGCCTGCCCGAGCCCTGACCGCCGCCGCGCGCTGCCGGCCCGGGCCCGGCGCGCCCGCGCAGCCCGGCCTCTCACTGCCGGCGGTTGACACGCGCCGGGGCAGCTCGGCTACTCTGCGGCGTTGCGCCCGGCCGCCGGACGCGCCGCACACCGCGGTCGCGACGGCCCGCGAGAAGGTGCCACGCCATGCTGCGCAAGAGCTCCGTCGTCGAAATCCCCCGGCTCGTCGCCATCGAGACGACCAGCCGCTGCAACGCGCGCTGCGCGTTCTGCCCGAACAGTGCGCTGAGCCGCGGCAAGCAGGACATGAGCGACGACCTCTTCGAGAAGATCGTCGACGACTGCCGCCGCTTTCCGCTCGCCGCCGTCGAGCCGTTCCTCAACGGCGAACCGTTCGTCGACCCGAAGATCCTGGCGCGCCTCGAACTGCTGCGCCGGCGCCTGCCGAAGGCCAGACTTCGCGTCTACTCGAACGGCGCGGCACTCACGCCGCGGCGCGCCGACGAGCTCGTGGGCCTCGGCATCGACCACCTGTTCATCAGCCTCAACACGGTCGTGCCCGAGAAGTACCACGCCGTCATGGGCCTCAAGTTCGAGCGCACGCTCGCGAATCTGCACTACCTCGCCGACCCGCGGCGCCGCAGCAAGATCGCCCGGCGCATCACGGTGCGCATGACGCGCACGGCCGACACGCCGCTCCACGAACAGAAGGCGTTTCTGCGGCTCTGCGGCCGCCTCGGCGTCACCCCGTTCATCGTGGCGCTCTTCAACTACAAGGGCTATGTCGACAGCACGCTGCCCGTGCCCGCCTACCCATGCGAGCACATCACGCGCCTCGACATCCTCGCGAGCGGCGTCGTCACCCTCTGCTGCATGGACCAGGAAGGCGAATTCGCCTGGGGCGACGTGCGCCGGGAGTCGGTGCTCGACGCCCACAACAGCCCCGTCGCCCGACGCTACCGCGCGTTGCTGCGCACGGGCCGACGCGCCGAAATCGCGCCGTGCAACGTCTGCAACGTGTTCTGGCCGAGCCTCAGCGACATGCCGCTCGCCGACACGGCCCGGTTCGCGCTGCAGGCCGCCCGCTACTGGGTCGAACGCCGCCCGACCGGGCTCTACGCCCCGCCGCCCGCCCCCGAGAGGAGTTGCTGATGCGCGTCGCCTTCGTCACCACCTACCCGCCGAGCCCGTGCGCGATTGGCCTCTACACGCAGCAGCTGGCGCGCGCGCTGCTCGCCGCGCGCCCCGATTGGCGCATCGCCATCGCCGCAGAATCGCAAGGGTTTTCCGGATATGCCGACGGCAGCATCCCGGTGCGGCCCTGCTACCGACGAGACAGCGACTACGGCGCCGACATCCTCGCCGCCGTGGCCGAGCTCGGGCCGTCACTCGTGCACTTCCAGCACGCGCCCGACCTCTTCGGCGAGGACGAGCGCCTGCCGACGCTGCTCGGGCGCCTGCGGGCGCGCGGGCTGCGCACCGTGGTGACGCTGCACACCGTGAACGGGCCGGGCTACGAACGCCTGCTGTGGCTGCGGCCGCCGCTCAGGCGCTTCTACCAGGCGCTCGCGCGCACGGCCGACCGCATCATCGTGCACCAGCAGCGCTCCATGGCCGACCGGCTGCGCGCCCAGGGCATTCCGGCCGAGGCGCTGGCGGTCATTGCGCACGGCACGCCGGCGTTGCCGCTGCCCGACGCGGCCGAGGCGCGCCGCGCGCTCGATCTGCCGCCCGACGCGCGCGTGTTGCTGTTCTTCGGCTTCGTCCACGTGCAGAAAAACGTGCACACGGTGCTCGAAGCGTTTCTGCGCGTGGCCCCGAGCCACCCGCGGGCCTACTTGCTCATCGCCGGCAAGCCCTGGGGCGACCGTTTCTACAACGACCTGTACATCCGCGGCCTGAAGATCCGGGCGGGGCTTTCGGCGGCGCACGCGCGGGTGCGCTTCCGCGACGGCTACGTGCCGCCGACGCTCGTGCCGACGCTCTACGCCGCAGCCGACGTCGTGCTGCTGCCGCACTGGCAGCGCTACGGCTCGGCGAGCGGGGTGCTGCACCAGGTCGTCGCGGCCGGCAAGCCGTTTCTGTGCGCCGCGGGGCCCAAGTTCGAAAACGCGATGGGGGCCTTTGCCTCGACCCCCGAGATCTTCCTGCCGCCGACCCACGTCGGCGCCTGGGCCCGCGCCATGGCGCAGCTGCTCGACGAGGCCCCGCTGCGCGACCGCGTGCGGGCCGCGGCGGCGCGCTTCGCCGCCGAAACCGCCTGGCCGGTCTCGGCCGCGGCCCATCTCGCCGTCTACGATCCGCTGTTGGCCGGCTGAGCGCGGCACGAGCCGTCAGGGCGTCCGCACGCAGCGCACGCCGAAGGTGAGTCCCGTCGCCGAGTCGACGCGGCCGTCGGCAAAGTGCACGGCGCGAGCGGCGCTCGGACTGCCGGCGCTGGCCGTCCCGGTCCAGAACCAGAGGCTCGGCGTGTTGGGGAAGGCGACCGGGTCGATGGCCGGATTGGCCCGCGTCGTGTCGATGAGCGTGCGCAGTTCGAGCACGTTCGGCAGCCGCCAGTCGGCGCTGCCGCCGTAGGACAGGTTCTCGCAGTAGGCGAGCGCGACCTGCCAGCGATCGTCGCCCGTACGCACGCTTCGCGGCCACAGCAGCCCGGTCTGCACGTCGAAGACCACGCGCTCGTTCGCCACCGGCTCGGCGAGGTAGTAGCGCGTGGCGGGCAGACCGGTCGGCGCATTGCCGACGACGCAGCGCACGGCCGTGCCCTGCGCGAGCGTCTTCGCCTCGATGCGCTGACTCGCCCCCCAATAGTGCACGGCCCAGGCCTGGCCCGGCCCGGCCGCGTTGGTGCTCGCACTCCAGAACAGCGCGCTCGGCGTGTTCGGCAGGTCGGTGGCCGGCGCGTAGCGGCCGAGGTTCGCCACCGACAGCAGTTCGTGGGCATCGGGCAGCCGCCAGCCGCTCTGGCCGGCGTAGCTGCCCATCGTGGCACAGAGCCGCAGGGCCGACGCCCAATCGACGTTCTGGCGCACCGGGCGCTGCCAGATGAGCCCCGTCCAGTGGTCGAAAACGACGCCCACCGTTTCGCTGCCCTGCACCTCGAAGCGGCCGTCGGCCCAGTGCGGCTCGGCCACGTCGAGGCCGTACTGCGCGTCCTGACCGCAAAACGCCGTGGTGGCGCAGTCCGGCCCACCTACGTCGCCGGCGCACTCGGCCTGGTGCCAGGCGTCGTAGCACTGGGTCTGGCCCGAGTCCGGCGGCCACGGGAAGGCGAACGCCTCGGCGTTGCAAGGCAGCAGCGGCCCGCCGCAGCCGGCCGGAACGTCTTCGAGCGGCCCCGCGCCGAGCACCGGCGTCCACGCGAAGCCCGCGGGCAACGGGTGCAGGAAGGGGGTGCAGGCCCCGCCGAGGCAGCCCCCCGCCCCGCCGTCGCACGCGACGCCGTCCTGGATGGGCGCCGCGTCGCACGCGCCGCTCGCCGCGTCGCAGCCCAGGGCGGCGCACTGGCAGTCGTCGACCTCGAAGGCATCGGCCCCGCTGCACCGCCAACTGTCGTCGCTGACGCACACGCGTTCGCCGAGCCGCAGCCCGCCGCCCCGTCCGTCGGCGCAGTCGGCCCCGGCCGGGGTACAGACCCGCGCGCCCGCCGGGTTGAGGCGGCAGTTCGCGTTCACGCACATGCCCGGCCGCGTGCACGAGGCGCCGTCGGCCAGTCGGGCCTCGCAGAGCGCCGCCGGCGAGCAGAACGCGCCGGCATCGCACGCGGCGTCGGCCGCGCACTGCGTGGCGCAGGTGGGCGCCGTCTGCTCGGCGCCGCCCACGCAGAACACGGTGGGGTAGAGGCCGCAGGCGTCGGCTTCGAGCCCCGCCGTGCAGGCCGTGTCGTCGGCAAGGGGCGTCGACGTGCGGCACAGGTAGTCTTCGCAGACGGCGTCGACGCGCGTCCCCTGGCAAGTCGTGGCGTCTTCGCAGCGCGGCGCGGCGGCGTATTGTTCCGGGCAATCGGCCGGCTCGAGGCAGCAGTCGCCCGCGGCGCAGCACAGGCCGTTTTGGCAGTGGCCCGAACTGCACTCGGCGGCCGCGGCGCAGGGGCTGCCGTCGGCCCGCCCGGCGACGCAAACGCCGTCGAGGCAGCGCAGCCCGGCGTCGCAACCGCCGTCGTCGCTGCACGACGTCGGGCAAACGGGCGGCGCCTGCTCGGTCTCGCCCGTGCAGAACACGGCCGGGAAGTCGCCGCATTCGGCCGCCACGAGCGCCTCCGTGCAGGCACGGTCGTCGTCGATCGGGGCCGTCGCGGCGCACACGGCGTCGGCGCACACGATCTCGATGCGGTGGCCCTGACAGGTTTCGGGCACGTCGCAGAACGTGCCGACCTCGGGGCCGGCCGGACAGTCGGCGGCCGTGGCGCAGCACCGCCCGGCCGGGCAGCAGAAGCCGTTTTCGCAGTGCCCCGTCGCACAGTCGCTCGCCTCGTCGCACGACAAGCCGGGGCCGAGATCGGGCTGGCACGTGCCGTCGCAGTGCGTGGCCCCGAGGCAATCGGCGTCCCCCGTGCACGCGGTGCCGCACGTGGGCGGCGTCTGCACGGGCTGCCCCGTGCAGTACTGGGGCGGATAGGGCGTGCATTCGCGCGCGCGCGTGGCGGGGCCGCAGGCGCTGTCGTCGGGCACCGCCTCGCCCGTCACACAGCGGAAGTTCACGCAGTCCGGGTCGCGCCGCGTGCCCTGGCACCGTGTCGCGTCGACGCAGGCGGCCGGCGCCGCGTACGTGGCCGGGCAGTCGCCCGGGGCGGCGCAGCAGTCGCCGGCGGTGCAGCAGAAGCCGTTTTGGCAGTGGCCGCCGCGGCACATGCCGTCGCGCGTGCAGCTGCGGCCGTCGGGCCGTTTCGCGGCGCAGGCACTCTGTTCGCCGCAAAACGCCTCGGCGGTGCAGTCGGCGTCGACGGCGCAGTCCCGCGGGCACGGCAGGCAACTCGCCTCGGCGCAGCCGTCGACGGGGGCGAGCAGCCCACAGTCGCGCGTGCACGGGTCGATCGAGAACGTGTCGGGGGCCGCGCAACGGTAGAGGTCGCCCGCGATGCAGCGCCCCTCGCCCGTGACGAGCCCGGCGCCGTTTGGGTCGGCGCAGGCGAAGCCCGTCAGCACGCAGAAGCGCGCGCCCGACGGGGCCTGGCGGCAGCTGCCGCTCTTGCAGGTGGCGTTGCGCTGACAGGGCTCGCCCTCGGCCGCGGCAGGCTGGCAGCGGCTGTCGGCGCCGCAGTAGTGGTCGGGCGCGCAGCCGCCGTCGCCCGCGCAACTCTCGGCGCAGAGCTCGCAGGCGTCGACGACGCAGCCGTCGACCGCCGGGTAGGGGCCGCAGTCCTTCGCGCAGTCCTGGATCTCGAAGCTGTCGGGGCCGTTGCACACGTAGCGGTCGTTGCGCCGGCACACGGCGCCGCCGAGGGCCAGCGCGCTGCCGTCGAGCCCGCTGCACGGGCTGCCCTGCGGCTGGCAGAAGCGCACGTCGCTCGCCGCCAGCCGGCAGTTGGCGCTTTCGCAGTCGTCGTCGCTGCGGCAGGGCTCGCCTTCGGCCCCGCGCACGACGTCGGGGGCCGCGTCCTCGACTTCGGCAAGGTCGGCGGCGACCTCGACGTCGACCACGTCGGGCACGGGCGGCTCGTCCGGCACGCAGAGGTCGGCCTCGGAACCGTCGCTCGTCGTCACCGTGCGACAACGCAGGGCGCCTTCGCAGTCGCGGTCGGTGCGGCACGTGTTGTAGCAGCGGTTCCGGTAGCACTTGCCGGGCCCGCAGGCGGCCGAGCCCTCGCACACCTTGCCGAGCGTCAGGCTGTCCTTCTCGGCGCAACTCACCGCCGCCAAGAGCAGCCCAACGGCGAGCCAGCACCCCGTCCGTCCAAGCGACGTCGCGGTCATGAGGCCGGTCCTCCCCGGCGGGTCGACCCACGGATCCCGCCAACCGTCCATTGTCCCGGAGTCCCGCGAATGGTCAAATAACCGCGCGCGCCCCCGCCCGCCGCGGTTGCCTTGCGCAATGCGGGTTTACAGCCCCCCGCCGGCGCCGCTACACTCGCCCTGTCCAACCGTTCTCGGGCGGCTCGCGGCGGGAGGCGACATGGCAACACGAGAAGCGTGGGGTTCGCGGCTGGGGCTCATTCTGGCCATGGCCGGCAATGCCATCGGGCTCGGCAACTTCCTGCGTTTTCCGGCGAAGGCGGCCCAAAACGGCGGCGGCGCCTTCATGATCCCCTACATCGTGGCGTTTCTGCTGCTCGGCATCCCGCTCATGTGGGCCGAGTGGACCATGGGGCGCATGGGCGGCGTGCGCGGCCACGGCACGACCCCCTTCATCTTCCACACGCTGTGGCGCCACAAACTGGCGAAGTACCTCGGCGTGCTCGGGGTCGTGCTGCCGCTCGGTATTACCATCTACTACGTCTGCATCGAATCCTGGACGCTCGCCTACGCCTACTTCTCGAGCACCGGCGCCTACTTCGGGCTCGAGACGGGCCCGCAGATCCGCGACTTTCTGGCGTCGTTCCAGGGGCTCAAAGACACGCCGCACTTCGACGGCATCACGGTCACCTACATCTTTTTCGCGCTCACCATGGCCGGCAACCTGTTCGTCGTGTGGCATGGGGTGGCACGCGGCATCGAACGGCTCGCCAAGATCGCCATGCCGCTGCTCTTCCTGTTTGCCGCCGTCGTGGCCGTGCGCGTGGCGACGCTCGGGGTCTCCGACACGCCGCCCCCCTACCCGGTCGAGGGCGGCTTCGCGTTCATCTGGAACCCCGATTTCTCGCGGCTCGGCGACGCCGGCATCTGGCTTGCGGCCACCGGGCAGATCTTCTTCACGCTGTCGGTGGCCTGCGGCGCCATCCACACGTACGCTTCGTATCTGCGCGAAAAAGACGATCTGGTGGTCACGGGCCTCACGACGAGCATGACCAACGAATTCGCCGAGGTCGTGCTCGGCAGTTCCATCGCCATCCCGGCGGCCTTCGCGTTCTTCGGCCCCGAACTCACCCAACAGATCGCCGCGAACGGCCCGTTCGACCTGGGCTTTGCCGCCATGCCCATGATCTTCCAGAAGATCCCGCTCGGGGCGTTTTTCGGCACCCTCTGGTTCGGGCTGCTGTTCTTCGCCGGCATCACGTCGTCGGTGGCGCTCATGCAGCCGGCCATCACGTTCCTGCAAGACGAGTTGCGGCTCTCGCGCCGGGCGGCGGCGCTCCTCGTCAACGGCATCATCTTCGTGGCGGCGCACCTCATCATCTTCGGGCTCGGCCACGGCACCCTCGACGAACTCGACTTCTGGTTCGGCACGCTCGGTCTGGCGCTCTTCGCGCTCATCGAAGCCGTGTTGGCGTTTTGGGTGTTCGGCATCGATCGCTTCTGGAAGCACATGCACCGCGGCGCGCAAAAACGGGTGCCGGCGATCTTCCTGCCGATCATGAAGTACGTGACCCCCGCGTTCTGCCTGGTGCTGCTCATCGCCTGGGCCTGGCAGCAGGGCCCGGCGGTGGTCACCATGGAGAACGTCAAGCCCGAAGACCGGCTGTGGGTGTGGGCGGCGCGGGCGCTCGTGCTCAGTCTCGTCGCGTTTTTCGGCTATCTCACCTGGCGCGCGGCGCGGCGCTGGAAGGCCGGCCCGGACGGCGAGCCCGCCGCGGCCCCGGAGGTCGAGCCATGATGACGACGGAAGGCTGGACGCTGCTCGCGGTCTTCTGGACCTTCGTCACGGGGATGACGATCTACTGCTTCTGGCTCGTGCTGCGCGGTCAGAGCCCGCCCGGCGAGGCCCCGTCCGAAAGTACCGCGCCCACCGACGCCCCGCCCGCCGATCCCGCCAAGGCCTCGCGATAGGCCATGAGCGCCCCGGGAAACGGCCCGAGCGCGCGCTCGAAAATCCCGAGCGAATACGCAATGGTGAGCCCGTAGTTGGTGATGGGGACACCGGCCTTGCGGCATTCGAGGATGCGGGTCAGCATCTGGCGCCGGTTTCCCATGCAGGCCCCGCAGTGCACGACGAGCTTGTAGCGGCTGAGATCGTCCGGGAAGTCGCGGCCCTGAACCGTGGTGAACTGCAAGGCGCCGCCGACGAACTGGGTGAGCCAGCGCGGGATCTTGACCCGCCCGATGTCGTCGACGATGGGGTGGTGCGTGCACGATTCGGCGATGAGCACCGGGTCGCCGGGCTGCAGGTGCTCGATCGCCAGCGCGCCGCGCACGAGAGCCGTCAGATCGCCCTTGAACCGCGCGAACAGAATGGAAAACGAGGTGAGCGGCACGGCCCGCGGCGTGTCGCCGGCCACCTTCAGAAACGCCTGTGAATCGGTGACGACGAGCGCCGGCGGCCGCCCGAGCCGGTCGAGGGCCGCCCGCAATTCGCGTTCCTTGACGACGAGCCCCATGGCGTCGTTGTCGAGCAGATCGCGGAGCGTCTGCACCTGCGGCAGAATCAGCCGGCCCTTCGGCGCTTCCTTGTCGATGGGCACGACGAGCACGCACAACTCGCCGGGCGGCACGAGGTCGGCGACGATGGTCGGCGGGTTGATGAAGTCGTCGGGGGCCAGTTTCACCAGTGCTTCGCGCAGTTCCATGAGGCCCGCGCCCGTGGCCGCGACCGTCTCGACGGGGACGACCGACGCCGCCGCGAGCCGGGCCACGAGCGCCGGATCGGGCCGCCCGAGGTCGCTCTTGTTGAAGACCACCACGGCGGGGATGCGCCGCTCGGCAAACTCGCCGAGGATGGCTTCCTCGAACGCCTCGAACGCCCCGGCGGCGACGACCAGCACGCCGACGTCGGTGCGCTCGAACACGCGCCGCGTGCGCTCGACACGCATCTCGCCGAGCGTGCCCACGTCGTCGATGCCGGCCGTGTCGATGAACAGCACGGGACCGATCGGCAGCAGTTCCATGGGTTTCTCGACCGGATCGGTCGTGGTGCCGGCGATGTCGGACACGATCGAGACCGTCTGGCGCGTGATGGCGTTCAGGAGTGACGACTTGCCGACGTTGCGCCGGCCGAAGATGCCGATGTGCAGGCGCAGTCCGTGGGGGGTGGCTTTCATGGGGTTCCTCCGGCCCGTGCGGGGACGGGCGCCGCTCACGCGCCCTGCGGCGCGGGCGGACGCGGCTTCGAACCGAGTCGTGTCACGCGTTCGGGGGCCACGAGGGCCGCGAAGGCCGCCTCGCTGAGCAGCCCGGCGCCGACGACCAGTTCGCGGAGCGGCCGGCCGCTCGCCCGCGCCTCGGCGGCCAGCCGCTCGGCGGTCTCGTAGCCCAGTTCCTCGACGAGGGCCGTGAGTGTGGCGGTGGCCCCGGCGACGTGGGCGCGGCAACGCGCCGGGTCGGCTTCGAGGCCCTGCACCGCGTGGCGGCGCAGACTGTCGGCCGCGCGCGCGAGCAAGTCGAGGCTTTCGAGCAGCCGGTCGGCGATGAGCGGCAGGAATTGGTTCAGCTCCAGGTTGCCGAGCCCGGCCGCGTGGGCGATGACCCCGTGGTTGCCGAGCACGAGGAGCGCCGCCTGGCTGACGGCCTCGGGGATGACCGGGTTGACCTTGCCCGGCATGAGCGACGAGCCGGCCTGACGCGCCGGCAGGCGGATCTCGCCGAGCCCGGCGTCGGGCCCCGACGACAGCAGCCGCAGGTCGCCCGCCACCTTGAGCAGGTTCGTGGCGCAGGCGCTCAGAATGCCGCTCACCTCGACGAAGGCGTCGACGTTCTGGGTGGCCTCGATGAGGTTTTCGGCGCGTGCAAGCCCGATGCCGGTCTGCTCGCGCAGTTCGTCGACCACCTGGAAGATGTAGGCACGCGGAGCGCCGAGCCCCGTGCCGATGGCGGTGCCGCCGAGGTTGACGACCCGCAGCCGTTCTTCGCACTTGTAGAGCCGCCAGCGGTCGCGCGCAAAGGCCTCGGCAAAGGCGCCAAATGTCCGGCCGAGCGTGGTCAGCACGGCGTCCTGCAGTTCGGTGCGGCCGACCTTCACGATGCCGGCGAAGGCGCGTTCCTTGTCCTGGAGCGCCTCGCACAGCGTCGCGAGCGCCTGTTCGAGGGTACGGCTGCCCCAGATGGCGGCGATGCGCAGCGCCGTCGGGTACGTGTCGTTCGTCGATTGGTGGCGGTTCAGGTCGGCGAGCGGGTCGAGCCGGTCGTAGGCGCCGGGGGGCGCGCCGAGCAACTGGAGTGCCCGGTTGCAGAGCACTTCGTTGACGTTCATGTTCGTCGACGTGCCGGCCCCGCCTTGCAGGGCGTCGACGACGATCTCGCCATCGAGCAGGCCCGCCTGCATCTCGGCGCAGGCCGCGGCGACGGCCGCGTGACGGGCGGCGTCGAGGTGGCCGAGCGCATGGTTTGTGCGCGCCGCGGCGGCCTTGACGGCGCCGAACGCGTGGATGAGGGCGGGGTGCACCGGCCGGCCGGCGAGCTCGAAGTTTTCGCGGGCGCGCAGCGTGTGGATGCCAAAGAGCGCCGCGGCAGGCAGATCGCGTTCGCCGAGGAGATCGTGTTCGCGGCGGCAGGCTTCGGACATGCGGGGCCTCCGGGCGCGAGCCGGCCGCGGGCCGGCCGCAGACGTCCGACAATAGCCCGGCCCCGACCCGGCCACAAGGCGCGCTTGCCAGGCTCGCGGCCGCGGCCTATAAGGGGGACGGCTTTGGGACGGGGTGGTCGCCGCGGAGCCCCCTCCGCACGGCGGCCTGAGAAACCACCCGAGGAACCTGATCCGGACAATGCCGGCGTAGGGATCCCAGGCCGCCCGCTCCCTTTGCACGGTCTTGGCGGGCCCCCTACGCCTGGGAGGCCTGCCGTGTCGCTTGCCCCCGCCCGGCGCTCGTGCGCGCTCGCTCTTGCGGCTCTCGCCCTGCTGGCCGACCGGCCCGCCCGGGCCGCATTCGACGAGTTCGCCGACGGCTACTCGCCCACCCATTTCGAGTTGCGCGCGCGCTACATCACGCTCACGCTGAAGGGGGAACTCGAAGTCGAACTGCACGATCTCGAAGGCGAAGGCGGCCCCGGCTACGACAGCCCGACCGACACGCGCACGATCGGCACCCGCAGCCCCACGGTGAACCTCGACACGTTCTGGCTCGCCCCGCGCGTTTTGCTCGGCGAGCTCGTGGGGGTCAACACCATCCTCGAATTCACGACGAGTACGGCCCGCATCCGCGCCGCCTCGGCCGAGGTGCGCGCGACGGCCCCGGCGTTCTGGCGCCACCACGCGAGCCTCGGCTACGACACCCCCATCGTCACCATCGACCGACGCAGCGAACGCTACCCCTTGATCGCCACCATCGCCTGGCGCGAGCCCGAGTTGCACGCGGCCTACGAGGCCACGTTCACGCTCGCCGAGCGGGTCGAACTCACGGTCGGGCTCTCGCTCGCCATGATGCGCCCGCTCGCCCCCGCCCCGGTGCGCGAAGACACGAGCGAGGCCGGCACCATCAACGTGCTCGCCTACGGTCCGGCGCGCAGTTTCTCGGGCAACGGCCCGGTCGGTGGCGGCCGGCTGCGGCTCGACGCCTACGGCGCCTTCGTCGAAGGGTTCGGCTTCGTCGGCCGGCTCGCGGCCGAACGCGGCACCGACGTCTTGCGCAGCAGTTTCCCGAACTATCGGGAGTTGCCCGGCTACCGCGCCGAATCGAACGGCTATGGCGAATTCTTCTGGGTGGGGGCGCGCGCAGGCTATGAAGACCACGGCGTGCACGCGCTCGTCGAGGCGCTGCTCACCCACGAAGACCTGCTCTGGCGCTACGGGCTCTATGCCCAGGCGAGCTACGAGATCCGGCTCTTTCGCGAACCCGTCTGGTTTCACACGCTGGAACCGCTCGTGCGCTACGAGTTCCTGCGGCTGCACGACGGCGCCCGGGTGAACGCCGGCGGCCAGGCGCTGCGCTCGCCGGCACCCATCAACGCCGTCAGTTGGGACCACGACGGGCTGACGCTCGGCCTCATTGCGCGCGTCTGGCGCGATCTCGTGGCCCTGCGCCTCGAATACGCGTTCTCGTGGGAGAAAAACGGTGTCCCCGGGCTCGGCGTGGCCGACGTCCCGTTTCGCGACAACGAGTTCCTGTTGCAGGCGGAGCTGCGTTTCTGAACGCCCCCGCCTTGGAGGTTTCCATGCGCATTTTCATCGCTCCCGCCGCTCCGCGGGCGGCCGAACCGGGCGCCGGGCGACGCCCTGCGGCCGCTCTCGGGCTCGCCCTCATGCTCGCCCTCGCCACCGCCTGCGGCGGCGGCACGGCGGCCCCGGCCGACGCGGCGGGCGACGGGACCCCCGCCACCGGCCCCTACCGCGCGCGGCTCGTGCACACCCTGCGGCTCGGGGCGAGCGACAACGCCGAGACGGTCAAACTGCTGCCCGGCCGGGCCGAGGCCCTCGTCGTGGCGTCGAAGGCGCGCAAGTTGACGCTCGTCACGGTCGCCGCGACGGGCCTCAGCGTGAGCCGCGAGGCCACCCTGTTCGGCGCCGACGCGAGCGAGAGCGAACTGACGAACGCGGCCGTCGCCCCCGACGGCACGTTCGCCGTCTTGACCCGCACGCTGCTCGTCGTCGATGCCGGCGGCGCGCAGACCGACTGCGGCGGCGAACTGGTCTTCGTCGACACCACGGACAGCGCCGCGTTCGGCACCATCCTGAAGCAGGTCGCGGTTGGTCCCATGCCCGATTCGGTGGCCATTTCCGACGACGGCCGCGTCGTCGTGAGCGGCGACGAACGCGACGGCCCCGATGCCTGGGGCAAGTGCGAGGTGGCGGGCGAGACCGCCTCGCTCACCATCCTCGATCTGCCGGCCGGCCCCGCAAGCGCCACGGTGCGCCGGCGCATCGTCATGGTCGACGCCGCGAGCGGGCCGCGCGAACCCGAGGGGGTGGCCATCGGCCGCGACAACGATCTCGTCTTCGTGACGCTCCAGGATTCGCACGAGGTGGCGCACTTCCGGCTCTCGGCGCTGCCCGCCGACCCCGAACCGACGAGCGCCGTTCTGGCCATCGGGGCGCTGCCACCAAACGCGCTCGGCGCCGGCCCGTGGCCCGACGGCATCGCGCGCTTCGTCGGCCCGGACGATCGCGACCAATTCGTCACGGCCGGCGAATGGAACGACACGTTCGCCATCCTCGACGCCGCGGGCACCGTGCTGTCCAACACCGAGATCGCCGCGGCCGACATCCCCGACCATTTCCCGCGGGTCGTCGCCGCCGGCTCCCCCCTGTTCAGCCCCGATTCGGTCGCCTCGTTCGTCCACGGCGGGCACACCTACGCCGCCTTCACGCTGCGCCATGCGGGCGCCGTCGCCGTCTACGACGTGAGCGACCCGGCGGTACCCGTCTTCACGCAGGTCATCGCGGTCGGCGCCGCAGAGACCGGCCAGGCCGACGAAAACGGCTCCAGCGTGCGTCCCGAGGGCATCTCGGCCTCGGCCGACGGCCAATTCGTCGTCGTCGCCAACGAAGCCGAATCGTCGGTGAGCCTGCTCGTCGTCGAGTGACCCGGAGCCGCCCCCGATGGCTCTCGTCGACCAACTGCTGGTGCTGGCCTACCTCGGCCTGACGGTGGCCGTGGGGCTCCGCCGCGGGCCCCGCTCGGCCGGCGCCGACACCCCCGGCGAGTACCTGCTCGCCGGCCGCGCGCTGAGTTTGCCCGCCTTCGTCATGACCACCGTGGCCACGTGGTACGGCGGCATCCTCGGGGTCGGCGAATACACGTTCCGCTACGGGCTCTCGAACTGGCTCGTCTTCGGCGTGCCGTACTACCTCGCCGCGGCCCTCTTCGCGGTGTTCTTGGCCGGCCGCGCACGCCGGTCGCAGGCCATGACGCTGCCGGAGCAGCTGCGCGTGGCCTATGGCCCGCGCACGGGCAGTGTGGCGGCCGTGGTCGTGCTGCTGACGACCGTGCCGGCGGCCTACGTGCTCATGCTCGGCACGCTGCTGCGGCTCGTGTTCGGCCTGCCGCAGCCCGTGGCCGTGGTCCTCGGCACCGGCTTGACCATCGGCTACCTCTGGCGCACGGGCTTCCGCGCGGTCGTGCGCACCGACGAGGTGCAGTTCGGCCTCATGTTCGGCGGTTTCCTGCTCATCGTCGGGGCGCTCGCGGCGCGCCACGGATTCGTCGACTTCCTCACGGCCCACGTGCCGGCGAGCCACTGGACCTGGCACGGCGGCAACCCGCCCCAGGCCATCTTCGTGTGGTACCTGATCGCGCTCGCGACGCTCACGGCCCCGGCCTTCTACCAGCGCTGTTTCGCCGCGCGCACGCCGCGCGTGGCGCGCACGGGGCTCTTCGTCTCCATTGCCTGCTGGGCGGTGTTCGATGCCCTGACGACCCTGACGGGGCTCTACGCCCGCGCGCTGCTGACCGACCTGCCGGCGAGCCAGGCCGCCGAGGCGTTCCCGCGGCTCGCGGCCGAGGTCCTGCCGCCGGGACTCGTCGGCGTCTTCTACGTGGCGCTCTTCGCCACGGTCATGTCCACGCTCGACAGCTACCTCTTCCTCGCGGCGTCCACCTTTGGCCAAGATCTGCTCGGCCGCGTGCCGCGCGCGGCCGGGCGGCTCACGGCCGCGACCCGCCTCGGCCTCGTGCTCTGCGGCGCGGCTGCGGCCGCCCTGGCGCTCATGACCGATTCCGTGGTGCGCCTGTGGCACGCGTTCGGCTCGCTCGGCACGGCAGCGCTCGTGGTGCCGGTCGTCGGCGCGTTCGTGCCGCGGCTGCGCCCGTCGCCGCGGGGCGCGCTCGTCATCTTGGCGACGTCTCTCGCGGTGACGTCGGCCTGGCTGCTGAGCCGCACGGGCAGCGCCGCCGGCGCCTACTGGCTCGGCCTCGAACCCATCGTGGCCGGCCTCGCCGTGAGCGGGCTCCTCTGGCTTGGCGACCGCCCCTTTGCCGCCCGCGCGGCCCGCCGGCGACTTGAAAGCCACGGCCGAACGGACTAGAAGAGCGCCGGCCGCGCCACCCGCAGTGTGGCGCGAGGAGGCTTTTCGCAATGAAACGTGCCCGCATGGAACTGCCGTCCTATCTGCGCGACTCGGTCGTGGCCAAACCCGACGTCTGGGACCGCGTCATCAAGACCGGCGCCCGCGTCGCCTCGGGTTTTGCCACCTCGGAGCCCTCGGCCTTCTACGACGGCCTCTGGGAATACATCCAGGCGAACGACATCACCGACTTGCAGATCCGCCAGGCGCTGTTCATGGCGCCCCACACGCTGTGCATCGGCAAGGCGCTGCAGAGCCGCGGCATTCTGGCCGGGGCGGCGGGCCGCCTGCCGGGCCTGCTCGGCCAGGTCGCGGCCAAGGTCAACGGGGTCACGCGCAAACTCGACGGGCTCAGCAAACTCGTCGAGCACTACCGCGAAATGGAGGCGCGCCGCATCCGCATCACGTCGGCCTTCATCGGCACGACGCTCAACGCCATCGTGCCGAAGAACCCCATCACGCAGACGGCCTACGCCGACTTCGTCGGGCGCAACACGACGCGGCTCGGCCTCACCGACATGCAGTCCATCCATTTCCCCGACGCCCTCGACTCCATGGCCTACGACGTCGACGGCAACGCGCACGTCGACACCTTCGTCATCGTCATGACGCCGCCCGACGCGGCGGGCTACCTCTCGCACGGCCCGGCCAACGGCGCGAACGGCGACGTCGTCGAGCGCGTGCTCTCGGGCGACGGCATCAACCTGGTGCTCTACCTCAACGCCGGCTACCCGTTCACGATGGGCTACGGCGACGCCGTGCATACCGTGCACGTCGAGCGTTTCCGCAAGATCGCCGAGGCGGGCCGGCTCATGGTGGTCTTCGACGACAGCCCCGTGCCGGGCGTCCCGCCGGGCGGCATGGGCAAGGCGAGCCCGGCCGAAGAAGCCATCGCCATGCACGTGGTCGACCACATCGAGACGAACAAGGCGTTCACCTACGGCCGCGCGATCCAGGTCGGCATCGGCCGCACGGGGGTCTACGCCATCCGCGCGCTCAAGGATTCGGGCTGGCACGGCCGCATCTACACCGAGATGCTCGAACCGTTCACGCTCGACCTCTTCGAGGCCGGCAAAATCGCGGGCTCGCACTTCATCGAACGCGACGGGCGGCGCACGCCGCTCGACGGCAAGATCGTGTGCACCTTCACCATGGGCGAGCGCGGCAGCGCATTCTACGACCGGCTCGACGACAACCCGGCCGTCGTGCTCGCGCCCTCGTCGCGGGTCGTCATCCCCGAGGGGTTCTACGGCGGGCTCGGCATCAACAACTGCCTCGGCATCGACTTCCACGGGCAGGTCAACGCCGCCGGCCGCGGCCCGAACCACCACTCGGGCATCGGCGGGCTCGCCCAGATCGTGCGCGGGCTCGGCAAGGGCGGGGTCGGCTACCTGTGCCTCAAGTCCACGCACACCGACCTCGACGGCGAGCGTTGCTCGTCCATCATGCCGACACTGCCCGCCGGCACGCCCGTGGCGCTGATTGGCCCCGACCTCATGGGCGGACGCGACGGCGCGCGGCTGCACGTCGTCACCGAACACGGGGTGGCGCGCGTGTCGGGCCGGCCGCAGAGCCAACTCATCCGCGAGCTCATCGGCATTGCCCACCCCGACTTCCGCGAGCAGCTCGCCGCGGCGGCCTACGAGCTCTTCCGGGTGCGCGTCTAGGGCACTTCCGGGCGAACCCCGGGCACCGGGAGTGCGCGATGACGATCGTCACGATCCTCATCTTTCTGCTGACCTACGTGCTCATCGCCTCGCGCCGGCTGCGGCTGCTGCCGATTGGCCGGCCGGCCGGCGCCCTGCTCGGGGCCGTGCTCATGGTCGCGACGGGCGCCATCTCGCCCGCCGAGACCTATGCAGCCGTCGACCACGACACCCTCGTGCTCTTGACCGGCATGATGATTCTCGCGGCCTACCTCGACATGGCCGGGTTCTTCGAGCGCGCGGCGGGCGGCCTCTTGCACATCGTGCGCTCGCCGCGGCAACTCCTGGTCCTGACCGCGCTCGTCACGGCCGGCCTCTCGGCTTTCCTCGTCAACGACGCCGTGTGTCTCTTCATGACGCCGGTGCTGGTCGCGACCTGCCGCCGCACCGGCCTGCCGCTCGGGCCGTTCCTCATCGCGATTGCGACCTCGGCCAACCTCGGCAGTGCCGCGACGCTCGTCGGCAACCCGCAGAACATGATTATCGGCAGTCTCAGCGGCATCCCGTTTGCGCGCTTCCTGTGGCTTGCCGCCCCGGCGGCGACGGTCGGGCTCGGCGTCAACGTGGCGTTGCTCATGCTGTACTACGGCCGGCGCCTGCGCGGGGCCCTGCCGGCCGCCCCCGCCCGGCCGGCCGCTGCCGAGGCCGCTCCGCCCGTGCCGCTCTTTCTCGTCGGATTCGTGCTCTGCGGGGTCATCGTGGGCTTCTTTGGCGGCGCGCACCTCGGCTATACGGCGTTGGCCGGCGGCACCATGCTGATCCTCGCGGCGCGCACCGAGCCGCGCGCCGTGTTCGCGCGCATCGACTGGGCGCTCCTCGTGTTCTTCTCGGCGCTCTTCGTCGTCGTGGCGGCGCTTGGCAAGACGGGCCTCATCGCCGAGGCCTGGGCGCTGCTCGGCCCGCACGCCGCGCCGACGACGGGGCCCGGGGTGGTCACGTTCACGGCCGTCATGGCCGGCGGCTCGAACCT
>CAYRCM010000085.1:0-4114 GCA_964422715.1 uncultured Myxococcales bacterium | reverse complement strand
CGACGGGGCCCGGGGTGGTCACGTTCACGGCCGTCATGGCCGGCGGCTCGAACCTGGTGTCGAACGTGCCCATGGTGCTCCTTGCGGCGCCCTACGTGGGTTCGCTCGCCGACCCGACGCTCGGCTGGGTGCTGCTCGCCTTCGTCACGACGGTGGCGGGCAACCTGACGCTCGTCGGTTCGGTGGCCAACATCCTCGTTGCCGAAACTGCCAAGGACGCCTACACGCTCGGCTTCTGGGAGTACCTACGCTTTGGCGCGGTGTCGACCGTACTCGTGCTCACCGTGGGCGTGCCCATCATCCTCCTGACGGTCGGGGCGGGGTAGCCGGGTGCCGGGAGTGGTGAGTGGTGAGTGGTGAGTGGTGAGTGGTGAGTGGCGCGGGCCCGGCAGGGGGCGGCGGCACCCGCCGCGCTACAGGCTCACGCTTCGCCGACCCGAGGCCCGTGCGGTGTGTCGTCACGTTTTCGGCGCCATTTCGGCTGGCGCACTCCCGCATCCTCGGCATCTCGGAATACGTCCGCCCATCGAGCGTTCTGCCGGCCCTTCTCTTGTGGGTACCGCCCCACTGCTTGAAGAAGAAGGGGACGCCCGACGCCGCACACTGGTCGCAGATATCCCTCACCCAGGATTCCTCCATGGGTCGGGCGCCGGGACCCGACTCCCCCCCCACGATGGCCCAGTGGATGCCGTCGAGGTTCAGGTCCCCGAGCGGACCCAGCAACGGCTCGAACGAGACGAAGCGAACGCACGCCGGTGTCCGGCGCAGGCGCTCGATCCGGTGGAGGTACTCTCTCGATTCGACGCTGACCCCCATCCAGACGTTGGCTGGCCAGTCGATCTGGCCGCCGAACGTCTCGAGCCGCTCGGCGCGCTTCGTCAACACCTGGAACGTGTTCCAGCGCGCCTGCCGCATGACGTCGAACACGCGTCCGATGAAGTCATCGGGAACCTCGTCGTGAAAGATGTCGCTCATCGAGTTGACGAACACGGTCTGCGGCTTTTTCCATGCCAGCGGGAGCTGCAAGACGTGTTCGTGAAGGGCGACGCGAAAGCCGTCCGCGTAATTCGGCTGTCGCATGGCCTGGAGTCGCTTCGCCATTCGCTCGGCGTAGCAGTGTTTGCAGCCGGGGCTGACTTTGCTGCATCCCGTGACCGGATTCCACGTGGACTCGGTCCATTCGATGCCCGAACCCTTGGCCATCAGCGCAGACCTTTCAGCAAATGCCCCGCGATGCGCAATGCGAGATCCTTGCCGTTCTCGTTTCCGACCGCGAAGCACAGCAGGTAGAGCGGGTTGTTGACCGTGTTTTTGAGCACGCCGGGCGGGTCGACGACCCCGGCGAAGACTTGCTTCAGGCGGTCGTTGAAGTAGCGCCCGATGGTCTCCATCGACGCCTTCTCGACGTGCGCGGACTCGTTTCCGAAAAGGTCGCGAGAGGGCTCGACCTTGTAGAACTCGTCGTACCAGGTTTCGTTTCCGAGCAGGGCGTTGAGCCGCCGGCGCCACTCGGGCGGGAGGGTTCCCGACTTCGGGAGGAGACGGTTGACGCCGATTCCGAGCGGGAACAACAGCCAGAGATCGATGGCCTTGGTGCGCGCAACGGCTTCCACGGTCGTCCACTCGACCTGCATGCCGACCGGGTCGAGGAACAGCACCGCTCGATGGCGACTCCAATCCGCCTCGCACATTCGCCGGATCTCCTCGTTTGCATCGCCCTGCCGAACGGCGATGTCCGGCGTGAGCTGCGGGAACTCTCCCGCGAGCGCGCGGAGTTCAGCGCACCTGCTCGGACTGCGTTCGATGAAGACATACCGGTCGAACCGGGGCTCGGTCCTGAGAGCGAGTCGCGCCGATCCGTCGAGAAACTGCTGGGGCTCCGTCTCTGCGAGATCCGGCAGCAGCAGGCTCATCGTCGGCTCACCGTCGCGTCTCAGGTCACGGTAGCCTGTGCCTGCGAAGGCGTCGATGTAGCCCTTCGTGAAGGGCCAAGCAGCCGTCGGCTTGTCCTGGAGCGCGGTGGTGTAGCTTCTCAGGTAGGCTGCCAGAACCCGCAGTTTTGCGGTGGTCCAGTCGCCACCGAACCGGTGACTCTGGCTGCGCTGTGAGGACGGGCCGATCATGGCGGCACGATACCTCTGTTCAGGTAGGCGTGCAATCTCGCGCGACCGGCCGCCGACGCCCCGCGCCCGGCACGGACGCCGCCCGATGCCGCCGCGACCCGCTGCAGCCCGACAGGAGCGCTTCCCGGGCGCCTTGCAGATCCATGCGGGTCGGTCTTGGGGCTCACCGGTCGGCGGGTCGACGCCCGAGGATGCGGACGGAGGGAGAACCGACTAGGGCGGCACGGCCCGCGACCCTGCCGCAGGCCCCTCAGGCCGCGGCCACGCGGAAACTGCCGAACCTCTGCAGGAGCCGAGATCGCCGGCCGCGCCGGCATCGTGGCACCGTCGCCGCACGCCCGCGCCCGCCGCGCACCCATCGCGAAGCGCCGCCAAGCGACGAGACGTCGCTTCTACAGGCGGGCGCCTCCGGCGCCCGGCGCACTGCCCGCCGTGGGTGCACAGCCCGCGGCACCGACGCGGCAAGATGCCGCGTCTACAGACGGGCGCCTCCGGCGCCCGGTGCACCGCCCACGCAGAACGCGCGCACAGCACCCGTGTCAGCGCGACGTTCCGCGGGGAATGTGCCCTTGCCGCCGGTGTCGGGGCCACTTTCCGCGACGCGCGGGGCCCTTCACGGCGGTGTTGGGGCCACTTTCCGCGGCGCACGGGGCCCTTGCCGGCGGTGTCGGGGCCACTTTCCGCGCGGAACCTGCGGCTGACACGCGTGTTGAGCCCGTTTTCCGCGGCGAGCGGGGCCTTCGACGCGCGTGGTGAGGGCGTGTTCCGCGGCAAACACCGGGCGGCGGCCCGAGCGGGGACGGGGCGCCGGGCGGGAGTTCAGGGTGTGGCGTCGGCCGGCGTAGTTTCGCCGTCGGTTTCGGCGCGGGGGCCGGCAGCGCTGCGCGGGAACAGTTCGTCGACGAGGCCCGCCGGCAGCGCCGCGAGCATGCGCCCCCGAGTACGCACGACGTCGACGCGCAGCGCGGCGAGCCGGGCCGCGAGCGGGGCCCGCAGTTCGGTCTCGAGGTGGCTTTCGGCCTCGTCGACGAGCCGCGCGGTCTCGGCGTAGAGCCCGGCCCGCTGTTCGAGTTTGGCGACGAGCGGGCCCTGCTCGGCGAAGGGCGGCAGCTGCTTCAGGCGCGTGGCCGTGCCCCGCGCATACTCGACGGTGCGCGGGCGCGAGGCGCGCTTCAGTGTGCCGAGCGGGGCACCGAGCACGGCCTCGCGCGTGGTGCCGGCCTCGGCGAGCAGCGCCTGGCGAATGGCCAGCAGCGCCCAGGCCTCGCCCTGCGCCGCATCGCACAGGAAGTCGAGCACGCCGGCGTCGTCGCGCCGGGCGCCGAGCACGTCGCGCAAGAAGTCTTCGATCGCGCGGCCGCCGGCCAGCAGTTCGTGTGCGATGGCCAGGAAGCGCTCGCCCTCGGTCTGGAGCGCCGCCCGTTGGTCGGCCGTGAGATCGTCGTTGCGGCGGGCGTGGGCGAGGCAGCGTCGTGCGGCCGTGAAGAACCAGTCGGCCACGGTGAGAGGTCCAGCGCTGATGCTCCAGATCTTCATGGGGGCCCTCCTGCGGATGGGGTTCGGTGGTCCAAAACCGCTTGGACGTGGCGAGCGTAGGAGGCCCCGGGCGCGCTTGTCAAGGGGGGGCGCGGACGGGGAGTCCGCGGCGCCTTGCCCCGCCCCCACCCCGCCCGTACCCTCGCCCGGCCGCATGGCGCAGACAGGGCGCCCGAGAGCCTGTCCGGGCGGATGCTGCGCGCCCGGCCAAGCCCATCGACGCAGGCTGCCCCCGCGCCTCCGCCCTCACTCCGCGAGCCGCGCGTTCAATTCGACGAGCCGGCCGAGCGCCGCGCCCTCGTCACGCCAGGTGGCGGGCGGAAAGCCGTAGGCCTCGCAGACCGCATCGTTCAGCGCCGCGTAGGCCGCGGCGAGCGCTTCCGGGCGGCCCTTCGCCAAGTCGTTCATGACTTTCGTGAGCCCCTGGCCGCGCGACTGGCATTCGGCGCTCCGCA
>CAYRCM010000084.1:0-22763 GCA_964422715.1 uncultured Myxococcales bacterium | reverse complement strand
CCGCCCGGCGCACCCCCTACCCGCCGACGCAGGCCTTCGATCTCCTCGGCATGCGCTGCTGCGAGTAGCCCCCCGGCCTGCGCGGCCGCGCGCGGGGGCTACAGCCGGGCGAGCAACGCCTTCAGGTAGTCCCAGAAGCGCGCGACCGAGGCGATGTCGACGTGTTCGTCGATGGTGTGGGCGCCGCGAATGGTGGGGCCAAACGAGATCATGTCGAGGCCGGGCCGCTTCTCGCCGAGGATGCCGCATTCGAGGCCGGCATGCACGGCCGTGACCTCGGCCGGCTGGCCCGTGAGTTCGGCCCAGAGCGCCCGGCACGTGGCCAGCAGCGGGCTTTGCACGTTGGGGCGCCAGCCCGGGTAGCCGCCCAGCGGCCGCACGGCGGCGCCGGCGAGTTCGCCGATGGCGCGGATGGTGAGGCGCAGGCTCTGGAGCGCCTCGGCCACGGATGAGCGCGTCGACACGACGAGCCGGGCGCTGGGACCGGCGGCCGTGAGCACGGCCACGTTGAGCGACGTCTCGACGAGGCCGGGCATGTCGCGGCTCATTTCCTGGAGGCCGTGCGGCAGGCCGACGAGCAGGCGCAGCAGGCGGTCGCGGCTCGCCGTGGCCATGACGGCCGCGGGCTCGTCGACGGCGGTGACGTCGCAACGCAGTCCGGGTTCGTGGCCCGCGAATTCGCGTTGGATGTCGGCCGCGCACGCGGCGATCGCGGCGGTGGCGCGGGCCACGTCGGCCGCGCCCACGACCAGCGTGGCCTGCGCTTCCTTGGGGATGGCGTTGTGGGCCGAGCCGCCGCCGAACGTGTCGAGCGCGTAGGCCACGTCTTCGCGCAGCAGCCAGAGGATGCGCGCCAGCACCTTGATGGCGTTGGCCCGATGCGCACCGATTTCGAGGCCGGAGTGCCCGCCGAGCAGCCCGTGCACGTGCACCAGCAACGCCGCGTTGGGCGTGGGCGCGGCGTGGGGCGGCACGCGGTCGGTGGTGAGCACGAATTCATCCTGACCGCCGCCCGCGCAGCCCACGAAGAGCACGCCGAGGTCTTCGGAGTCGAGGTTCAACAGCCGGCCGGCGCGCGCCGCCGTGAGGTCGACGCCGGCCGCCCCGCTGAGCCCCGTTTCTTCGTCGACCGTGAACAGCAGTTCGAGCGGCCCGTGCACGACACTCGGATCGTCGGCCGCGGCGAGGGCCGCGGCGACCCCGATGCCGTTGTCGGCCCCGAGCGTTGTGCCGCGCGCCCGCACGACGCCTTCGGCCACGTAGGCGTCGATGCCCTCGGTCTCGAAGTCGATCGCGCGGTCGGGGGCCTTCTGGCACACCATGTCGACGTGGCCCTGGAGCAGCACAGGCTCGGCCGTCTCGCGCCCGGGTGTTGCCGGGACGTGCACGAGCAGGTTGCCGGCGGCGTCTTTCGCGGCCTTGAAGCCGTGGCTGCGCGCCCACGCTTCGAGGTGCTCGATGACCTTGCCTTCTTTCTTGGAGGGCCGCGGCAGGCGGCGGATCGCGTCGAAGTGGCGCCAGAGGGCCTTCGGTTCCAGGGCGTCGAGACCGTTCATGCCTTCACTCCTGTTGCGCGAGCGATGCGCGTTTGGGCAGGCAGAATACACCGAAACCGGGTCCCTGCAACGGGGCCCGGCCAAGCCGCGCAGGCCCGTGCCGCGTAGGCCACCGGACCACCGCGGGATCGGCGGCTACAGGCGTTTCAGGTCGGGAACCTTCTCGAACGGCTTGAGCTCGGGAACCTTCTCGAACGGCTTGAGCTCGGGGACTTTTTCGAACCCGGGCGGCTTGCCGCCGGGGGTCTTCGAGCCGCCCGGCTTGCCGCCCAGGGGCTTCGGGTCGCCCGGCGCGGCCTCGGTCGGCCCGACCGTCGGGCCGGGCCCGGGCGGCGCCGCTTCGGGCTCGAGGGTGGCGACGTACTTGCCGGGGGCCGACATCGGCACTTCGAGGTTGGCGTCGCGGTGGCCGGTGAGGCGGAAGCGGTAGGCCGTCTTCGTGCCTTCCTCGCGCAGCCGGGTGAGACGCAGCGGCGCCCGGCCGATGGGTTGGTCGGCGGCGAACACCTCGGCGCCCGGCGGCGTGGAGTCGAGCACGAGTTCGACCGTCGCCAGTGGCAGCGGGGCGAGCGGGGCCGGCTCAGCCGCCGGCTGGCGCACGAGCGTGTGGAGATCGGCGGGCAGCCGCGGCAAGGCCAGGTAGAGGGTGAGCGCCGCGGCGCCGGCAAGCACCACGAAGCCGGCCGCGACCCCGAACGCAATGCGCCGCCCGCGCCGCCGCGGCGGGGCCTCGGGCATCGCGAGCACGTCGCCGACGACGGTGGCGGGCTCGGCGCCGGACACGGCGGCCACGGCCTCGGTGTTCAAGGCCTGCTCGAGGGACTGGGCGCTGACCGACGAGGCCGTGACGGCTTTCGTGGTGTCGGCAATGAGCGCCATGTCTTCGGGCGAGCGCCGCACGACCGCTTCGAACTTGGGTTCGACGGCCTTCTCGGCGTCGAGCAGGGCGAGCCGCATTTGCGCTGCCGTCTGAAAGCGGCGCGCCGGGTTCTTGTCGAGGGCCTGGCGCACGATCTGTTCGACGGGCTCGGGGATGACGAGATCGGGCCGGACCTCGGCAAACGCAGGCAGCGCTTCCTGCACGTGCGCCAGCAGCAGCGACAGCGGATTCTCGCCTTGAAACGGGGTGTTGCCCGTGAGCATCTCGAACAGCATGATGCCCACGGCGTAGATGTCGGTCAGGTGGTCGACGGCCGGCGAACGGCATTGTTCGGGCGACATGTACTTCGGCGTGCCGAACACCATGCCGGTCTGCGTGAGGGTGCCGAGGCGCTGGTCCTGAACCTTGAGGCGCGCCACGCCGAAGTCGAGCACCTTGACGAAGTCGGGGTCTTCGCCGACCGGAATCAGGAACACGTTGTCGGGCTTGAGGTCGCGGTGGACGATGCCCTTGTTGTGGGCTTCGAAGAGCGAATCGCAGATCTGGGCCGCGACCCGCAGGGCGCGCCTGACCGGAAACACCCGCCGGGCGCGCAGCTCGTGCTTCAGGCTGCGGCCCGCCAGGAACTCCATGGCGATGAAGAGCGTCTTGTCTTCGGTTTGGCCGAAGTCGTAGATGCGGATGGTGTGCGGGTGGTCGAGTTTGGAGACCGCGAGCGCTTCCATGTGGAAGCGCTTGACGAGCGCCGGGTTGTTGTTGAATTCGGAGAGCAGCACCTTGATGGCCACGAAGCGGTCCATGCCCGCCTGGCTGGCCTTGTAGACGGCCCCCATGCCGCCGGTGCCCACCTTGCTGACGATGTTGTAGCGGCCCGCCACGGTGCGCCCGATGAAGGGGTCCTTGACGAGCCGCGGCCCCTGTTCCTCGGCTTCGAGGCTTTTCAGGATGCGCCGCTCGAAGTCGTCGACGTCGCCGTCGCCGGATTCGAGTTCGGAACTTTGGGGCCGGGTTTCGGCAACCGACGGGCGCGTCGAGGCGCCGCCCACGCGCGGCGCCGCGGCCTCGGGGCCGTGCACCGTCGGGGTCGTGGCCTGAAGGGTGCGCGGCTCGCCGATGAGCGAGTTGTCGGCAGCCGGGGTGGCGGCCTCGGTCTTTTCGGCGTCGGCCGGTGGCGGGACGGCCGCTGCCGCGGGCGCGCCGCCGGGACTGGACGAGGGGGACGCGGCGATCGGGGGGTTCGTGGGGGAACTCGGACTCATCGTGACCTCACGCCCGCGCACGGCGCGCGGGCCATCACGGGGCCGTGGCCGCCGGGCCGTCGGGCGCCGCCGCCGGGCCGGGGCTGGGAACGGCCTGGGGAGTGGCAGCGCCGGTCGGCTGCTCGGAGAGAATCTGCAGGAAGCCCGCGATGACGAACTCGAGCGGCACGGCCACACCGCACCGGTAGGCGACCTTTTCGCCGCGCTTCAGGCGTTTGCGGGGGTCGGCGTCGGGCGGCTCGAAGCCTTCCTGTTTGCGCTTGCTGGCCTCGGCCCAGTAGGTCTGCACGTTTTCGGGGGTGAGCTGCAGGCGCAGCGGCGTCGCGTCGGCGAACTGGGTGATGCGCTGGGCCAGCGCTTCTCTGGCGCCTTGGCAGGCCGCGGCGGCCACGTCGTCGGCGAAGGTGGGCGCCGCCGGATCGAACTTGCCGTCGGGCCCGGGCTTGGCCGGCACGTCGAACACGGAGGCGACCTTGACGAGGCCCTGGTCGGCGTCGAAGGTGCCGTCGGCGGTCCAGGCCGGCTTGATCTGGGTTTCGAACGCCTGCAAGCATTCGTGCGCCTGACGCTCTTTGCGCAGCGCATCGATCTGTTTCAAGTAGGGCGCCAGTTTGCGCTTGTGGTAGTAGAGCCGCCCGATTTCTTCGGCCACCCGCAGGGCATCGTCGAAGCGCTTTTCGGCTTTGGCCTGGTCGAAACGCGCCGTCAGCAGCAGAAACAGCTGTTCGTTGGCGACCGTGTTGCGCTTTTCGAGCTGCTGTTCGAGGACGGCCGCCTTGCGCACCAGAGCCTCGAACTTCGCGGGGTCTTTGCGTTCGCGTTCGGCGAGCTGGCGGTAGGCCTCGTAGAGCTTTCCGCCGAGCAGGTTCTTGGTCTTCTGGCCGCGCGGGTGCTGGATGGCCCGCTCGTACCATTCGGCGGCGTGCTCGGCGTCGCCCTTGGCCTCGTAGGCCTGCCCCAGCAGGTAGATGGGTTCGTAGTCGTCGGGTCGGTCCTGTTGCAGCCCGATGAGCAGGCGCACGGCCTGTTCGGGCTCGGTTTGGATGAGCGCCTTTGCCTCTTCGAGCGGGCTCTTGCTGCCGCAGCCAAGCACCAGGAGAGCGCCGAGGACCATCGACCCCCATGCGAACCGGCTCCTGCGCATCTCGGTCGTCTCCTTTCGGACGGACAGGCCGCCCCGGCGCCACCGCGGCGCGTTTGCAGGTCGAGTAACACCTGCGATTCCGTTTTCAGTCCCCGCCCGGGGCGGCTTCGCCGTTGCCCCGCGCCCTGAGGCGTCGGGGTGCCCCGCGAGGCCCGACCGAATTCGACCGCCCCGGAGTATACGGGGTGCGCGGCAGCACGCGCAAGGGCGCGGCCCGAACGCGGTTTTCGGGGTAGCGGGCCCGCTGCCGGGGTCCTCAGGAGACCACCGCGGCGGCGCGCGCCTTCTCGCGCCGTGCCTGCCGCCAAGACCGCACTTTGTGAATGATGAGCGGGGTGACGGAGATGAGCACGATGGCGAAGATGACGAGCGTGAAATTGCTGCGCACGGCCGGGATGTTGCCGAAGAAGTAGCCGGCGAACGTGAAGATGGCGATCCAGGCGATGCCGCCGACCACGTTGTACATGAGGAAGCGCCAGTACGTCATGCGGCCGATGCCGGCCACGAACGGCGCGAAGGTGCGCACGAACGGCATGAAACGCGCCACGATGATGGTGATGCCGCCGTACTTCTCGTAGAAGGCGTGCGCCTTCTCGAGGTGTTTCTTGTTTAAGAATCGGACGTTGTCCTTCTTGAAGATCTTGGGTCCGATGAGGCTGCCGATCCAGTAGTTCACCGTGTCGCCGGCAATGGCCGCAATCGTCAGCAGCAGAAACAGCAGGCCGATGTCGAGCGAACCGAGGCCCGCGAACGCCCCGGCCGCAAACAGCAGCGAGTCGCCGGGCAGCACCGGGGTCACGACGAGGCCCGTTTCGCAGAAGATGATGGCGAACAGGATGAGGTACGTCCACGAATCGTATTGGCGGATGATTTCGCCAAGGTGCACGTCGAGGTGGACGAAGAAGTCGATGAACCAGGTAAGCGCGTCCATGCGGTGTCCTACGGCTCGGCTGGGCCGGCTGAGCGCCGCTCGCCCGCCGAACGGCGCGCGGTAAAGTAGCGCGGCCGCCCAGCCGGTGCAACGCCGGGCGGTTTTCGGGGCCGGCCGAGGGGGTGTATAAGGGGCGGAGCAGGCAGGGAGGTGCAGCCATGAATGTGCTCATTCCCGTGCTCGTCGGGGCCGCGATCCTGGTGTTGGGCAGTCGTTTCTACGGACGCTACATCTCGCGGCGCCTCGGGGTCGAACGCGACCGCCCCACCCCGGCCAACACCCAGGAGGACGGTCGCGATTTCGTCGCCACCCGTCAGCCCGTGCTGTTCGCACACCACTTTTCGGCCATCGCCGGTGCCGGGCCCATCCTCGGGCCGACGTTCGCCGTGCTCTACGGCATGGCACCGGGGTGGCTCTGGGTGGTGTTGGGCGGCATCTTTTTCGGTGCCGCGCACGACTTCGCGGCCCTGTTCGCCTCGGTGCGCCAGGGCGGCCGGTCCATGGCCGAAGTGGCCCGCAATGCGCTCGGCAAGGCCGGCTTCGGGCTCTTCATCGGCTTTACGCTCGTGATGATCGTGCTCGTCACGTCGGCGTTTCTGGCGGCCACGTCGGTGTCGCTGACGTCCATGTGGCCGGCGGCTCGACTGGCCATCGACCCGAGCGACACGCTCATGAGCATCGTGGAGGTCAAGGGCCAGGCCATGGCCGTCATCGGCGGCATCGCCTCGACGTCGGTCGTCATCATCACGCTGGCCTCGCCGTTGCTCGGCTATCTCCTCTACAAGCGGCAGCTGCACCTCGGCGTCGCCTACCCGCTCGCGGCGCTCATCTGCCTCGGCTCCATTGCGGCCGGCGTCGTGTTCCCCATCCGCCTCGATCCGCAGCTCTGGATGGTCATTCTCTCGGTCTACGTTTTCCTCGCGGCCGGCGTGCCGGTCTGGGTCATCTTGCAGCCGCGCGACTTCATCAACGTGCAGATTCTGTACGTGGGGATTGGGGCGCTGCTGCTCGGGCTCGTCGTGGCGGGCGTCGGCGGGCTCGAAACGCAGGCGCCGCTGCTGGCCCTCGAACGCGCCCGCAGTTCGACCACGCTCGGTCCGGTGTGGCCGTTCCTGTTCACCACCATCGCGTGCGGGGCCATCTCGGGCTTCCACGCCATGATCGCGACGGGGACCACGGCCAAGCAGGTCGCAAGCGAGGGGCACCTCAAGCGCATCGCCTTCGACGGCATGCTGCTCGAAAGCCTGCTCGCGTTGTGCGTCATCGTCGTCATCGCGGCGGCCCTGCCGTTCGGCGACTACGCCGCCGTCGTGCACCCCACCGCGGCGGGGGTCAAGTCGAACCCGATTCTGGCTTTCTCGCTCTCGGTCGGGGGCCTGCTCGAACGCGCGTTCCACGTGCCGCTCGCAGCCGGAACCGTGTTCGGCATCCTGCTCGTCGAAGGCTTCGTCGTCACGACACTCGACGCCGCGGTGCGCATCAACCGCTATCTTTTCGAAGAGTTGTGGACCATCCTGTTCCGCGGCCGGCAGCCCCGGTTGCTGCGTCACCACTGGTTCAACTCGGGGCTGTCCGTGGCCCTCATGCTGGTGCTCGCGTACAGCAACGCGTTCGAAGCCATCTGGCCGGTGTTCGGTTCGGCCAACCAGATGCTCGCGGCGCTCGCCCTCATCGCCGTGTCGGCCTGGCTCATGGCCGCGGGCCGGCGCCGGCCGCTGTTCGCCCTCATCCCGGCGGCCGCCATGCTGGTCACGACGGTCGGCACGCTCGGCCTGCTGCTGCCGCGCTACGCCGACGCGGGCCAGTGGGCGCTGTTCGTGGCCGACCTCGCCCTCGTGGCCCTCGCCCTGGCCCTCGTTGGCGTGGCGCTGCGCCGCATGTGGGCGACCCTGCACGCGGCGCGGGCGAACAAGCCTGCCTGACTTCCGGCGGGTCCGCCTGTCGACGGATGACGCGCGCCACGGCGCGGGGCGGCCCGTGCAGGGACAGGGCGCGGGCTGGCTTCGAGAAAGGGCGCGGTGGGAAAGCGGGCGAAGGGAGGCAGCGGGCAGCGGGGGCCGGGGGCGAGACGCCGCCCCCGGGCGGTGCGGGGCTAGCGGGAGGTCGCCCGCGCGCTGCGCCGGCCGTAGGCCGTGAGCGCCACGAGGCCGCCGAGCGCGAGCAGGAAGAGCAGGTCGGCCGAGCCGGCCGGGGCGGCCGCGCAGCCGAGCGTGGTCTCGGCGTTGCCGTCGCCGGCCGCGGCGCCGTTGCCCTCGCCGGCCGGCTCGCCATTGGCGGTGCCGTCGCCGGGCTCGGGCTCGGGCGTGCTGCCGTCGTCGGTGTCGACGGGGCTCTCGGGGTTGCTCGTCTCTTCGCCACCCTCGCCGGCCGGACGCCAGTCGCCGTAGTCCTGGGCTGCGGCCCAACCGGCCGGCAGGCAGAACGATTCGCTCTCGCAGGTAGTTTCGTCTTCGGGGCAGTCGCAGGGCGGGCATTCTTCGCCTTCGGGGCACGGCGCGCAGGCGCAGGTCGACACGGCGCAGTCGCCGAAGTCCTCGATGCATTCCCAGCCGTCGACGCAGTCGGTGTCGGCCGTGCAGGGGATCTGGCGCGGCTGGCAGAAGCTGCCGGTCACCTGGCAGTGCTCTTCGGGCTCGGCCGGGCAGTCGCACTCGGGCTCTTCGGGGCAGTCGCAGGGCGGGCACTCTTCGCCTTCGGGGCATTCGGGGCAGGCGCAGCCGCCGCAGGCGCAGCCTTCACTCCAGCATTCTTGCTCAGCCACGCACTCGAAGCCTTCCTGGCAGTCGGCGTCGCCCGTGCATTCGGGGGCCACGTAGGTGCAGAAGCCGTAGCTCATGGGCTCGCACGGCAGCGGGTCGGCCTCGCCGCACTCGGAGCAGTCGCAGGGCGGGCATTCTTCGCCTTCGCGGCAGTCGGGGCAGGCGCACTCGCAGGGCATGGGCGCCATGCAGGGCAGCTCGACGATTTCGCAGGTGAGGCCGGCCGGGCAGTCGGCGTCGGACAGGCAGTCGCCGGTGGGGTCGGTGTAGACGGCTTCGCAGGTGCCGCTCAGCGCGTCGCAATCGCAGTCGACGCCCTCGGGACAGGCGCAGCCGGGCAGCAGGCAGGTGAAGCCGTCAGGGCAATCGGCGTCGCTCGTGCAGACGATGGGCGCCTCGGCGCAGAAACCGAACGACTCGGCAATGCAGTCCTCGGGCTCGGGGCAGTCGCATTCGCAGTCGGGGCATTCGGCGCCCTCGGGGCAGTCGGGGCAGGCGCACGCGCAGGCCGGAACCGCGCAGGGGGTGTCGTAGATTTCGCACACCATGCCGGCGGGACAGTCGGCGTCGCTCGCGCAGTCGCCCGCGTAGGGGCCGCCGTCGGTCGCGCAGAAGCCGCCGGCCGTGCACTCGGGACACTCTTCGCCGTCGCGACAGGCGCACGGCAACGCGATGCACACCGAGCCTTCCGGACAGTCGGCGTCGGTGAGGCATTCGGCCTCGGAGCCACCGCCCCAGTCCTCCATGCACACGCCGCCGCCGCAGTCGGGGCACTCGGCGTCGTCAGGGCAGTCGCAGGGCAGCATGACGCAGACGAGCCCGTCGGGGCAGTCGGCGTCGCTTGCACAATCCTGGGCCCAGGCCGGGCGGGCAAACCAGAGACACATCAGCGCCATCGAAAGGTAGGTTGCCGTTTTCATGTTGTTCCTCCTTCTGCGTTTTCATCCACGAGCGGACATCATCCTAGCCACGCCCAGATCCCAAAGCAAGAGGCGGGCCAAACCGCCCGACGTCGCGCGCGGCCTGCTTTCATGCGGTGCGGCGCCGTCCCCGGGGGCCGTTCGCGGCGCGGCGCGGCGCGGGCGTCGCGGAAATTCTCCCAGAATGTGCACATTGTGCACAGCCGTCGGCCGCAGGGCGCGGATGGGGACCCTCTCCGGCCCACCCGCGGCCGGCCCAGGCGACCAGGGCGCGCCGGCTGTGGTAGGATGCCGCGCGTGGAGGCGACCCGGTGAACGACCCGCGCCCAATCCGCCCGCCGGACGAGCCCCTGCGGCTGGCTGTCGCGGGGGCCCTCGACCGGCTCTCGGTGCTCGCCTGGCACCGGCGCATCCAGGACGCGCTGCGCCAGGCCGCCCGTGAGCCCGGGCGCGTGGTCCAGCTCGACCTCGCGCAAGTCGCGCGCATGGACTCGGCCGGGGCCGCGCTCGTGCAACTGGCGGCCCGGCGCGCCGCGGCCCTGCACGTCGACTGGCAGCTCGTGGCCGCGAGCGCGGCCGCGCAGCAAGCGCTGCAGGTCTTCGCCGCCCCCGACGCCGCGGCCCCGCCGCCGGCCAAACCGAGCGGCGCGCTCGGCTTCTTCGCGCGGGTCGGCGGGCGGCACATGGGCCAGGCCGAGGGCTTCGTGCAGGCGCTGGCGCTCGGCGTCGACACCTTCTACTTCGCGTTGGTCGGGCTCTGGCGGCGGCGCGAGCGCGTGCGGCTCGGGGCGCTCGTCGAGCAAGGCGTGCGCATCGGTTCCGACGCGGTCGGCATCGTGGCGCTCGTCACGTTCCTCGTCGGGCTCACCGTCGCGCTGCAGTCGGCCTACCAACTGCGCCAGTTCGGCGCCAACATCTTCATCGCCGACCTCGTGGGGGTCGCCATGACGCGCGAGATGGGCCCGCTCATGACGGCCATCATCGTCGCGGGGCGCTCGGGTTCGGCCATTGCGGCCGAGATCTCGACCATGGTCATTTCCGAAGAAGTCGACGCGCTGCGCACGATGGGCGTCGAGCCCGTGCGCTACATCGTCGTGCCGAAGTTCCTGGCCATCACCGTGACGCAGCCGTTGCTCACCACCCTCGCGAACCTGTGCGGCATTCTCGGCGCCTTCGTCATCGCCATCCTGTACCTCGACCTCAACGCCGAGCCGTTCCTGCGGCAACTGCAAAACGCGCTCGTCGTGCGCGACCTCATGACGGGGCTCGTCAAAAGCGTGGCCTTCGCCTGGATCATCGTGTTCGTCGGGGCCCACAAGGGTTTTCGCGCCCGCGGCGGTGCCGTGGGCGTCGGGCTCGCCACCACGAGTTCGGTCGTCACGGCCATCTTCTCCGTGATCGTGGCCGACTGCATCTTCTCGGTCATCTTCTACTTCGGAGACTGAGCGCACCGTGGCTGCCGCCCCCGTCATCGAGACCGCGGACCTGAGCGTCGGCTACGGCGAGGCGCCGGTGCTGCGCCACGTCGACCTGGTCGTGCGGGCCGGCGAAATCGTGACCATCATCGGCGGCTCCGGTTGTGGCAAGTCCACGTTGCTCAAGACCATTTTGGGCCTGCTGCCGCCGCTCGGCGGCCGGATGCAGCTCTTCGGCAAGGCGCTGCACGAGCTCGGCGAGGCCGAACGCACGGCGCTGATGACGCGCATCGGCATGCTGTTTCAGGGCGGGGCGCTGCTCAACTCGCTGCCCGTGGCCGACAACGTGGCGCTGCCGCTCGTCGAGCACACCGGCCTGCCGCGCGACGTCGTGGGCGAAATCGTCACCACGAAACTGGCCCAGGTCGGGCTCGGACACGCCGGCCCGCTCTACCCCGACCAACTCTCCGGCGGCATGCGCAAGCGCGCGGCCCTCGCCCGCGCCATGGCGCTCGACCCCGAGATCCTGTTTTGCGACGAACCCTCGGCCGGTCTCGACCCCGTGACGGCCGCCGGCATCGACACGCTGCTCCTGCAGCTGCGCGACACGTTCAACGTGACCGTGGTGGTCGTCACGCACGAGCTTGAAAGCATCAAAACCATCGCCGACCATGTCGTCATGCTCGGTGGCGGGCGGCGGCTGTTCGACGGCCCGCTCGCGGCCGCGCTGGAAAGCCCGATCACCGAAGTGAGAGAGTTCTTCGGCCGCAAGCGTCTTGCCCCGGGCGCCCCGCGCGGGCCCAACACGGGAGGGACGGCGTGATTACCCGCGCCCAGAAAGCGCGTCTGGGGGTCTTCATCGTCGGCTCGACGGCGCTGCTCGTCGGGGCCATCGCGCTCATTGCCGGTCTGCGGCTCGCACGCGACTACGACCGCTACATCGTGCGCTACAGCGACTCGGTGAGCGGGCTCGAAGTCGGGGCCGCGGTCAAGTACCACGGCCTGCGCGTCGGCAAGGTCGACGACATGCGCATCGACGACGACGACCCGCGGCTCGTCGTCGTCCACCTGGCCCTCAACCCCGGTACCCCCGTGACGCTCTCCACCCGGGCCGAGATGGGCACCGTCGGCATCACCGGCTTGAAGTACATCGAGCTCACCGAGGGCCGGCGGGGCGAGACGCGCCGGGCGCCGGGCAGCGAGATCCCGGCGGGCACGTCGTTCATCGACCGCATCACGGGCCGGGCCGAAGAAGTCGCCCGGCGGGCCGACGAGTTGCTGCGCCTGCTGACCGACATGCTCGACGAGCCCACGCGCCTGCGGCTGCAGACCCTCGTCGCCAGCGCCGACGACCTGGCCCTCGAACTGCGCGACACGGTCCGCGAGAACCGCGAGACCTTCCGGACGGCGCTCCAGCACGCCCGCGATCTGCTCGACAGTGCGCGCTTCCTCGTCGACACGCTCGGCGACGGGCTCGACGAGACCATGGCCGACATCAAGTCGGCCGTCGCCGACCTGAAGGGGGTGCTCGACCGCGACCAACTGGCGCTGCTCGTGCGCCACGTCGACCAGGCGGTGGTGGCCATTCACGGCAAGGTGCAGGGGGCCGACGTCAAGGGCACGCTCACGTCGGTGCGCGACCTCGCCACCCGCGCGGTGGGGGTCCTCGACAACATCGACCTGACCGTCGTGAAGGGCCGCGAAGGGCTCTTCGCGAGCCTCGACTACCTGCTTGAAGGGCTCGAAAACTTTGCCGAATTCGCGCGCATGGTGCGCGAGAACCCGGCAATCCTGCTGCGCGGCCCGCAGGAGGAGGAGCGGCAACTGCCATGAGCCCACGGAGTTTCCGCACGCTGTGCCTGGCGCTGCTCGCGGGGGCCTGGCTGCTCGGCAGCCTCGAGGCCTGCAACCCGCCGCCGCAGCGGCGCTACTACGTGCTCGCCTACCCGCTGCCCAGCGCCGAAGACGTCGCGAACGTGGCCACGCACCCGGCGACGCTGCGCGTGCGGCCCTTCAACGTGGCCCTGGCCTACGACCGGCCGCAGATCGTGTATCGGCAATCGCCCTTTGAATTCAACTACTACACGTTCCGCCTGTGGTCGGCCAAACCGCAGAAGATGGTGCGCGAAGTGCTGGCACGGCATCTCCAGGCCGCGCGCGTGGTCGAAGAGGTGGTGCTCGAAATCGGCGAGCGCCCGCCGGCCTACGAACTCGGGGGCGAACTGCTGGCCATCGAGGAATACGATGCCGGCGACGTCTGGTTCGCCCACCTGTCCATGCGGCTCTGGCTCGCGCGCTACAGCAACAAACAGATCGTGTGGACGCACTTCTTCGACGTGACGAAGAAGGTCTACCACAAGGACCCGGTGCACGTCGTGCGCGGGCTCTCGCAGATCCTCGAAGCCGAGGTGATCAAGGTCGTGGCCGGCATCGACGCGACGCTCGCGGGACGCCCGGCGCCGGCCGCCGGTCCCGCCGCCGCCGACACCCAGCCTGCACCCGCGGCCCCGCCGGCCGCCGTCCCCGAGGCCGCCCCGTGAAGCGCCGCGTCGCCCTCCAGGTCGCGGCGGCGGTCGCGTTTTGGCTCCTCGGCGGCAGCGCGTTCGCCGACCCGAAGAGTTGGGACGGCCCGCCGCCCGACGAGCAGCTCGAACTCGACCCGACGCTCATTCCACCCGGCAAGGGCGCCCTCTTTGTGCCGGCGTTCAGCGACCCGCAGGCCGAGCCGACCCTGCTCGTCCGGCGCGGCGGCGACACCGTGGCCACCGGCACGTCGGGGCAGAAGATCTTCGTCGAGCCGGGCGAATACGACGTGTTCATCGGCTCGGGCGCGCCGCGAGACCGCCTCAAGCGTCTTGCCAAGGTGCGCGAGGGGCGCACGACGCTGCTGCCGGTCGACTGGTCGGGTCTCATCGTCAACGTCACCGACGACCGCTCGGTGCCCTTTCGCGGCTCCTACGAACTCGTGGCGCTGCCCGAACGCAAGAACCTCGGCCTCGGGCTCGGCGCCGACATCGAGCGCGGCGAGGGGTTGCGCACCTGGGTCCTCGAATCGGGGCTGTATCTGCTCATTCGCACAGGCGAATCGTACCAGGCGCGGCGCGACTTCTTCACCGTGCGGCTGCGCCCCGGCTACCTCGAACGCGTCACCCTCGTCATGGACCGCGAAGACGGGGCGTTTCGCGGCGCGGGCGAAGTGAGCCTGGCCGAGACCACCACGGCGCTCTCCAACTGGCACCTGCACCTGCTGCTCGGCGGCGACTTCGAATTGACCCATCGCGGCGAACACGTGGTGGGCCAGACCCCGGGGCTCGGGCTCGCCTTCGCCGGCTACATCGACTTCATCCTGCGCTACATGCCGCAACGCCATCTCTGGTATCTGCGCTCGCTCACCGAGGCCGGCTACGCCATGCAGCCGAAGCAGCCGTTCCAGAAGAGCCTCGACCGGCTGAAGCTCGACACCCTCTACGTCTTCCGGCTGCTGCCGTGGCTCGGCCCGTACGCCCAGGCGGGCGTCGAAACGCCCATGTTTCCGGGCTACCGGCACTTCGACGAACCGACGCGCGTCAACCGCAGCGACCGGGTGGGCCCGGAAGGCAAGGCCGCCCCCGTCGCGCAGGCCGCCACCAAGTTTCGCCTGTCGCGGCCCTTTGCCCCGCTCGATCTGCGCGGCGGCATGGGGCTGCGGCTCGAGTTGCCGAACCTCACCTGGCTCGAATTGACCATGCGGCTCGGCATCGGCGGCCGGCTCGTGTTCACCCAGGGGCTCTGGGTGGCGAAAGACCTCGGCGCCACGCCGGCCTTCGAAGTCACGCGCAAGGGCGACTTCCGCCAGGTGGGCTTCGAAGGCACGCTCATCGCCGCGGTGCAGCCCACGCGTTGGCTCACGCTCAACACCGAATTCGACATCCTCGAACCGTTCAACGATTGGACGCACCCGGTCCTCGACCTCGAAAACACGGTCGGCCTGCGGCTCGTCAGTTTCGCCTCGCTCAACTACGTGCTGCGGCTCGTGCAGGACCGCCAGATCAGCCCCGAGCCGCAGCTCGACCAGCGCGTGCTGCTGCGCTTTTCGTGGAAGGCGCTGTAGCCCCGGCCGGCGCCCCGCGGCCCGGCCCGCCGCGCGCAAGATCCAACACCGATCATTGGCCTGCGGGGCGAACTACAGGCAAGCCGCGTCGTCGGGGTCGACGAAGTGGATGAGCAGCCCGTAGCCCGTGCTGTCACCGACGAGCAGGCCCTCGTCGCACGGCACGGGCCGCCAGGCGGCAGCCCAGAGGTAGGTGTTGCTGTCGGCCATGTAGGGGTCGGAACCGAACGCCGGGATGAACTGGTTCACCGTCTGGGAGCCGCTGAAGAGCGGGCCAATCGGGCGGATTTCGTAGATCTTGCCCTGGATGGGCGTGCCGCCGCTGCGTCCCATGACGAGCGCCCGGCTACCCGTCGGATGCCAGCCGATGGCCGACATGGAACCGGCGGCCGTGAGGTAGCGGCTCTCCCAGGACCAGCTGACCATCGAGTAGTGCTGGTAGACATAGAGGACGTTCGAGGAGGTGCCGACGAGGATGCCGTAGCTGCCGCCCGGTCGCCAGCCGGCCTGGCCCGGGTTGCCGAAACTCGCACGGAAGTCGTTCAGCGTGGGCGCCTCGGGGGGTTCGAGATCGGGATACCAGGAGTGCGACTCGGCGCCGTTCCAGCCGTCGGAGGTCACCACGAAGGGCAGCGGGTCGGCGGGCCCCCACATGGCGTCGAGCACCCCCGCGAACTCGGGGTAGGCGCCCTGGCCGACGAACGTGCCCGTGAGCGTGTCGACGAGGTAGAGCCGGTCGACCGGCGTGCCGTTTGCGTAGGCCGTGAGCACGGCCCGGTCGCTGTCGGGCTCGCGCCGCATGGACGTAAACGGAATGCCCGTGACCGTGAGGGCGTCGACCGGGGTCACGCCGCGGCTGGCCGCGTCGAAATACCACACGCGCCCATTGCTGCCCTCGTAGCCCGCGAGATAGGCCCCGAGCCCGTCGCGACGCCAGGCGATGCGGCGCGGCCGGCCCGGGTCGAGGTCGGCCACCACCGACAGCGTACGCCCGGCCGGGTCGTAGCCGAGCACCCCGCCGGCCGACGTGAGCAGAAGCGCCTCCCCGCCGTCGGGCGCCCAGGCGGCATCGATGAAGTCGTCGCGATAGATGGCGCTCGGCTGAGGCGGCAAGACCCGCGAGTACGTGAGCATGTGGTAGGTGGCGCAGCCCGTGAGGTCGACCTGACAGTCGGCCGTGCAGCCGACGACGCCAACCTGGCCCGGCTCGCACGTGACGCCGATGGGCAGGCCGGGCTCGCAGCCTTCGCCGGCCTCGATGAGCCCGTTGCCGCAGTCCCCGAGCGGACCGGCCTCGTCGGCCATGAGGTCGCCGGGCCCGAGTTCGACCGCGGCGTCGGCGGCGTCGAGCGAAACGTCGGGCGCGGCGTCGAAGGGCGGTGGCCCATCGGGGACCGGCGCATCGGAGGGGCCTTGGTCGCGCGGTTTCAGGTCTGCGGGCGGCTCCAGGTCGAACGGCCCGGGAAGGTCGGGCCCGCCGTCGGGCAGAAGGTCGGGGGCCGCGTCGCGCCCCCCGTCGGGCGCGGTCAGTTCGGGCCCGAGCTCAGGCGAGACGCCGTCGGGCCCGAGGTCGGGCGCCAGATCGGGTGCAGGCACGTCGTTTGGCGGGCCAGAGTCGGGAGGGGTGGGGCTGTCGGCGGGCGGGGCGTCGGGCGCCGCCCCGTCGGGGCCGCCCGCATCGGTGTGCGGGGGGGCGTCGCGGTCGACATCGCGCACTCTTGGGCCGCCGGTGTCGCCGTCGGCCGGCTCGGGGGCGTCGGCGGCGGCGTCCGCGTCGGCGGTGTCGCCGGGCCAGCGAAACGCCGCGCATGCACCGGCGCTGCAGACCTCGCCCGCCGGACAGGCGAACGTCCATTCGTAGGCGCTGCCGTCGGCCGTGCAGGTGTGCACCGCGTTGAGGTGGCAGGTGCGGGCCCCGGGGGTGCACACCGCGGGGCCCTTCGTGGCGGAGGAGCCGCACCCGACGAGCCAGAGGAGCGCTACCGCTCCCCACCACGCCCTCGGGTTCATGGGGCTATTCCGTGTATTCGGCGTCGATGACGTCGTCTTTGGCGCCGCCCCGGCCCCGGCCGTCGCCGCCCGGACCCGCCGGCCCCGCGTGCGGGCCGCTGCCCGGCGCCCCCGGCCCGGCCGCGCCGGCGCCCGCGTTGGCCTCGCGGTACATGACTTCGGCAATGCGGTGCGACGCGGTCGTGAGCTTGTCGGTGGCGTTCTGGATGGCCGTCAGGTCGTCGCCCTTGAGGGCCTCGTTGGCGCCTGCAACCGCCTGCTGGATGCCGTCGCGGTCGCTTTGCGGAATCTTGTCGGCGTATTCCTTGACCGTGCGTTCGGTCTGGTAGACGAGCGAGTCGAGTTTGTTGCGCGCCTCGGCGAGTTCGCGCTTCTTGCGGTCGTCGGCTTCGTTGCGCTGCGCTTCCTGGACCATGTTTTGGATTTCGCCTTCGCGCAGCCCGCTCGACGCCGTGATGGTGATGTGCTGTTCGCGGCCGGTGGCCTTGTCGCGGGCCGACACCTTGACGATGCCGTTGGCGTCGATGTCGAAGGTGACCTCGATCTGCGGCACGCCGCGCGGCGCCGGCGGGATGCCGTCGAGGATGAAGCGTGCGAGCGTGCGATTGTCGCGCGCCATTTCGCGCTCGCCCTGCAACACGTGCACTTCGACCTGGGTCTGGCTGTCGGCGGCCGTGGAGAACACTTCGCTCTTGCGCGTGGGAATGGTGGAGTTGCGCTCGATGAGCTTCGTGAAGACGCCGCCGAGCGTTTCGATGCCGAGCGACAGCGGCGTGACGTCGAGCAGCAGGATGTCCTTGACCTCGCCGGCGAGAACCCCCGCCTGGATGGCCGCACCGACGGCCACGACCTCGTCGGGGTTGACGCCCTTGTGGGGGTCTTTGCCGAAGAACTGGCGCACGATTTCCTGCACGCGCGGAATGCGCGTGGACCCCCCGACGAGCACGACCTCATCGATGTCGCTCGGCCGGCGGCCGGCATCGGCCAGGGCCCGGCGCGTGGGTTCGAGCGAACGCTGGAAGAGGTCTTCGCAGAGCTGTTCGAACTTGGCACGCGTGAGCCGAATGTTCATGTGCTTCGGCCCCGACGCGTCGGCGGTGAGGAACGGCAGGTTGATGTCGGTTTCCATGGTCGAGCTGAGCTCGATCTTGGCTTTTTCGGCAGCCTCGCGCAGGCGCTGCAGGACCATCTTGTCCTTCGAGAGGTCGAGGCCCTGATCGCGGCGGAATTCGGCCAGCAGGTACTCGATGATGCGTTGGTCGATGTTGTCGCCGCCGAGGTGCGTGTCGCCGTTGGTCGAAATGACTTCGACCACGTTTTCGCCGACTTCGAGGATGGAGATGTCGAAGGTGCCGCCGCCGAAGTCGTAGACCGCAACGACTTCGTTCTTCTTCTTGTCCATGCCGTAGGCGAGGGCCGCGGCGGTGGGCTCGTTGACGATGCGCTTGACGTCGAGACCGGCCACCCGACCCGCGTCCTTGGTGGCCTGGCGCTGGCTGTCGTTGAAGTAGGCCGGCACGGTGATGACGGCCTCGGTGACCTTCTCGCCGAGGTAGTCTTCGGCCGCGCGCTTCAACTTCTGCAGCACCTTCGCCGAGATCTCGGGCGGCGAGTAGGACTTGCCGCGCACCTCGAGCGCGCAGTCGCCGTTCGGGGCGCGCAGCACCTTGAACGGCACCATGGAGATCTCTTCACGGACTTCGTCGTGCCGCCGCCCCATGAAGCGCTTGATGGAGTAGATGGTGTTCTCGGGGTTGGTGACGGCCTGACGCCGTGCGATCTGGCCCACCAGGACATTGCCCTTGTCGTCGAAAGCCACCACGGACGGCGTGGTCCGCCCACCTTCCTCGTTGGTGATGACCTTGACGTCTTTGCCTTCCATCACCGCGACCACCGAGTTGGTCGTGCCGAGGTCGATGCCGATCATCTTGCCCATCGCTTCGCCCCTCCTGGCCCTGAACCGAGATAACCCATCGAAATCCAAAAGAGAAGTGGCCACTGGCGACCCCGCCGCGGCCGCGCACAACCGCGCTAAGGTAATGCGCTGCGCTGCCCTGTCAACGCGCGGCGTCACCGCTGCGGCGGGGCCGCCCGGCGTGCGGTTGCAGGCGGTGCCTCCGTATGCCATCATGCCGACTCGCCGCGGCGCACGATGCGCGGCAAGGAGCACCGCCATGGAGATGATCGAGGTTTCGGGACCCCAGGGGCCCGGCAGCCTTCAATCGATTGTCGACCGCGCGCAGGACGACGCCGTCATCCACCTCGGGCCCGGCACCTACACGGGGCCCGTGGTCATTCGCCGCCCGGTCACGCTCATGGGCAGCGAAGGCGCGCCCTTGACCATCGTCGACGGGGCCCGCAAGGGGCCCGCGTTCACCATCGAAGGCGAGCCGGCGAACGTGACGCTCTGCGGCCTCACGATCCAGGGCGGCACGCACGGGGTCGGCGGGGGGGTGGCCGTCCTCGGCATGCACGAGGTCACCATCCTCAACTGCGTACTGCGCGACAACCGCGCCGCCGACGTCGGCGGCGGGGCTATCTACGCGGTCGGCGGCTTCCTGCGCATTCGCGACAGCGAGTTCCGTGGCAACCGGGCCAACCAGGGGGGCGCGCTCCTGCTCGACGAGGTGGCGCTCGCCTCGGTCGTGAACTGCCTGTTCCTCGGCAACGAGGCCAACGCCGGCGGGGCCGTGCGGTTGCGCGGCGGGGCCGTGCTCGCCTGCGCCCACTGCACCTTCGCCGACAACACGCTCCGCGCGGCACCCGGCGGCCCGACCCCACGGGGTGCGGTCGTGTGCGTGTCCGGCCAGCCGCAACCCGAACCGCGCGTACGCTTTGCGAATTGCCTCGTGTGGTGCGACGAGCCGAGCGGACTGGCCGTCGACGCCGCCGGCAGCGCGCTCGTCACGGTCACGCACGGGGTCCTGCCGCCCACCTGGCAGGGCGCGGGCGGGCTGCACGCCTCACGCCACGTGTGCTTCGCGGCGCCGGCGCGCACCGAACGCGACGGCATTCCCACCTTGGCCCCGGGGGCCATGGGCGCCGGCCAGGCCGATTGGGCGCTCATGCTGCTTGCCGACGCCACGAACGACCTCACCGGCACGCCGCGGCTCACCGACGAACGCGTCGACCCGGGCGCCGTCGACGGCGAGTAGCGCACCCGTTCCTTTCCCGAGCGTTCGGCGATCGGTGGACCTACGAGGGCAGCAGCTCGGGCGCGTAGTGCGCGAGCGCCCGCTCGAGGCCGCGGATGAGTTTGCGCAGCGTGCGCGCGTGGCGCTCGTCGCCCACCGGCGTGGCCGCGGCGTGTGTGACCGCGAACTTCTCGGTCTGAAAGAAGAACTTCTCGGCGACGGCGCGGCCTGCGAGGCTCAGTTCATAGGGCGCGTCGTCGACGGTGACGACGAGCTGGAGCGGGTCGGGGCCCCGGGCGGTACGCACGGAACGCAGCTCGACGGCCGCGAACTCGGTCGGGAAGCGTTCGCACAAGGCCCGCAGCAGAAACGCGATCTTATCATCGGCAGCACGAAGGGCGGCGTTCTCGGGGGCGGTGGATTCCGCGACGCGCGGCGGCGGCGCGGCGGGGGCCGCCACGGCCGGACCGAGGGCGGCGTAGCGTTCGAGCGCGGCGTCGAGCAGCTCGGGCAGCGCGTAGGGCGGGGCCGCCGCCTTCACGACCGCGATGGCCTCGCGCGCAAAGAGGTCGGGGCGGAGGAAGCCGTCGAGCGCCTGCTCGTGGCCGAGCAACCGGGCGTAGAGCGCGTCGCCCGCGAACACCGTGTCGGGGTACTTGTCGCGCAGCGCAGCGGCGCAAAACCGCACCATGAGCGCAAACGCAAGACCGCTGCGCGGGTCTTTGAAGCGCCAGGGCAGGAAGCAGTCGATGGCGACCTGGTTGACGACCGCCTCGTAGAGCAGCGAGAGGTCGTCGAACTGCGGCTGGACGATGCCCCCTTCGCGTTCGGCGAGCAGCGTGATGGGCGCACCGCGGTAGAGCAGCAGAGGCGTGTAGAGCCACACGCCGAGCGGCTCGAAGGCACGCTCGATGGCCCGCGCGACCATGGTCTCGAGGTGGTCGAGGGTGGTCCACGGCGAACAGGTGATGTAGCCCCAGGTGGGGTCGTGGTCGAAGGCGCCCGGAAAAGCGCTGCGGAGCGCGCGGAGGCGTTCGGTGGCCCGGTCGATCTGGTCGAGGGTGACGTGCTTGTTGTAGAGGAAGTTCTCTTCTTCAACGAGGGTTTCGAGGCCCATCCGGAACAGGCAGAGGCGGTGGCCGGCGGCCGCAAGCCGCGGCAGCACACGTTCGAGGACGGGCGCGAGTTGCAGGAAGCGATCGACGCGCGGCTCGAAGCAGAACGTCGTCGGGGGCAGACCCACGGCGAACACGAGATCGGTGAAGCGTTCGAGGTGCTTGAACAGCCGCACGTCGTAGACTTCGAGCACGCCGCAGAATCGGCCCGCGGGGCCGGCCGTGGCGACGAGGCGGCGCAGTTGCTGTTCGGCATCGCGCAGCGGGTCGACCGTGAGCTCGCTCGTCGGGCCGCGATACCACGTACAGTAGGCGCAACCGAAATCGTGGGCACACTCCGAGAGGTCGAGGCCCCGGTAGTGCGGGTTCGTGGTGACCTTGCGGCGGTGATCGCACGAGAGGCCGCCCATGAGGATGAGGTGGGGTTGGTAGTCTCGGGCAGCGGCGTTGCCGGCGGTGGCCTGGTAGGAGGGCACAAAGGTCCCCACGATGAATTTGCCGAAGTCGGGGGACGTGGCCGGGGTCTCGCCGAGCCAGCTCAGCAGCCAGTCGGTCTGGGCCTGGCGCAGGCCAATCTCCGCACCGCTCGTCTTGGTGCTTTTCGGACGCGCCGCGGCCTGGCGTTCGGCCGCCATGAGGCGCGGCACGAGTTCGTAGATGCTGACGGAGCGGTCGGCCGTGGGGTGGTCGGACAGGCAGAGCACCTGCACGTCGGGGTTCGTGTCGGTGAGGCAGCGCATGACGGCAGGCGAAACGGGGTGCGAGAGCGCCACGTGGGTGGGCCGCAGCGAGCCCACGTGCTGCCGCAAGGTGGTCAGTTCGGCGTCATCGAGGTGCATGTACTGCCGGACGGAGGTGTCGCCCGTCTTCTCGACGACGAAGGGCCTGCCGAAAAACAGCCAGCGGACGGGGATGCCGAGCTGTTCGGCGGCCCCCTGGATGAAGGGCAGGTAGCGCCCGTTGAACACCCATCGCTCGTGGGTGACGAACTCGAGCAGCAGGAGGCGGCGTTCGGCACGGGCCGGCTCGGGTTGCAGTTCGGCGGAGGCGGCAAGCGTCTGCACAGCGGTACCTCACTCAGGCCGGCCGCGGCGCGCCGGGCGGCGCCGGGCACGGACCGGGATCGGGGGGCGCCGGAGCGCCGGGACCGTGGACTTCGAGCGCGAAGTGCGCCGCGAGCGGCGCCCGAGCAAACAGGCGCCGCAGCAGCTCGGCGTAGTCCCCCGCCGGCGGGCCGCCGTCGGGGGGCACATGGCGCGCCAGCACGGCGCGCAGGAATGCCGCGACCCGTTCGAAGGCGGCGTCGATAGGACACGGCGCGTGCACGAGTCCGTAGGCGCCGCTCCGCACAAAGGCCGGGGCGCCCGGGGCGAGCGGGGCCAGCGTGAACTCGAAGCGCGTCGTCGGTGCGGTCTGGCTCGTGAAGACGAGCCGCAGGCCGCCGGCCGGGCCGGCCGCGGCGGTTGCCGGGCCGGCCGGCGCTGCGGGTTGGGCGGCGACGTGGCTCGCCGCCAACCGCCCGGCCGCGCTCTGGCGGTCGAGCGCGAGGT
>CAYRCM010000083.1:0-22799 GCA_964422715.1 uncultured Myxococcales bacterium | reverse complement strand
AGAACTCTTTACTATCTCCTCCGGCAAGGAAAGGATTCTTGACCAAGGAGAGCCCGGGCGGCCGCGGGGGCGGCGCGCTTGACCCCGATGCCGTGATTGGTCATGCTTCGGGCGCCTTGCGGGCGCGCGGCGCTGGCCCGTCGGGCCGGCCCCACGGAGCAATGACCATGCGGACCCGTTTCAACCCCAAGCGCAAGCTCGTCCGTTCGCTCCCGCAGGACGAGCGGGCCCGGCTCATCGCCGCCGTCGGCTACGGCGGCAACCCCGAACACAAGGCCGATCCCGGCGATTTTGGACTCGTACCCCCCGCCGCGCCGCGGCCCGACAAGACGCTCTGCGACGCGATCCGGGTGCACGGCCGGGACGAGGCCCTCGCGTTGCTCCGGCGCGGCATCGAACGGGGGCTCGTGAGCGAGCGCCGGAGCGGCGCGTTCCCGCAGAACATCTGGTCGGTAACCGAGCAGGGCGCGCCCATCGAAGCCGAACTCGAAAACGCGCTGACCGGCGTCTACCACGGCTATCCGCTGCCCGAGACCGACCCGTTCCGCGAGGTCGTGTTGCAGGCCTGGCGCGAGGCTGAGCCATGAGCGAGCCCCTCGAATTCCGCGTGCGCTGGCTCGAACGGCGCAGCGGCAGCCCGGCCGAGCGGGAGTCGTTCGCCGAGGTCGACATTCGTCTCCGCGAGTTGGCGCTCACGGAGTTGGAAGACGTTGCCGTCGGCACGGTGCGCACGGGGGCACGCCTGTCCGTGCTGCACCTGGCCCGCTGGTGGGCCGCGAACTTCTGGCGGCTGCGTTGGGAACCGCGGCCGCAGCACCCCGATGCCGACTGGCGCCTCGCGCACGAACTCGGCGGCGCGGGCGGTGGCTTCCTGTGGCCTGCGCTCCAGTTTTCGAGCGATGGCGAGACGGTCGCGCTGTCGCTCCACGACACGCTCGGGGCCGCGGCTCCCATCCGCTACCTGCGCCGCGTCGAGGCGACGGTGTCTGCGCTCGACTTCGAACGCGCCGGCGACCGGCTGCTCGCGAGCCTCCTCGAACGACTCCACGTGCGCGGTGCGCCGGCGCCCGAACTCGCCGAGCTGTGGCAGGAGGTCCAGGCCGAGCGCCACGACGCCGAACTCACGACACTGCGCAGAAGGGAGGCGCTCCTCGGGCTCGACCCCGCCGAACGGCCGGCCGACGCGTTGCGGGCGCTTGCCCGAGACGGCGCCTGGCTCGGCGAGGCGGCGCTCGACGAGACGCTGGCGGCAGTCCGCGCCGCCGGCATCGAGCGCACCTTGAGCCAACTGGCCGACTGGCACCAGACGGCTGCCAGCGCCGTCGAGCCCGGCGCGGTGGCCGCCGTCGCCTCGGCCTGGGACGCCGAGCACTGCGGCCAGGCCGAGCCGTGGCAGCGCGGCGCGGCCCTCGCGGCCGTGGCCCGGCGCGTGCTGGGCGTTGGAGCCGACGAATCCATCGCCTCCGATCGGTTGGCCCAGTGGCTGGGGCCCCAGTGCCTCCAGGCGCGCGGAGTGAACGGTCCGCTGGCGGCCGGTTTTCGCGTCGCCGCCGCCGGCGACGCCCGCTGGACGTTCGTGCCGCGGCGGCCACACCCGCTGTCGCGGCGTTTCGAACTCGCCAGACTCATGGCCGAAATGGTCCTCGCGCCGGCCGCCGACACGGCACTCCCCATCACCGCCGGCGCCACGGTGCGCCAGAAGATCCAGCGGGCCTTCGCTCAGGAGTTTCTCTGCCCCGTGGCGGCGCTGCAGCGCGCGTTGCCCCTTCCGTACCCCTCCGACGACGACATCGAAGACGTCGCGGCCCGCTACGCCGTGTCCGAGCGCACGGTGCGCAGTGCGCTCGTCAACCACCGTCTCGTCGGGCGCGACTACCTACCGTTTGGTTCGGCCGTGGCGTGATGCGGGGTCGTCTCCCCTCGGCTGCCCCGGTTGCCATCGTCGTTCCCCCCCTGCGGCGCACCCGGGCTTGGTGTGCGGGCCCGGCCCAGCCCGTCAGCGAACTCGGAGCCGGCCGGGCGGTCTGCCGCGGCACCGCTCCGTTCACATCGGTGCTCGCCTTGTGGGCCCTGCCGGCGCCTTGAGGAGCTCGCCCATGGAATTCGTCGTCGTCGCCATCGCCGCGCTGCTCGCCTCGGGCCTCACCATGTTCTCGGGCTTCGGGCTCGGCACGCTGCTCCTGCCGGTCTTCGCCCTGTTCCTGCCCGTCGAACTGGCCGTTGCGGCCACGGCGCTCGTCCACGGTGCGAACAACGTGCTCAAGGCGGCGCTGCTCGGCAAGCTCGCCGACTTCCAGCTCGTGCTGCGCTTCGGTGTGCCGGCGATCGTCGCCGCCTTTGCCGGCGTCTACGTGCTCAAACTCTTCTCGGCAATGCCCGAGCTCTGGACCTACTCGCTCTTCGGCAGGGAGGCGGTCGTCACGCCGCTCAAACTGGCGATGGCGATCCTCATGGCTGGGTTCGCCGTTCTCGAACTGCACCCGCGGTTCGAGAAACTCGAGATCGACCGACGCTGGCTGTCCCTCGGCGGCGTGCTCTCGGGCTTCTTCGGCGGCCTGTCCGGGCACCAGGGAGCGCTGCGCTCCGCGTTCCTCGCCAAGGTCGGCATCTCGCCGCAGGCCTTCGTGGGCACGAACGCGGTCATCGGGCTGCTCGTGGACCTGGTCCGCATCTCGGGCTATGCGGCCATTCTGTTCGGGGCGCGCTTCCGCGAACTGGCCGAGAGCCGCGAGGGCGCGTTGGTTGCCGTGGGCGCCCTGGCCGCCTTCGCCGGGGTCGTCCTTGGCAAACGGGTCCTGCACAAGGTCACTATGGCCACGGTCCAGCGGATCACCGGCGGCCTGCTGCTGGTCGTCGCGTTGCTGCTGGGGCTGGGCGCCATCTGAAGCCCTCCCGGCGAGATTTGCGTGAGGCAGCCAGCGAAACAGGCCGGCCTGGCGCCGGTGAATCGCGCGTTGGACATCGATCGCGGGGCGCGGGCCCGGCTCCCCGTCAGCAGAACTCGACGCCGGCCAGGGCGTGGCCGGACGTGCGCCGTTCGGCGTCGCGGCGGCGGCGCATCTCGTCGATAGGCAGGAGTTCCCCGACGAGCCGGTCGAGGTACAGGATGCCGTGCAGATGGTCGATTTCGTGCTGGAAGATGCGCGCTTCCCAGTCGGCGGCGTGCCGGCTCCGGGCCGTGCCCACGAGGTCGTAGTAGGCCACGTCGACCGTGCGCGCGCGGCGCACGAGCCCACCGACGCCGGGGATGCTGAGGCAGGCCTCGTAGCCGTCGACCGTCTCGGCACTCGCCGCCACGATGCGCGGGTCGATGCAGGTAAGCACCGCCTTCGGCTCCGTCTGGCCCTGGACGAGAACGACTTGCAGGCTCAGTCCCACCTGGGGGGCTGCGAGCCCCACGCCGCCGCTCTTGGTGAGCGTGGCGCGCATGCGCCGGTCGATGCGGGCGAGCCGCTCGGCCCCGAGCCGGCGCGCCGGGCGGGCCACCCGCCGCAGCACGGAGGCCGGGTCGGGCTGTTCGCGGTCCCAGAGGACAAGGTCCAGGTCGGGCTGGGCCTCGGCCGCGAGCAGCGCTTCTTCGGCGGCGCGCAACGCCGCCGTGGGCCCGGCACAACGCGTCGTGAGGGCGAGGGCGCCGAGGCCGCAGCCGGCGAGCCACTGGCGCCGGGTGAGGGTGGGGGTGGGCATCAGGCCCCCCAACCGTCGCGGTCTTGCCGCAGTTGCTGGTCGATATCCGCCTGGGTACGCGAGCCCGAGGGCAGGTGCGCGATGAGTTCGAACACGTCGGTCCGGGTCGGCGTCGCGGCGTCGTCTTCCGGGAGGACTACGAGCTGCCCCTTCTTCCAAGTCGAGTCGATGGGCTCGTCGAGTTCGATGTGGCGGGCGTTCGACACCCGGCCGCGCACGACGATGGCCTTCCGCATGGTTCCGCTCCCCTGCTGCCGCCCTGGCATCGCGGCGGCGTAGCGGGCGAAATCCGACACCCCTTCAGCGTTGCCGGGCCCGCTTGTAGTCGTAGTCCGAATCGGGGTCCAACTTCCCAAAGAGTTCGACGATTTCCATTGGTTGGCGGCGTTGCACGAACTCCCGGAGCGCCAGGTTCACTGTCTCGCGTTTGGTGCGCAGCCGACTCAGGCGGAGGGCTTCCGCCAGCAGTTCCGTGTCGATCGCGACGTTCGAGGCCATGGTTTCTTCCGTTGCGCCTGCCGGACATGTCACAGCGCCGCTCGGACACTATCGCGTGGCCCGAGCGTGTCAATGGCGCGGCGACGACCGGCCTTCAACGACCCAGGCGGCCTACCGCGACCGGAGCGCCGCCAACAACTCGGCGGGCCCAAACACGCGGAGACGCGAGGCAGCGAAGCCGGCGGGGTCGCGGGTGACGATGGCGTCGAGGCCGGTGTCAATCGCGCTGGACGCTCAGCGGGCCGGGCCGCGTGCCGCGTCGACGGTGTGCCCGCGCTCGTCGGCGCACACTTCGCGGAGCCACTGGAGGGCTCCCGCCACGTCGAGGCGGCGGGCTACGAACTCGCTGTCCAACAGGGCGTCGGGCAGCAGCGCATCGTGCTTCTCCTGGGCTTTGTTGGCGACCGCACAGGCGAGCGCCGCGCCATCGAGTTGGCCGGGTGCCGTGGCTCGTTCCAGGCACGCCAGGACCTCCCCTGGTTCGGTTCCTCCCACCCAGATGGCGACCCCGTCCCGGCCCACGCGGAGGCCTCCCGCCTGCAGCACGGCCACCACCGTGTCCATCACCCGATCGCCCCGCCACGGGAACAGCAACACATCGCCGCCGTCCCGCACGATGGCTCGGCTGTCGAGGCCGAGGAGGCGGAAGTTCTGCCGTCCTTCGCGCAGCAACCGCTGGGCCGCGGCGTCGAGGTAGACGGGGACCTCGTTGCCGCGGTAGATGGCCAGCATCGTCTGCCGGATGCGGTCGTGCACGATCCCTCGCGTGCCCTCGAATCTCGGCGGCTTGCCGCCGGGCGACGGCACGACCTCGATGACCTTGTCGCCGGCGTCGACGCGTACGACCTTCCAGCGTTGCCCGGCGAAGACGATGTGGCTTTCCGCCTGCACCGGCGATGTGACCGGCAGGTGTCCGAGCAGCCGGCCCTGCGTGAAGATGCGGAACTCTTCCGTCGTCACGAACGCCGCGTAGAACTCGTAGTGGTTGACGAGCCGCTCGCCGGCAAGCCCCAGCACCAGCGTGCCATCGTGCGTCTGCGTGACGAGGTCGCGCGCGCCGAGGCCGCGCAGCAGCAGTGCGAACATCCCCCGATCGACGTTGCGGAACGGTCCCAGCCTGCACAGGCCGGTCCAGGCGTCGAGCGCGCTTGTACCGCCGCGTTGGGCGATGGAGGAAAGCACCTGCTGGACCAGCGTGGAGAAGTGGAACGCGCCACATTCGGGCGGCTCGCACCAGCGGTCGAGCAGCAACTGCACCATCGCGATGGTCTGCACGGTTTCAGCGCGAATCGCATCCTGAACCGGGGGGTCCGCGCCGAGTTCGTCCTCGATCGCGTAGAGCCGCAACACGGCGGGCTCCCCGCGCCGGCCGGACCGTCCCAGTCGCTGGCGCAACGACGCGACGGTCGGGGGCGCTCCAACCTGGGCCACGCACGCCACCGAACCAATGTCGATGCCGAGTTCGAGCGTGCTCGTGCAGACCGCGGTGGTTGGCGTGTCGTGACGTTTCAAGCGCGCTTCGACGTCTTCGCGAATGGCCTTCGCCAGGCTGCCGTGGTGCGGCTCGAACTCGTTTGGGACGCCCTGCTCGGCGCTCCTGCGGCGCAGCAGGTCGGCGATGCGTTCGACCTGCCCGCGGCTGTTCGCAAAGACGAGGTTGTCCTTGCCACGCAGCGCGGTGAACAGATGGCCGCATACGTCGACGATGTCGCGGTCCTCGTCGTCGTGGTTCTCGGCCGTCGTCGTGCGGGTGTCCGCCGCCGGCCGCGGGGGTGGCGTGCGGTAGCCGCGCAGCTGCAACTTGAGTTCCTGCGCGCCCTCCTGCGCGTCGACGATGGTCGCCACGCGCGCCCCCGCGCCCGGGCGGAGGAACTCGGCTGCCAGCGCCATGTCGCCGAGGGTGGCGCTGAGCCCGATGCGCGGCACGGAACGCTGAAGCGTCCCTTCGACACGCTGCAACAGGGACTGGAGCTGCCGTCCGCGCTCGGTCGCGATGAACGCGTGCAGCTCGTCGATGACCGCATACCGGAGGGCGCCGAAGAACCGGGCCAGCTGGCTGCCATGAAGGACGAACAGCCCTTCGAGCGACTCGGGTGTGATGAGGAGAACGCCCCGAGGCTGCTGGCGGAGCTGGCGCTTCAGCGTGGCCGGGACATCGCCGTGCCAGCGATGCACGGGTACCTCAACGACGCCTCCGAGGGGTTCGAGTCGCCGGGCCTGGTCGTTGATGAGCGCCTTGAGCGGGCTCACGCAGAGACATGCCACCCCGGCGGCGTCGCTCTTGCCCGCGAGCACCGACAGGATCGGCAGGAACGCCGCCTCGGTCTTGCCGCCCGCCGTCGCCGCGGCCAGGATGACATCCCGCTCGCCGCGGAGCACGACGGGGATGGCGCGCTCCTGCACTTCGCGCAGTTCGGTCCAGTGCTGCTGCCAGATCCAGCGCTGGAGCGCCGGGTGCAGAGCCAGGAAGGCCGAGCCGCCGTCGTTCGTGTCAGAGTCGGAAACTGGCGAGGTCATCGGCGCGACCTGCGGCACCTGCATCGTCCGCCCCGGACTCTCCAGGAGGGCGGTCGTCGGCGTCCGGTTCGAGGTCCGGGTTCGGGTCTGCGGCGAGTTCGACCTGACCGACGAGCTGGGCATAGGACACCTGTGCATTCTGCTCCAGCACGGCCAGGAGATCGACGAACGCCTTGATGGTGCTGCGCGGCGTGCGGAAGTAGGCCTCTCCGATACGCTTCGAGCAGTGCTGCATGAAGCCGGCAATGCCTTGGTCGGGAATGAGGTAGCGCTCCGGCTCTCCGAGCGCGTACACGTGGCGCAGTTTGGCGAGGAGAACGAAGAGGTCCTCCGGCGTCAGATTCGCCAGATGGACGACCGGGCCGGTGAGGTCGACGACCCCGCTTGCCCGCGCAAACGAGTTCTCGGCCAACCGGGACTGCAGCGCCGGATAGCTGAAGAGCCCGCGCCGGGTGTCCATCAGGAATTCGGGCGTGCCGCCGAGCACGAAGCCGATGCCGACCGCGATCCCCTGGAGGCTGTCGTTCAGGATGCGCAGGATCTGTTCATAGTTGGCCGTGCGGGCCTGGGTGTGGGCGAGTTTGTACAGGTTGACGAGTTCGTCGAGACAGACGAGCAGGCCGCCGTATCCCGCGAGGCGCACGAAGCGCGCCATGAGTTTGAGCTGATCGTAGAGATTCGCGTCGTCCACGATGGTGCGCACCCCGAGGGCGGCGCGTGCATCCGTTCGCGTCGCGTACTCGCCGCGCAGCCAGCGGATGGCGGCCGACTTCAGCTCCTCGTCGCCGAGGTCGTGCCCGCGCCAGTAGGCGGCGACCACCTCGGCGAAGTCGTAGCCCCCCACCAGCTCCTGGAGTTGGGCGAGCCGTTCGCGGATGACAGCATCGGGCCGCCTTCCTTCGTTTCGGCCCTCGGTCATGGCCTGCGCCACGAAGCGCTCGACGACGCTCGCGAGCGCTCCGCCTTCCGGGCGCGCGCGGGTGGCCATGTTGCGCATGAGCTCGGCATAGAGACTGCGGGCCTGCCCCCCCGTGGCGTGCAGGCGGCGGTCGGGGCTCAGGTCGGCGTGCACGGTGACCAGTTTCTTCTCGAGCGCCATCGAGCGCACGACGAAGAGGAAGAAGGTCTTGCCTGCGCCGTACTCTCCGATGACGAGGCGGAACGTGCTGCCCGAATCGGCCACCCGTTCGATGTCCGCGAGCAGCGCCTTGATTTCCTGGACGCGCCCGACCTGGATGTGTTGTTGGCCTACGCGCGGCACGACCCCGGCCCGCAAGGACTGCAGGATGGCGTCGCGCTCCTTCGGACGAATGCGTACGACATCGTTCATGCCACGATCTCCTGGTATACGTCCCGATTCAGTTCCAACGGGTCGTCGCCTTCGAGAACAGCCGTGCCGGCCTTCTCGAACGCGGCGTCGTTGATGGTTTCGATGGCGCCGTCCGGCAGTAGTCCGAGTTCCGCCGCGAGGGCTTCGATCTCGGCTTTCGGCCACGAGGCCTGCGTGGCCAGACGCAGGAGCAGCGCCGAATGTGCGGGGTCGAGCCCGGAGAGGGACGCGACCGCCTGCGGCGGCGCGACCGTCCGGCCGGCTGGCGCGACACCCGGCTCGTCTTCGCTGAAGACGCTACCGAGCAACGCGGAGACGGCCGCCGTCTCGGCCAACTTCTGTTGCACGCGCTTCATGTCGAGTGCCAGCCCGGGCGCGGGCGGTGGCGGAATGGGGCGCCCCGCGGCGCGCGGCTCTGCGGCCCGCACTGTGACCGGCTCCCGCGCTGGAGCCGGGGCCAGCGCGGGCCCGGCGCTTGCAAGTGCGTTGATGTGTCCATACACGTCGTCGGGCGCGAGGCCGAGGAGCGGATAGATCTTCCGCAGCGCATTGACCTCGGCCGGGTCGATGCGTCCGTCGGCCCCGGCCACCGCGACGACGAATTCGGCGATCCGGCGGCGCTCGACGGTTCCGATGGGTTCGAGCTTGCGTTTCATGCCCGCCAGGCCCGGCTCGCTCTCGATGAGCCAGCGAAGATGCGCGCTGAGGCGGGCGCGTTCCGCCGCGGTCAGGCGCAGAGCGTTCTCCAGTTGCTCCTCTACCAGCCTTTGTTCCGCGGGAGCGGCCTCGCCGTCGGCCGCGGCGACCACGACGGCCAGGTGGAGCAGCACCGTGGCGGCTTGGTAGCCGCCGCTCGGCGTCACCTGCGTCTCGGCATCCGGGAGCCTGAAGAGGACCAGGGGCGTGTCGGCCGTCAGGGCGGGCCCGCCGAAGCGTACGTCGGGCTCGAAACCGACCCTGAGTTTGTCGAGCAGCTGGCCGAGCGCCACGGTCTCGCCCTTCGTGAGTCTGGCGGCTTCCCCGTGCGGCCAGTGGGCGAGGAGTTCCTGGGCATCGACGAGCGCCGGTGACCCGGCCGCCAGCCGGCTCTCGACCCATTCGGACAGGGCGCGGAGGCCGGCCGGTCGCGCTTCGGCCAGGACCTCGCGTGGCAGCAACGCGAGACCTGGCGTCGCATCCTTGGCGTCCGGGTTTCGGCCGAGCCAGCGGCTGTAGGGATCGAGCGCGGACTGGCACTCCTCTGCCAATTCCACGAGTTTCTCGACGGGCACGCGCAACGCCGTGATGTCCGGCACGGGCGGCGTCGGCCGGATGTCGACGGGCCCCCCGAACGAGGAACTCGCGGGTTCGTACGTGAACTTCAGCGCCGTGCGGTTGGCGCGAATCGCGAGCCCCGCGCCGAACCGCTCGCGATATCGGGCGCTGAACAGCGCCGCAAATTCCGCCGGGCAGCGCGTGGCCGGCGTCCGCAGCCGAACGTCCGGGCTGTGCAGCAGCCACGCGAGGGCCCAATCCGGCGGTACGGGGCGACCGGCGCGCAGGATCTGACCGAGGGCCGCGCGCACGACGTAGGCATCGGCCTCGCTCGTCTCGCCCGCGCGGGTCGGGGCGGGCAGACGCTCGGCCTCGCCCCAGCTCTCGATGGCCCGCACGAGGCCGAGGAGGCGGCCGGCATAGCGGCGGAAGGACGCGTTGTGACCGTAGACGCCGATGAGCCGCTCGATTTCGCCCGCGATGAGCGTCCGTTCGGGTCCGCCCGTGGTGAGCACTTGGTCGCGCAGAAGCCGCCGTTCGAGACCGTAGAAGAACAGGAACACGTAGCCGATGTAGGCCGCCGATGCCTCCCGGCCGCTCGCGAGCCACAGCAGGTATCCCGCCCGACAGGCAGGTGAAATCTCGCTGTAGGAAGGCCAGTAGGTCATGCCCAGGCCGGTGTGGTCGGGGTGGCGCACGTCGACCGGCAGCCGGGGATCGACCAGCGCAGGCTCCGGCCCGCGCCACTCGCGCATGGCGCCGAGGTCGCTGCCGACATAGATGAGGCCGCCCGGCAACGGGATGCCGGCCACGACCACCCGCTGCCCGGCCGGGAGCCACGCGGTCGCCGGCAGGGCGCTCTTGGGCGCTGCGACGGGCAAGGCCGCGTGCGGGAGCGGTGGCGGGACCGGCGTCGCCGGACCGGGGGCGGGAGGCGGCTGCTGGCGTGGCGGTTCGGGTCGGGCGCTGGGCAGAGGCGGAAGAGGCGCCTGCTGGCGGCGCGGTTCGAATCGGGCGTTGGCCAGAGGCGGGGGAGGCGGTGCTACGGGCTTTCGCCCGCTCCTCAGCGCGCCCACGATGATGGCGAGAGCGACCACGACGACCGCGGCGACCACGAGTTCGGCCATGTCCCCCTCCGCGCGGATATCCGGCCGGGGTATCGAGCCGCGTCGCGTCTTCGTCGCCCCCGTCCGTCCGCCCGCCCGCGGCGAGTATCCGGGCTGCGCCGAGGATGGTCAAGGGCCTGGCTTGCCTCCCTCGGGACTGCGTCCCGCCGAGAAGGCGGCGTCCACGCCACCGCCCGAGCCGCACAGGCGGCGGGCGCCTGCCCCTTGAGCGGGGTCCTTTGGCGGCGGCGAGGCCTCGAAGCGCATGCTACGCTGCGCGACGCGCGGGGCAAGGCCCGCGGGCAGGCTTCATCTGCGACGGCTGGACCCTGGGCGCTTGGCTGGCGGTGTTCGCGGCACAGGGCGCGCCGTCAAGAGGCTTGTCAGCCGCGGGAATTCGGCCTGAAGAACCGCCCGCAACGCACGGAGCAGCAGCGTCCCGTCAGCGTCCAACTCGGCGCCGGCGAGTCGTCTGTCGACCTCGGGAAGCACGCGCTCCAGGTACTTTTCGCGTGCCTCGGGGTGCACCGGCAAGCTGACGGCCGCGATGGCAACAGCCTCGGCGGCTCCGTCGGGTGGGAGCTGCTCGATTCGGCGGGCGAGGACGTCGAGGTAGCCGGGGTGAAGTGAATCGCCGGTCTTCGCCACGGCCCAGCGCAGGAAGGCGGCCACGCCGTCGAGGGTGTCGAGCCGGTCGGTTCTTCGGCTCAGGCACGCCTGGGCGTGGTGAAGTAGGGCGACCAGCATCTGCTCGGCCAAAGCCGAATCGGCTTGTTCCAGGATATCCAGCCAGTGCTCGGCCTCGCGAAACCCGGTGGGGGGCTCCGGCTCCTTTGCCGGGGCCTTCGCGGGCGGGTTCCAGTCGCCGTTCCGGCAGAGCCCTGCCACCTGCAGCAGCAATAAGAAGTCCCGCTGCCCGATCTCGGGCTCGCCGAGCACGGAGACCGCTGCGGCACGGTCGAGCCTCAGCCAGACTTCCAGGAGGTGGGCGCCGAGAGCGAGCCTTCGGTGGGCATCCCATCCATATTGCGCAGGCGCGCCGAGCCCGGGGTGTTCGCGGTAGATGCATTCGATCTGCTCGGCAGTGAGCCGCGCCAGCAAGCCGACGGCGGTCTCGGCGTGCAACTCGAAGAGAGACTGGACGTGGCCCATCCACTCGAGCAGCTCGGCGCCGGCGCCGCCTGGAGGCAGCCCCATTTCCGCGGCGTGCGCGAAGTCCTGCTCGCCCAGGCCCAGTCGCCAGCGTTCTTTCGTCCGCAGGACCACCACCAACTCGGCCAAGTTGGCTGCGGCGCCGCCTCTTGCTTCGACCTCCCTCGTGGTGTGCGGCGCCAGCGCGGGGTTTTGGAAGAACTCCCCCGGTCCGTGGAGCAAATCGGCCGTGGGGATTCTGGGGATCAGCAGGGGCGCCAATCGGTCCCGCAACTCGGCGATACTCGGATGGGCGTACGCTAGCCAGTCGAGTTGCGTGAGCACGTACCCCGCCTCACGACCCCGAGCCGCGGACAGGCGCGCCTCGATCGTGCTGTCGCCCGCAACCCGCTCGCACACGGCATCGACGTGGGGGTACTGGAAGGACGGGAGCCGCGCGAGGTACTCGACGAGGAAGCGCGCGTTGGGCTGCTCCCGAATGAAACGCACCAGCGCGTCCGGCGGGACCCCCGCGAGCACCGTTGCCGTCTCGAAGTCGGGGGCGAAGATGCCGCCGCGCTGGTCGGCTCCATGGCGAATTCTCATGGAGACGGCCATCCACGACTTCACGAAGCCGCGCTCTCCCCACCGGGGGATCGGGTCACCGCGTTTTTCGCTTGAGTGCGCCGTGAGCAGGTCGAAGGCATCTTCGTGGTTGGCCGGTTCTGCGCGGAGGTAGCTGCCCACGAGATTGGCGAGTTCCTCCGGTTCGGCGAGCCAGGCGTCGAGCAGATTCGCCACTTCTGGACTGGCATTGCGCGTCTTGATGGCCTCGCAGAGCCGCACCGCCGACGGCCGGCCCGGGCTCGTGTCGCGCGTCGCATCTGGAAGCGGCGGGCGCACGACGTCCTGCAAGAGCGCGAGAACCGCCGTCGATGGGCTGGACGTCAGGACCTCCGCGAAGGCCTGGGCGGCGTTCTCGACAGGCAGTCGAAGCAGGCCATCCGCCAACGGCTCGGCTACGTTATGGTAGCAGGGGATTTGGTCCACCTGCGCGAGGACGGCCGAGAGCAGCCACGGCCGCATGCCTGCGAGCGTCTTGGTCAGAAGGGCTGGGGCGACGTTGCCGACAACCGACAGGAGTCTCCGAGCAACGCTCGCCCAGAGGGCGTTCGAGTCGTCCGGCGGCACAGGTGGCACATCGGCCAACAGACGCGTTGCCGTACCCTCCGCGGCGGCGCCGAGCGCGCGCCAGGGTGCGCAGTGCAACATCGCCCAGAGAAAATCCACGGCTGCGGCGGCCGTCGGAGACTGCTCCGCAAGCCAGGCCCACCCAGCGGAATCGAGTTCTGCCACGAAGGGCTTGGCCACTTCGTCGATCCAGCGCGACAGCGCCCCGGTCTCCTCGGTGTTTGCGGCCCGCCGCCACCGGCAGACGGCCTCGTAGAACGACTGGAGGTCCGGGGCCGCGCGCGCGCCCGAGGCCTCGAGTGCAGCCCTCAACTGCCGCACGCCGAGTTGGAGCCCGGCCGGGAGTTCGCCCGAGGCGATGTCGGCGAGGGTGGGATTCCGCGGGTTCATGGCTGACTGCCCGCCATGGCGCGTCGAGCGTTCACACCCCAGCGCTGCCGCTCCGTCTGCAGGAGTTGCCAGTACAACTGGGCAAGCGTGGTGTGCCAGCAACTCGCCATGCGACGTTCGCTCTCGATTCGCAAGATCCCGGCATCCGCGAGGCGTCTGGCGGCCGCGGCCAGGACCGCGAGGTCCGTCCCCAATGCCCGGGCGGCCGCGTCGAGGTCCGTCCCGATGCCGTAGCGCCCCAACCCCGCGACCATATACAGGCAGTCGTCCCAGTACGGCGGCAGGGAGGGGACCACGAGAAGGAGGCGTCTTCTCAACTCGGCGATGGGGGCCATGAAGGGCAGCGTGTATCGCTCCCAATCGAAGGCCTGGAGCGACAGCCAGAACAGCCAGAGGTCATGGCCGTACGCGTCCCAGCGAACCGAACGGCGTGCGCGCAGTTGCTCCGCATCCGAGAGGCGCCGCCAGTCGCGCAGGTACCAGGTGAGAATCTCACCCGCCCGCCGCGTCAGGTCTTTGCCATCGAGCCGAATCGCGACGTCCGGCAGCACGTCGCGATGCTCCTGCCTGGACGTGACGAGCAGGCGCACGCCCCCTGCCTGGGCCGGCCTCACGAGCGGCGCGATCTCGTCTGGCGCCCGGTGGGCGTTTTCGATGACCAGCATGGGCACGCGGTCCCCCACACGGGCGTGGCGGCCGGCCGAGCGAACGATCTCCGCAGCCCTCGCAGGCAGTTGTCGCTCGACGTCGAGATCGAAGAGCAACGGTTGTGCCCCGTGCTCGCACGCGGCTACCGCGATCTGCCGGGCCAGTGCAGTCTTGCCGCAGGCGGCAGGGCCCCAGAGCAGGACGCGATGCGGCGGCGTGTCGAGCAGCGACGCGGCCCTTGAGATGTGTGCCTCGTCTCGCCACAGCCGGCCGGCACGGATATCGTCCATGGACGGTCCCGCGAAGGGGGATCGGATCGAGCCGATGTAGGTCGCGAAGTCGTGCGCTCCGGCCACTCCGCCGTCGTCTGTCTCCAGGTGCCGGAGTCTCCCATCGTGGGCCTGGACCTGCTGCTCCAGAAGCTCCAGCCGCGGGCGCAAATCGAGCAACTCCATGGCGCGATACTCGTTTACCCAGGCTTCGAGTTCCGCCCTCGATGTGCAGCACAACCTCCCCAGGCAAGCCGCCGTGAGGGCGCGCGCCTCGGGCGCGCGCTGGGATGACGTGGTCAACACCGTGTGGACGAGCCGTGCCATGAGCGCGCGGCCAGGCAGGTCGCGGCAACGCGGGTCGGCGGCGAGCTTGTCGAGAATGCGGCTCTCCAACGCGGCGCCGGTCGCTTCGCCGAGGCTCCACTGCACGGAGTCCAGGAACGCAGCCCAGCGTTCGGGGGGGCCGTCGAGGTACGCGATGGCCGCCTCGATGTCCTGCCCGCGCCTGCGCGCGGCCTTCGCGTCGTCGACACCGGGGCCGCCGGGTCGGTACCGTTCGAGGATCTGGCGGATGCCCGTCCGCAGCGCGGCGACCCGGTCTTTCCGAGCGTCTTCGTTTCCGATTCGGGCGAGTTCCATCCAGGTTCGGAGCACGTCGATCGACAGGTCGGCGGCGGCACCCCCGCTGTTCGCTCCAGACGTTTCGGCCGTGTGTTGCGCCGCCCGCCCGGCCGAAGACGTGAACACGAAGTAGGCCTGCTCGTCGCGTTGGGCATAGTACCGGAACGCCAGCAGGAAATTGAATATCGACTCGTAGACCGGTGCGCTGCGAGCACTCACACGGTCCGACAGCGCCTTGATCTGCTCCTCGGTCACCCGAACAACGCGACCCTGCTCATCGATCAGGAAACGGTCGATGTCCTCGTTGCCCTCGCAGACGAGGACTTCCGACTCGTCGAGGTCGACCCAGCGAAGCACGGTCCAGTGCGCCTGCTCCAGGTAGCCTCGAATGGTGTCGTTGGCCGCCCGCTGCGGATCGCGCAGCGTCCATCCGGTCAGGCCCGCCGGCGGCTCAGGCATCGGAGGACCCATGGGAAGAACCTCGTCCGTCTTCAGGGGTGTCGGGGCGCGTCGGTTCCCTGGTCGGCGCCGGGGTCGCGGTCGCCGGGGGCCGCTCTGGCGCGGCGCGCGCCATGGCTCCCGCGCCCTTCGGCGGCCATTCACCGGTGCTTCGCCACGAGGTGGGCCCGATAGTCGTGCTCGTCGAGTTGGGTGCCGCAGAGGCAGCCGTGCAACTCGGCAACGGCGGGCACGGGAACCTCGACCCTGTGCGAGGCGTGCGACCGAACCCGATGGCCGCGCCGGGCCAGGATCGACCGGAGCAGTCGGGCGACGATGCGCGCCAGCGCTCGGCCGAATCGGCGCGCGGGGTTGCGGACTCGCTGCCGGAGCAGCCCAGCGAACGGCGAACAACGGCTATCTGCCACGGTGCCCCTCTCTCGCGGCCCGACGTGCGACGCGAGCGAGAGCGTAGTGGAGTCCAGCGGCCGGCGTCAAATGGCCCCGCGCACCCTGTGCGTGTCGGCGATTCCGTTTGCTCGCCCCGGCCCCACCGCCCCACCGCCCCAAATCTGCGTCAGCCCCGTTGACCGCGCGGGCTGCGAGCGCTACCCTCGGCCGCAGTTGCGCTGCGCGGGCCTGCGTGTATCCCGTTTCGGTCGGAGGGGCGACACCGAGATGGATGGCTCGGCGGGTTTCTTCCTGAGCAAAAGCCACCGTGCCGGCCGTCCGGCGCCGCGGGCGCCCGCGCCCGCCCGGTTCTCCTCTCCCAATGCCCATCCGGCCCGCGCTTTTTCGGGCTGCGAAATACCAAAATGCGCCCGCCGGCGGACGAAATCGCCCGAAGCGATCCCAAAATCGTCGCCAGCGCGGCCGGCGCAGCATTTTGGCATCCGAAATCGTGTGGCCGCCGGGGTGGCTGTCTCATTTCGGGAGCCGAAATGGGCACCGGCGCGCGCGGGCGCGCGTTTCATCTTCCGAAATCGTCGCCAGGCCGGACGGCGCGCCATTTTGGCCGTGCCGCGCCGTCGCCGGCGCGACCCTTCGTCTCATTTCGGGATCCGAAACGCCGCGGCGTGCGGGTTGCCGCCGATTTTGGCGTTTCGTCGCCGCGTCCGGGCCGTGTGAGCCCGGGCAAACCGAAGGAGGTGCCCCGTGACGACGCCCCCCGCCAATGCCTCGACCGCTCTTTGGATTCGGGTGCTCGTGTATCTCGTCGCGAGCCTCACGCGCAACCGGGCGGTGCGCGACCTCGTACCGCTCGCCGAGCAAGGGCTCGACACCCTGGAAGGTGCCGCCGCCGCCACCGCCAAGGCCGAACGGGCCCTCGTCGGCGCGGCCGCGCTGCGCGATGCGGCCGACGCCGAGCTCGACGAGGTCGTCAACGAGGCCGAGGGCCGGCTCTATCTGGCCGTTGGCAAGAATCGCAAATCGCCGGCCTACCAGAAAGCCTTCCCGAACGGCCTCGTGGCCGTCACGGGCGCGCCGCCCGCCGACGAGATCCGCCTCGTGAAGGTGCTCGAAGACACGTTCAAACGCGACCTCGCCGACCAGCCCTTTGTGGCCGATGTGCTGCCGCGGCTCACGGCCGCGCGCGAAGAACTCGAACGGCAACTGCCGCTCCACCAGGCCGCGCTCGACGCCGTGGCCACGGCCTGGGCCGCCGAACTGGCCGCGCGCCACGACGCCCGGCGCCAGTACCGCGTCATCTACGCCGAACTGGTGAAGCGCTACCCGGACAGCCTGCGCAAGGTCAACGCGTTCTTCCGCGACATCGGGGCGCCGCGCCGGCCGGTGGCCGCCGAGGAGGTCGACGAGGCCGCCGAGGCGCCGACGGAGGGGTAGGGGGGCGCGGGCGCGCGGGCGCGCCACCCGGCGTCGATTCGTACGCCGCGGGCGACAAGCTGCGCCATGCGTCGTGCGAAAGGCGACCTCGGGCTCTGCCTTGGGGGTCGCTTTCGCACAGCCGGGCTTCCCCCCGCTTCCTGAGAAGGCCAATTTTTTCGCATATCTACTTGATACCAGCCGTTCAGCGCACAAGACGCCAAGAACGAGCTCGGCGGTCGGCGGCACGTCGCCGCGGGCTTCGCGCCTCCGCAACCCCGCATCATCGTTGGAAAACACTGGAGCCCGCGCAAGCGGCCCCCGCTTAGGGCCTTCTCCGCGGCTTTCGAAACGAGCCTTCAACTCCATGAGAACTGGCGAGTTCCCGCCGCGCGACGGCCGGAACAGAAATTCATTGACGAGCCCGTCGACGGTGGCCAGAATGGCGCTGCGGTGGAGGTCAGCCATGAAACATAGCCGTCAGACAACGCTTGGGTTTCTTTCTCTCCTCGCTCTGGTCGCTTTGGTGCAATTCGGGGGATGCGACGACGGGTCCGGCAACGGAGGACCGATAAGCGACGTTACGTCACCTTCGAACACCAAAGGCGGTCGGAGATGAAAACTGTATGTCCAGTGGCGTTCCTCCTCGCCTTCGCGGCATGCTCTGCGGCACCAATGACCAAGGCCTCCGCCCCGGTCCCGCTGACCGTCGCCGAAGACGCAAACCCCGACGTGATCTGGGTCGTTCGGGAAGTGGAGATCGAGAACCGCTTGGATGGCTCTGAGAACGAGATACTCACGAAATACGGGCTGTTTGCGTGCTACCGTCGCCCTCCAGCGAACCCCGGCCCTCCCGAGTGCTTCCTGGCCAAGACCATTTCCTCGCTCGACGATCTCATGTGGCCAGGGGCCGTGTACCTGAAGGAGGGAAAGCCCGTCCAGGTGCCTGGCCGCTAGACGCCGAGCGCCAAGCGACGTTGCGTCACCTTCGAACACCGACCGCCCTTCCGCCTGACCGCTTCCATTCTTCTCCTCACACCGCACAACTTGTGGCCGATGCAGGCTTCCCGAGCAACGCCGTATAGCGGTAGGCTGGCGTGCGAGGGCGCGGGGCCTCTGTCCGCGTCGGCGGTGCCCCTGGCGGGGGCACCCGCCCGATACGGGGCCGGCCCTCAAGGGCCTGGCCCGGGCCGAAACCCCGCCGGCGCGGAGGCCGGCCGGCGGCGGAGGGCGTTTTTCGTCAGCCCACGCGTGCGGCATTCCCGGCACGAGCGAGCGGCGACCGCTACCGACCCCATCGTTCGAGCATCTTGGTGTGCCCGCCCCAAACGTAGATACGCAAGCGGTAGACCTGGCCATGCAGGGCGCGTACGACGTTCCGCTCCAACTCGCGCAGGCCGGGGACCGCGCCCTCGTGCTCGTACGCGTTCGGAAAAATCCGACGGAACCCGACTCGGCTGAGCTGCGTCTGGAGCAACTCTCGCGGGGCGTCGGCGGGGACGTCGAAGATCACGAGCGTGTGCATGGCTACCACCGCATCCGGAAGGGCGCGTAGGGGCGTCCGTCCTCGACATGAGTCCGAAATGACTTGGCCTGCTGCCAGACCAGCTGCCGAAACGTGAGACGCCTTCCGTCCTGCTGAACCTTGCGCATCCACTGCGCATTCAGATGGGCCAGCAGCAGGTTGCGTGACCGCACGCGCAAGTCGCGGTCGCGGTTGAGGGCCAGGCGGCCTCCGCGCAGCAGCAACGACAGCACGGTTCGGTCTACGACCGGCGCGCGGAACTCCTCCATCAGGTCGTAGACGAGCCCGGTCGTATCCCCGCGCGAGCCGTGCAGGAAGCCGAAGGCCGGGTCGAGCCCGGCGGCCGTGCATGCGCGCCACACTTCGCCAGCCAGCACCGCATAGCCGTAGTTCAGCATGACGTTCACGAGGTCGGCGGCTCCCCGTTTGACGCGGCCGGGGAACGCGTGCCGGCCTCGCAGCAGGCGTTCGACCCCGAGCCAATAGGCTCGGGCGCCAACGGCCTCGGTTGAGAACAGCGCGTCGCGGGATGGCACGGTTTCCTTGCGACGCAACGAGCGGCTGCAACTGGCCAGCGCCGCCGCCGCCTCTTCGAGCCGGGAGGCGCGTTCCGGATCGGCCCGTCGGCGGTACTTGCCGTAGTAAAGCAGCACCCGACGTTGGTTTTCGATCTTGGCGCCCAGAATTGCCGCCGCCAACTCGCGCGCCTCGTCGGTTTCGTAGAAGGCAGCCTGGCGGCGCCGCAGCCGCACGTGGTTTCCGTCCGGCACCGCCGCGATGACGCCGTGGGCGCGTCCGCTCGGATCCGCGAGAAGCACGGCCTTGCCGTCGTCGGCCAGCCGCTGGAGCAGGTAGTTGGAGAGCGTCACGCCGTAGCTCAGAACGTGTATGGCCTCGATGCCCGCGAGCGGCGCCTCGAAGACCACGGTTCCCTTCTGCTTGGCGACGAGCACGTCCCCGTAGCGGGTCAGGTATACGCCGTGGCCGTGGACGCGGATCCATGTGTCGTCCTGCTGCACAGCGGCGCGTTCGGTCTCGCGCTGCCTCCTGCGCAGTTCACCGACCGAAGAGAAAAACCGGCCTTCCGAGCGGTCTGGAAGCGTCTCCGACTCGGGCTCGGCGTACTCTTCGAGCGGGTCGAAGGTTTCGGGTAGGCCGGGTGGCCGGCCGCTTGCCGACGGCGGCGGGCGGCGCGCTCCCAGGTAGGCCGGCCCGGGCGGAACCGGCCCCCGAAGCGACGGCGCCGGCCGCGGCAAACGGCGGAACATCGCCTGCGCCCCCCCGGCCGGGATGCCCTCGTGCGCACAGAAGGTCTCGATGGTCGCCCCGAGCCAGTCGTCGAGCGTCGCCAGGTCGAGTTCGACGCCGTGCCCCACGACCCGGTAGTAGTTGCCCCAGCCCTCGACCAGCATGTTGAGTGCCTGGAGGCGTTGTTCGAGCGGGTCGCGCGATTCGAGGGTCGCGCCAACCCGTTCGCGGAACTCGGCGAGCCGGTCGGCCGGGATCCGACACACGTCGCGGTAGAGCAAGATGCCCAGAAACGCGATGGGTGCGTCGGGACCGGCCGTCGCCGTCTTCGACGGGTTGAGCGTCAGGCGACGTTGCGTCGCCAACAGGCGTTCCAGGTAGTGCGCCGCGCGCTGTACATCGCCTTCGTCCTGACCGAGCAGCAGGATGTCGTCGGCATAACGAAAATAGTGGACGCCGCACGAGGCCATCTGCTCGTCGACGGCGCGCAGGTAGAGGTTGAGCAAGACCGGAGACAATGGCGAGCCCTGCGCCAGTCCGAGCGGTTGGCGCTCAGGTTGGAAGGCCTGCCACTGTCTGAGCCACTGGCGCAGCAGGCGCAGCCCGACGTCATGGAGCAAGACGTCCTGGACGTCCGACCAGAGCAGACGGTGGTCAACAGTGTCGAAGCAACGTTCGATATCGAGGTGTGCGGCCCACGCAGCGCCGCGCAGCCGAGCCGTTCGGGCCGCGGCAATCGCGCTCTGCGGCCCGATGCCCGGTCGGTAGCCGTAGACGCAAGGCAGAAGCAGCGGATCGAGGAGGCTCGATAGCGGCCCGGCCAGGGCGCTTTGCAGGATGCGATCGCGCACGGCCGCTACCGCGAGCGGGCGCGTACCGCCTGAGCGCTTGGGGACTTCGACGCGGAAGAGGGGCTGAGGCCGGTAGGTGCCTCCGATCGCCTCGACGCGCAGCCGGCGCAGCCGTTGCTCCAAGTCCGCCTCGAACTGCTCGCTGCTGATCCCGTCCGAGCCCGGCCCGCCGCCGGCCCGGCGTACCCGCAGGAAGCCCTGGAGCAGACCTTCTTCTTCCAGCGCGCGGTCGACTACGGCACCGCGCTCGCGTCTCTGCCGACGCCGCGTCGCGGCCCCGAGCACATGCTCGACCTGTTCGCGGCAGGCCGATGTGGCAGCGCCGTAGCGCAAGGCCGTGGCGCGGCGCAGGCGTGCGTAGGCGAGAGACGCAGCCGGAATGGCCGGGAGGTCGACCCCGCGCGGGCTACGTTGCCCGGCCTTGAAGTGAAATAGAACGGATTCCTTGCGGTTGGCGCTCCTTTCGGGCCGCAGTTCAGGAACCAGGCCGGCGTGCACCAGTGGATGGTCGGGTGGCAAGGCGCGGCGATCGCAAACGGCACCGGCGCGCGAGGCGAGCAGGCCCAGGCTGCGGCCGTCGCAGCGCAACACACGGGAGGTGTCGAAGCAGAGCGCGCAGCCGGCATGATCGAGGCGCACGAGGTGCGGCGCCAGGGCGTCGATGTCTGCGCCGGTCGGGCCGAACAGGTAGAGGCTGGGCACGGGGGGCTCCGCTTCGGTCGGGTCGGGTGCGGTCGCGAGGGCGTCGAGGTGGTGCGCGAGCAGCCTCAGCAGGCAGCGACGGGCCGCGCCATCTGAGATGAAGTCCGTGACGACGATTCCCGTGATTCGCGATGTCAAGATGACTTCGCCGAGCGACCGGGTGCCCGCCACAGCGGCGAAGAGCGGCAGCAGCGTGGTCTGCCCAAGCCGCGTGCAGGCTTCTTCGAAGAATGTCCGGACGGCGGCTACTACCGCGGCGTCGGCCAGCAGCGAGGCCATACGGCGGGGCCCGGCCGGGCCGACCGCGCCGTCTGCCGCGTGGCCCGCCAGGTCCGGCCGCTCGACCAGCTCGACGGCCAGCAGCGGAGACGGCTTGGACTGTGTGGCGGCCACAGCCAAAGCCAACGTCGCCACGGCCTTCGGCGCGGGTGCGAGCTGCCGGTCGAGCAGGAGTTCGAACGCCTCGAGGCAGGCCCCGACGGCGCGCCTCCCGGCGCTCTCCGATCTCAGTCCGAGGAACGGATTGAGCGGGACCTGGCGGCTTTGCGGCCCAACCACCACGACCGCGTCCTTGGGGCTTTCCTGGAGGTGCTCGAAGATCGCGGGCACCAAGGCATCTTCGAGGTCCACCACGACCGTGAGGCCGGCCTGCCTCGTCTGTTCCGCAACCACGGCATGCCCGAAGCGGACACGGGCGGCGGGGCGTGCAATGTCAAAAGCCAACGAGACGGGGATATCACGAAGCGCGGTGCGAACATCGGGTTGGCGGCCTGCATGGCTCATCGCCGAGCCCCCCTTTGCCCCAGCGTACGGACCCGCACGGCGCGGGGCAAGGGGGCGGCGCACGGGAGCAGCGCCACGGGCTGACCTGTAGGTGGGGCCCTTGTTGCGGTTCCTCCAGAGCATCAACGGGCAGGGATGCCGCTGACGCGCCAGCCGGCCAGAATGCGCGAGGCGGCCTACCGCGACCGGAGGGCCGCCAACAACTCGGCGGGCGCAAACACGCGGAGACGCGAGGCAGCGAAGCCGGCGGCGTCGCGGGTGACGATGGCGTCGAGGCCGGCGTGGCTGGCGGCCGCATCGAGCACGGCGTCTTCGAAGTCGCGAAAGGCGAGGCCGAGGGCATCGTCGAGGGCGGCGTGCGTCACCGGCGCCACGGTCAGCAGCTGCAAGAGTCGTCGGATTGCCGCCGCGGCTCCGGCAGCCCCGAGCGCGCGCTGCGCAATGGAGTGCACGGTCGTGACGCTCGTGGCACCCACGAGGCCGACGAGCCGGCCGTGCGCGACCTCGCTCAGGAGCGCCACCGCCTCGCGGTCGTGCGGCTCGCGGGCGAGCAGGAGACCGAGCAGCACGTTCGTGTCGAAGAGCACGTTCATGCGTGTTTCTCCGCGAGGTGCTCCCCGTAGTCGCGTTCGTCGAGCGTGGAGCCGCAGAGACTGCCGTGCAGCGCGGCCACGGCGGGCGGCAACGCCTCGTCCTCGGGCGTTCCCGGCGCCTGCGCGCGCGCCCCGCCGGCCGACGCGAGCAGCGCGAAGTAGTCGGCGACGAGCTGCGACAGCGAGCGGT
>CAYRCM010000082.1:0-22867 GCA_964422715.1 uncultured Myxococcales bacterium | reverse complement strand
CCTACGGTGTGCCGCGGCTCGAGCCGCTGCGCGCCGGCTCCGGCGGCGGCGGCGGGCTCGCCGACACCGACCACAACCCCGACGGCAGCGGCGGTGGCGGTGGCGGCGGCGGCGGGGCCATCCAACTTTCGGTGCAGGGGCGGCTCACGGTCGGCGGGCAGATCAACGTCTCCGGCGGGCGCGGCGGCAACGCCTACGGCGGTGGTGGCGGCGGCGGCAGCGGTGGCGCGGTGCTGCTCGAAGCCTTCGACCTCGTCGTCAGCGGCATCGTGCGGGCCGACGGCGGGCGCGGCGGCAACGGCAACCTGCGCTGGGTGCCCGGCGGCACGACGGGCGGCACCCCCGGCCAGGGCGGGGCCCCGCAGGGCGGCGGCGGCCAGATCGAGTCGGGCGGTGGCGGCGCGGCCGCCGGCTTCGTGCTCCTGCGCTACGCCAACAGCCAGTCGGTGGGCGGCGTGGTGAGCCCGTCGGTCGCTTCCGACTGCGCCGACCTCGCCGGGATGAACTGATACCCCGTTGCGTTCCAAAGGATACCGAGGCGCCGAGGAGCGATCCCCCGAGGCGTCCTTCGGGTACGCCGCAGGGGGGAGCGACGAAGGCAACAAAGGTATCCGAAGGAAGGCGACTGGGTATGACGGGGCCGGCGCGCCCGGCGGGGACGCGCCGCGGCGTCGTCAACTCTTTGTGACTACTCGTCTTTCGGTGCGCCGTCGTCGGCCTTGATGCCGTACTTGCGCATGAGCGCGTGGAAGTTCGGCCGCGCCATGCCGACGCGGTCGGCCGCGCGCGACACGTTGCCGCCGCTCTGCTGCAGTGCGCTCAGCAGAAAGCGGCTCTCGACCCGCTCGTAGACGATGTCGCGCAGCCGGCGCTTCGCCTCTTTCAACGCGTCGACCGTATCGGGCACGGGTGCGTCGTCGAGCGCCTCGGGCGCGGGCGTCGGCCCACCGATTTCGGCGGGCAGGTGTTCGACGCCGACGAGTTCGGCATCGACCGTGGCGACGAGCCGTTCGACGATGTTTTTCAACTGCCGCACGTTGCCCGGCCAGTGGAACGAAAGCAGCTTGGCCATGGCCGCCGTCTTGAAGCCCGCGACGCGTGCCGGGGTGTCGGCCTTGGCCTGTTTCAGGAAATGCGCCGCGAGCAGCGGAATGTCGTCGGCCCGTTCGCGCAGCGGCGGCAGCGTGATGGGGATGACGTTGAGCCGGTAGTAGAGGTCTTCGCGGAACTTGCCGGCCTCGACGAGCCCGTAGAGGTCGCGATTCGTGGCGGCCACGATGCGCACGTCGATCTCGTGTTCGGCCTCGCTGCCGACGGGGCGCACGCGTCGCGTTTCGAGCACGCGCAGCAACTTGCCCTGCACTTCGAGGGTCAGATTGGCGATCTCGTCGAGAAATAGCGTCCCGCCATGGGCGATAGAGAAGCAGCCGGGCCGCGACTGCGTGGCGCCCGTGAACGCCCCGCGCACGTGGCCGAAGAGTTCGGATTCGATGAGCCCGGCCGAGAGCGCCGAGATGTCGACGGCCACAAACGGCTTTTCGGCCCGCTGGCTGTGCTCGTGGATGGCCCGGGCGACGACTTCCTTGCCCGTACCCGACTCACCGTAGAGCGTGATGGTGAAGTGCGACGGCGCGACCTTGAGAATCTGCCGGCGCACGTCGTCCATTTCCTTCGAGCGGCCGAGCAGCGCGGTGCTGCCCTTGAGGCGCGAAAGTTCCAGTTTTAAATACTGATTTTCGTTTCTTACCTCGCGGTCGTCGAGCGCCTTCGCGACGGCCAGGGACAGTTCCTCGGGTGTGAACGGTTTCGGCACGTAGTTGTACGCCCCCATCTTGATGGCCTGGATGCTCGTCTGGATGGTCGCGTAGCCCGTGATGATGATGACCGTCAGGTCGGGCCGGTCCTGCTTGATCTGTTGGAGCGCGTCGAGTCCGCACAGATCGGGCATCTTCAGGTCGAGCAACACGAGGTCGTAGTTGCCCGCGACGGCCCGCGCCACCCCCTCGCGGCCCGTGGAGGCGCTTTCGACCTGATGGCCGTCGAGTTCGAGGATGCGGCGACAGGTCAAGCACACGGTGCGCTCGTCGTCGACGACCAGAATCTTGGCGGCGTGCGTGCCCATGCCCGCTCCTTCCTCGCTAGGGGGTCGCTTCCGGCGCCGCCGTGACGCGCGGCAGCATGACGGTGACCGTCGTGCCCTCGCCCTCGGCGCTCTCGACTTCGATGGTGCCGTCGTGCTTGCGTACGATGCCGAGCGACACGGAGAGCCCGAGTCCCGTGCCCTTGCCCGGATCCTTCGTGGTGAAGAAGGGCTCGAAGATGCGGGCGAGGCTCTCCTTCGGAATGCCCCGGCCGCGGTCGCCGACTTTGGCCACCACGAAGGCTCCCGACGAGTCTTCGTCGGTCGAGATGAAGATCTTGCCCCGCTGTCCGGTGGCCTCGGCAGCGTTGATGATGATGTTCGTGAACACCTGCTGCAACTGCAACGCGTCGCCGTTGACCAGCAGCGGCTCCTCGGCGAGTTCGAGCACCGTGCGAATGCGTTCCATGCCGTCGTACTTGCTGGTCAGCACGAGCGTTTCACGGACGACCTGGTTCAGGTCGAGCACGCGCCTTTCGGTCGTCCGTTCGCGTGCGAAATCGAGCAGGTTGCGCACGATCTGGCGGCAACGCTTGGTCTCTTCGACAATGATTTCGAGGTCTTCTCGGCGCGGGTCGTCGGGCGCAAGCGCGCGCTGCATGAGCATGGTGAGGCTCAGCACCGAGGTGAGCGGGTTGTTGATTTCGTGCGCGACCCCGGCCGCCAGCCGCCCGATGGACACCTGCTTCTCGACCTGCGAGAGGCGCTCCTCGGTCATGGCCTTGAGTTGGATGTCGCGCTCGCGGATGGCCTTGACCATCAGGTTGAAGGCCTGGGCGAGCCGGCCGAGCTCGTCGGCCGCGGCGATGCGCACCTTGTGGTCGAGGTCGCCGCCGGCGACGCGGTTCATGCCCTGCGCGAGTTCGGCCACCGGCCGGATGAGCCACACCGAGAAGAAGTAGGTCATGACGAACCCGAACACCATGCCGATCGCGATGAGGGCGCTGAACAGCGTCACCGTCTGGCTCTGCATGTCGGCATAGACCTCTTCGCGTGCGCCGATGCCGAGAATGCCCACGGGCACGCCGCGGTAGTCGCGCAGCGGCATGTAGGCCGTGTAGTAGGTGTGGTCGATGACCGTCGTGGAGCCGGCGTAGCGTCGTCCTTCTTCGAGCACCTGGCGTTCGACTTCCGGGTCGACGTGGGTGCCGACGGAGGCGGCGTCCATGGTCGTGGCGACGCGCGTGCCGCGCAGGAAGAGTGTCGCCGCGTAGCCCTGGCGATGCTCGGGCCAGAGCAGGTTGACCGGCGCCGCCACGAGGTCGTTGCGGCCGTTCAGCAGCGCGCCCATCACGAGCACCGCACCGTCGCCAAGCGGCACCGCCACGGCCAGGAACAGGCCCTCGGGCGGCGGGTCGCGGTACTGAAGCCGCGCCATGCTCGCGCGGTCGAGGGCGAGCAGGCCCGAGAGCGGCCGGCCGCTTGGCGCCGCCCGCGCGACGAAACGGCCGAGCTCGCCCGGGGGGGCGCTCGTGAGCGCAAAGGGGGTGCAGGCGGGCGGCGCTGCGGGCGCCGCTGCGCCGCCGGTCGCTGCCGGCGGCGGGGCGCCGAGCCGCAGCCCCTGCCAGCCCGCGGGGGCCGCGACCAACACGAAGTCGAGCAGGTCGCGCTCGCGCAGCGCCGTCTTGCACAGCGGCTGCAAGGGTTCGCCGGGGCGGAGGCGCTCGGCTTCCATGCGCGCCGAGAGCAGCATGCGTTCGAGCCGGGCCGCGAGCCCCTGTTCGGCCACCCGGAGCCCAACTTCCATCTTCGAAGAGGCGAGTTCGACGACCTTGCGGCCAAACACGATGTTGCCGATCGCAATCGTGGCCGAGGCCGACGTGATGATGAGCAGGATGAAGGCCGTCGTCAGCCGCGCGCGCAGCGAAACCTTGCGAAACTGCCGGAGCCAGCGGAGGCGTCGCCGCGGACGCTCCCCCGGGGGCAGGCTGCGGGTTGCCATGCACCACCTCCGCGGCCGGTCGCCGCCCCGGCTCGAAGCCCCGTGCGACCGCGCGCGCCGAATGCGGGCAGGACCGTGGCCCACCGGGACTGTATGGCAATCGCATACACTCCCCGTGGCCGACGCCCTTCACGCCCCAACTCTAGGGCCGCACGGCGCACCGCGTCAAACTGTATGGCGAAGATATACAGGTGTCGGCGGCCGCTACACACCGTCGCTCGGGCGCCGAGGCCGGGCCCGGATTCCGCTCAATGTCTTGATATGAAAGGACAACGTCAGGCTTTCGGCCCGGTCCGCGGGTGTATGTTTTCGCTACACGCCCGGCCCTGCGCGGCCCGGCCCGCGTCGGCCATGTAAAAAATAACACCCTGAAAATACAATCGGTTGAGATGGACTCGGCCGGACTGGCACGCCGCTTGCTGAACCTCCCGGCGAACAGGCCACCGCGACCGCGGGGCCCAACACCACGGAGGACGGCGATGACGAAGAAGGCGATGGCATACGTGAGCGACGCGATTCTGGGCCGGACGGGCGAGGTCATCGGGCGGGGCGAACAACGCGAACGCATCGTGCAGTATGCCCGCGAAAACGATATCGAGGTCGTCGCCTGGTTCGAGGACGAGGCGTTCAGCGAAGACGTGCTCGCGCGCCCCGGGGTGCGGGCCCTCGTGGACCGCATCGGCGAATGCGAGTGCGTGCTCGTCGAGCGCACCTGGACGCTCACCCGCCAGTGGCCCGAACTGCGCCGCTTCCTCGCGCGGCTCGACACCTGCAACGTGCGCCTCGAAGCCGCGACCACCCTCTGGGACTGCGTGTCCCAGATGGCCCGCCAGCACTACCGCAAGGGCGCTGCCGTGCCGCGGCCGGTCGAGCGCCCGCAGGTCGAGGTGACGACGCGTCCCGCGCGCGTCAGCCGGCCCCTGAAACTGCACTTCGCCGGACTCACCCGCGCCGCCAGCCACGCCTGAGGGGCGGTTCCGGCCGGGCCCCGACCATCGACTCGGGAGCCCCACCGCCACCGCGCGGCCCGCCTGGACGGCCTGAACGGGGTGGATGGGGCCACAAGGAGTAGACGATGGACACCCTCTCGCAAGCCTCGCGCCCCCTCATGTGGAACATCGAGCCGGCCTGGCTCATGTACGCGCTCTTCGGCGTCGCGCTCGCCGTCTTCGGCTACGGCTTCTACCGCCGCATTGCGTATTGGCGGCGCGGCAAGCCCGACGGCGAACGGCTCGGCGACTGGGGCCGCCGTTTCTGGCTGCTGGCGAAGGAACTGCTGCTCCAGCGCCGGGTGCGCGGCGCCACGTTTGCCGGCATCTTTCACAGCCTGATCTTCTACGCCTTCATCGTCCTCGCCATCACAACGGCCGTCGTGGCGCTCGACTACGATTTCGGCACAACGCTGTTCTCGGGCTACCTCTACGTCGGTTTGACCGTGGCCGCCGAACTCGCCGGCGTGCTCGTGCTCGTCGGTGTCGGCATGGCGTTCTGGCGCCGGTCGGTCCAGAAGCCGGCCGCGCTCACGACGACCCTGGCCGATCTCTGGCCGCTCGCACTCATTGCGGGCATCGTGCTCACCGGCTTCCTGATCGAAGGGCTGCGCATCCACACGATTGGCGACCGTTGGGCCTACCTTTCGCCCGTCGGCTACGTCGCGGGCCTGCCGTTCGCGGGCTTCGACGCGGGGGCCGCGCGCGCCGCCCACAGCGCGCTCTGGTGGACGCACACGGTGCTGGCCTTCGGCTGGATCGCCGCCATTCCGTACACCAAGTTCTTCCATCTGCTGGCGCTGCCGACGAACGTCTTCTTCGCGCGCCTGAAGCCGCGCGGCGCACTGCAACACGTCGACGTGCTGAAACTCATGGAAGCCGAGGACTTCGACGAGACGCAATTCAACGTCGGCGTGGCCAAGACCAGCGACTTCACCTGGAAGCAGCGGCTCGATTTCGACGCCTGCATCTCGTGCGGGCGCTGCGAGGCCATCTGCCCGGCGACCCAGTCCGGTCACCGCTTCTCACCGAAGCAGTTCGTGGCGACCTGCCGCGCGCTGCTCCAGGGCGAAAGACCGCTCGGTCCCGCCGACGGCGCCGCCGCCCCCCCGGCCGGCGAAACCGAAGCCGGCCCGCCGGCCCTCGTCGGCGACGGCTTCGACGAAAACTTCATCTGGTACTGCCGCACGTGTACGGCCTGCATGGAAGTCTGCCCCGCCACGGTCGATTTCGTCGACACCCTCATGGAAGTGCGGCGCCACGAAATCATGATGGAAGGGCGCGCCCCCGGCGATGCCATGCGTGCCCTCAAGATGCTCGAAAACCGCGGCAACCCATTTGGCCCGCAGAGCGACCGCGTCGACTGGGTCAAGTCGCTCGGCGTGCGCGTCGTGGCCCCCGGGGAGTCGTGCGACGTGCTGTACTGGGTCGGCTGCTGCACCTCCTTCGACCCCACGAAACAGAAGATCGCTTCCGATCTCGCCCTGTTGCTCGATCGTTGCGGCATCGACTTCGGCGTGCTCGGGGCCGACGAACGCTGCTGCGGCGACCCGGCGCGCGTGCTCGGCGACGAACGGCTCTTCCAGGAAGTGGCGCGCCAGCAGATCGAGGCGCTGCAGCAGCGCTCGTTCCGCGTGCTGCTCACGTCCTGCCCGCACTGCTACAACGTGCTGAAGAACGAGTACCCGCAGTTCGGCGCGAACTTCCACGTCGTGCACCACGCCGAATTTCTGCACGAAATGTTCTGGACCGGCGAACTCGCGCCGAAAATCGGGGTAACCCGCAAGGTCGCCTTCCACGACCCGTGCTACCTCGGTCGCTACCAGAAGGTCTACGAGGCCCCGCGCCAGGTCATCGCCGCACTGCCCGGCACCACGGTTTCCGAGATGCGCGACGCGCGCGAACGCAGCCTCTGCTGCGGGGGCGGCGGCGGCCACTTCTGGATGGATCTGAAGGCCAACGAGCGCATCAACAACCTGCGCGTGCGCCAGGCCCAGGACGCCGGGGCCGACACCATCGTCACGGCCTGCGCCTTCTGCAAGCAGATGCTCGAAGACTCCGTCAAGCACCTCGACCTCGACGACCAAATCGAGGTCATCGACCTCGCCTCGCTCGTGCTCCAGACCCTGCCGCCGAAGTGCGCCGCGGCGAGCGGCGCCGAGGCCGAGTCCTGCCCGCTTGCCGGGTAGGTGGCCGCGGGCGTCCCCGGCCCCCGCCTGCCGCGCCCCGACCGCGCCACGGCCATTGAGCGCGGCGCCGGCCCTCCGCTATACTTCCTGCCCATGAAAAACGAACCCCTCAGCCACCGTTTGCAGAATCGCACCCGCGCTCCCCGGACGACGGTCGCGGCCGGCCCCGTCCTGCGCGTCCCGCGCGCGCTCACGGCCGTCTTGTGCGGCCTCGCGGCGCTCGCCCCCGCGTGCACCGACCCTGACGTGGCCGGCAACCTGTGGGCCTGCGCGAGCGACGCCGACTGCCGCAACGGGCTCGTGTGCCGCGGGGGCTTGTGCCGTTCGCCCAACGCGCCGTTCGATGTCGTGCCCGACGCAGGCACCGTCGACAGCGGGCCGAGCGATGTCGCGGCCGAACTCGCGCCGCCCGACCTCCCGCCCGACGGGCCGGCCGAACTGCCGCCCGCGGGTGACCTCGACGCCGGCTGTCCCGACGCGGGCGCCGGCACGCGCTGTGCCGCGGTCGGGGCCGTGCTCTGCGACGGCTTGCTCGAACGCCGCTGCATCGATCCGGGCGACGGCTGCCTCGTCTGGGGGGCCGCGCTCGATTGCGCCGACACGAATCCCTGCACCACCGACGGCTGCGCCGACGGCGAAGGGTGCGCCCACACGCCGCTCGCCGAAGGGGCCGACTGCGACGACGGCGACCCCGAGACCGTGGGCGAAACCTGCCACGGGGACGTGTGCGTGCCCGCCTGTCGCCGCGCCTGTGACGGGCGCGTGTGCGGCACCGACGGCTGCGGCGGCGAGTGCGGTGCCTGCGCCGCCGGCGAGACCTGCACGGCCGACGGGCGCTGCGTCGTCGAGGTCCTGTGCGAAGACGGCGACGGCGACCTCTACGGCAGCGGCCGCGACTGCCTCGGCCCCGACTGCAACGACGCCCAGCCCGACGTCCACCCGGGCGCGCCCGAACGCTGCAACGGCGTCGACGACGACTGCGACGAACTCACCGACGCCGCCGACGCGGCCGACCTCATCGCCGCCGACGCGCAACCCTGCGCCCTCGTGGCCGGCGTGTGCGCCGCGGTCGTCAAACCGGCGGTGCTCTGCGCCGGGGGCGTGTGGGCCGACTGCGACGAGTCGATCTACACCGAGCAGGCCCCGAACTTCGAGCCCGGGCGCGAAGCGAACTGCGCCGACGACCTCGACAACGACTGCGACGACACCGCCGATTGCGCCGACATCGACTGCGCCGCGCTGCCGATCTGCGTGGACGTCGTCCGGGTGCCGGCCGGCCCGTTTTCCATGGGCTGCAACGCGAGTCGCGACAACACGTGCAGCTGTCCGCTCTCGAACGAGTGCCCGTACCACACGGTGCAACTCGACGCGTACGACATCGACCAGACCGAGGTCACGGTCGCGCAGTATGCCGCCTGCGAAGCGGCCGGCGTGTGCAGCGCCGCGCTCAGTCCCGGAACGACCTGCGGCAGCTACGTGCCCGGCTCGTTCAACTACCCGGCGGGTTGCGCGAACTACGAGCAGGCCCGCGTGTACTGCGAATGGGTCGGCAAACGGCTATGCACCGAGGCCGAATGGGAGAAGGCGGCGCGCGGCGGCTGCGAGTTCTACGTGGGCGACTGCGCCGTCGAGAGCGCGGTTTTTCCCTGGGGCAACGAGCCGGCGACGTGTGAGCTGGCGGTCATGGACGACGGCGGCCCCGGCTGCGGCACCGGGGTCGCGCGGCCGGTCGGTTCGCGGCCGGCCGGTGCGTCGCCGTACGCGGCGCTCGATCTGGCGGGCAACGTCATGGAATGGGTCGCCGACTGGTTCTATCCCACGTACCAGTGCGAGGTACCCTGCACGAACCCGCAAGGGCCCGAAAACGGCACGCTGCGCGTGTTGCGCGGCGGCGCGTTCGTCGACGGCGCGGGTCAGGTGCGCGCGTCGTTCCGCGCGCCGGCCAACCCGGCTTTCAAGACGCAGGCCGTGGGGTTTCGTTGCTGCCGGACGGTCGAGTAGCGGGTCGCTGCGCGGGCGCAAACTGCGCCGGGCGGGCTAGCCTCACGAAAAGCCGCCGCGCGGCGTGCACCCCGAACTGGCGCTCTGCGCGCTGCGTGTGAGGCTCGCGCGGCCGCCCACCGCGAAACTCGTGGTCTTGGGGTCGGCGCCGACGGCCCCGCAGGCGGGGCAGCGCAACGCGTCACCGGCATCGCCGTTGCGCACGAGTTCCTCGAACACGTGCGCGCACGAACGACAGGCAAAATCCAGAAGTTTCAGCATGAATTCGTCCCCTTTTGCCGCGGCGGCGCATGGCGCGTCCGGACCGTCGCGGGCGGCCGCCAAGCGGGTAAGATAGATCGCGATTCTGCCGCGGCAAGCGCGGCACACGAACACGCAGAGGAATGCACATGCCGACCGCCGTTCCCTTCGAGGTATTGGGCCCGCGCGCGGGCTTCCTCGGGCTCGACGAGCCCTACTGCAACTACGCCACGGCGCAGGTCGTGGTGGTGCCCGTCGGCTACGAGCGTTCGTCGTCGTACGGGCTCGGCTCCGGCCGCGGCCCCGAGGCGCTCATCGCCGCGTCGCAGCAGGTCGAACTCTTCGACGAAGACCGCCAGTGCGAGCCCTACCGCGAGCTCGGCGGCATCGCGACGCTCGCCCCCCTCGCCCTGCCGCCTGACGCCGACGGCGCGGCGGTCGCCGAGCGGCTGCGGGCCGTCGTGCGCGCGTTGCTCGCCGCCGGCAAGCACGTCGTCACCCTCGGCGGCGAGCACACGGCGATCGTCGGCGCGGTCCAGGCGCACGCCGATGCCCTGGGGGCGCTCGACGTGTTGCAGTTCGATGCGCACAGCGATTTGCGGCCGACCTACCAGGACTCGCCGTGGAGCCACGCCTGCGCCATGGCCCGCGTGCTGCCAAGCGCGCGCCGCCTCGTGCAGGTCGGCATCCGGGCGCTCGACCCGCGCGAAGAGACGGCGCGCGACGCCCGCGTCACCACGTTTTTCGCGCGTCCGCTGCTGCGCCGGGCGCGCGCCGAGCCGTGCGCCGGATGGGGCGGCGAAATCGCGGCGGCGCTCGAATCACCGGTCTACGTCACGTTCGATTTCGACGCGCTCGACCCGGCGCTGCTGCCGGCGACGGGCACGCCCGAGCCCGGCGGCCTCGGCTGGGGCGAGACGCTCGACCTCATCGATGTGCTGGCCGCCCGTCACCGCATCGTGGGGCTCGACTTCTCGGAGCTCGCGCCGCGTCCGGGCGACACGCGTTCCGAGTTCACCGCGGCGCGTCTCGTCTACAAGTGGATGGCCGCCGCGTGGCTGTGAGGCCGAGTCGCGTTCCCCTGCGGGCCGGCATCCGCAGGCCGGCACCACGGGCTGCGCGGCGCATCGTGGCTCAGCCCCGGCCATCGTAGGTGACGCGCCCGCCCACCACCGTCAGCAGCACCCGCAGCGCCGGCCAGTCGTCCGCCGGCAACGCGGCCGGGTCGCCCGCCAACACCGTGAAATCGGCATCGAAACCTGGGGCCAGCACGCCGGCGCGCTGTTCCCGAAAGGCCGAAAACGCGGCCCCCTCCGTGTAGCCGGCGAGCGCCTCGGCGAAACGGAGTCCGCCGTCGCGCACGGCCGCGCGCAACCCGAGGCGCGGGTCGGGGGCGGCGACGGGGGCGTCGGAGCCGAAACACAGGCGGGCGCCGGCGTCGGCCAGGGCCCGGTAGGCATAGGCACCCGGAAGCCGCGCCTGACCGAGCCGCGCCGCGGCAAACGGGGCATCGGCCGCGGCATGCTGCGGCTGCACGGACGCGACGACTCCGAGCGCGCCGGGCCGCGGCAGATCGCTCGGGTGCAGCACCTGGGCGTGTTCGAGCCGCAGCCGCAGGTCCTGCGGGCGCGCGCCGCGGCCGCGCGCCCAGGCGAGGGTCTGCTCGTACACGTCGAGCACCAGCCGATTCGCGCGGTCGCCGATGGCGTGGGTGGCGACCTGGAAGCCGTGCAGCGTGGCATCGCGAATGCGCTGCGCGAGCGTTTCGGCGTCCCAGAGCAGGCTGCCGCGCTCGCCCGGCAGATCGGCGTAGTCGTCGAAGAGCGCCGCCCCGCGCGAGCCCAGCGCGCCATCGGCGAAGAATTTCACGCCGCGGAGGAGCGGCCCGCGCGTCCGCGGGTCGGGGCGCACGGTGAGCAGCGTCTCGGCGCCGGGGGCGAGCCAATCGGCGTAGGCGACGATGCGCAGCCCGATGGGCTCGGCGGCGTCGAGCGCGCAGAGGGTTTCCCACGTGGCGGCATCCATGCCGAGGTCGTGCACGGTGGTGAGGCCGAGCTGTTGGCAGCGCGCGAGTGCCTGCTGCAACGCGCGGCCGAGTGCGGCGCCCTGAGGTCGCGGCAGCAACCGCGCGACCAGGTCCTGCGCCGTGTCGACGAGCAGGCCCGTCGGCAGGCCGCCCTCGGTCCGCCGCACGATGCGGCCGCCCGGCGGGTCGGCGGTGTGGCGTTCGATGCCGGCCCGGGCCAGGGCCTCGGCGTTGACGAGCAGCCCATGACCGTCGTGAAGGCGCAGTGCCACCGGATGGCGCGGCGTCACGGCGCTGAGCGGGGCGTGGTGCAGCGGAGCCTCGGCCGTGAGGCGCGGCAGGTCGAGCCCGCGGCCGACGAGCCAAGTGCCCGGCGGGGCCTCACGCGCGCGCGCCGCGAATTCGCGCACGACGGCCGCGAAGTCGGCGAACGCGGACAGGTCGGCCACGAGTTCGGCTTCGGCCAGCCCCGCCAGGTGCACGTGGCTGTCGCAAAGCCCCGGCAGCACCAGGGCGTCGGCCGGCAATTCGACGAGCCGGGTGGCGTGCCCGGCGCCGGCGGCCAGCAGTTCGGGGCCCCCGAGCGCGGCGATGCGCCCGTCTTCGACGAGCACGACCTGCGCCGGCGCGTGGGCCGTCCGGCCGGGGTAGACGCGCGCGCTGAAGAGCAACAGGCGGCGCGGCGGGCGCGGGCGGGGCGGGGCGGGGCAGCGGGAGGCTCGGACCAAAGGCAATCATCCGCGGGCCGGCCGGGCGCGACCGCCGTGCGAAGGTTGGGGAGGCGTGCTGTCGGGTTTCAGGCCGCGCCCAGCGACCCGGCGGGCGAAAGCCCGCGTTCCATGGCCTCGGCCCGCCGTTGCGCCGCCTCGGCCTGGGCCGCCTGACCGCTGCGCGTGTACTGCCGCACGAGCCGGCGCAGCGTGCGCGCGAGTTCGAGCCGGTCGCCACAGTCGTCGAGCATCTGGGCGGCCTCGCAGAGGAGCCCGAGGGCGCCCGCCGCCGTCTCGGGGCGGGCCGCGGCCATTTCGCCCTGGATGCGCAGCACGCTGGCCTTGAGCCGGGCCGCGCCGGCCTCGTGCGCCAGTTCGAAGGCCGCGTCGGCGTCGCCCCGCGCCGAGGCGAGGTCGCCAAACCGCAAGGCCGCCTCGGCCCGGTCGCGCAGCACCTGGATTTGCACGAGCAGGTCGCCGGAGCGGGCCGCGAGTTCCATGGCCCGTGCCAGCAGCTCGGAGGCTGCCCCAGGAGCCCGGCGGCGGAAGCGCAGCTGCCCGAGGCGGCGGCGCAGCCGCGCTTCGAGACGCACGACGCCGACGGCCGACACCGGCGCGAGCGCCTCTTCCCACAGTTGTTCGGCGCGCCCGAGGTCGCCGCGCGCAAACGCCAGGTCGCCGCGCACCACGCGCACGAGCGCGCGGCCGAGCGTGCCGGGCGACGACTCGGCGAGGGCCCGGGCGCGGTCGAGGGCGGCCTCGACCCCGACGCCGTCGCCCATGGCGAGGCGCACGCCCGCGAGGCGGGCCAGCCCGAAGACGCGATCGTTCGTGACGTGGGCCTCGGACCGGCTGCTGCGCAGGTTTTCGGCTTCTTCGAGCAAGGCGGCCGCCCGGGGCAGATCGTCGGTCTCGCCGCGCCAGACGAGGGCCGCGGCCTGCGCTTCGAGCGCTGCCGCGCGTCCGACGCCGTCGCCGAGCACGGTGAAGTGTTCGCGCGCCGTCTCCGCAGCCCGCACGGCCTGGGCCAGCCGTCCGGCGAGGCCTTCGGCCCGCGCGAGCAGCACCAGCGCCTGACCCGCGGCCTCCCGGTCGCCCGTGACCCGGGCCCTGCGCAGCGCCCCGCGCGCCGCGGCCAGCGTCGGCACGACGTCGCCGCGGAGCGCGGCCACGGTCGCCCCCTGCAGGAGGACCCGCGCGCCGAGCCCCGGATCGACGTAGTCGGCCAGTTCGGCGCCAAACGCCAGCCAGGCGGCCGCGTCTTCGAAGGCTTCGCCCTCGCTCGCCTGGCGCGCGGCCTCGATGTAGGCCCGAATGGCCTCAGCGGGTTGCCCGGCGAGTTCGAGTTGCTGCGCGCGCAGCCCGACGAGCGAACGGCGTACGTCTTCGGGCTGCGCCTCGATCCACGCGACGACGGCCCCGTGCAACTCCCGGCGGCGCCCTTCGGGCAGGGCCTCGATGAGCTGAACCGCCACGTCGTCCTGCTCGAACACGTAGTCGTGGCCCGTCGGGAAGATGGTGGACGGCTGGGCGCGCACGACGCCCTTGCGGCACAGGTCGGCGAGCCCCGCGCCGATGCGCGCGTCAAGTGCCGACGTGTCCCAGTCGACCGTCGCGTCGGCGGGGTCTTCGGCCGCGAGCAGGACGGTCTTGAGCGCCGCCGGCCAGAACACCGTGCCGATGACCGCCGCGTGCGACAGCAGCGCCCGCGCCCCATCGGAGAGGGCCGTCAGCGGCAGCGCGGGCGGCGCCGGGGCCACCGGCGCCGTGTCGGCCGGCGTGTGCGGCCCCGCCGCGCCCTGCAGCGACCCGACCACGTCGGCCGTGCGAATGGCGCGGTCGTCGCGGGCCGTTGGCCGCTCGTCGTCGTGCGCGGGCGCGGGCCGCGCCGGTTCCTGCGTGGTGATGAGCGCGGCCTCGGGGGCGACCCCGGCGGTGAACGGCCCCGTGGCGCGCCGCAGTCGCGGCGGCCAACTGGCGCGCGCGGCACTGCTCGGCGGTGCCGGCACGGGCGGGGGCTCGGGGCGGCCCCCCGGGCTCGCGGGCGGCGCGGCGGAACCGGCGGGGCGGGGTTCTTCGGGCCGAACCATGGCCATTCTCCTCTCGGCGGGCGGCCCGGGCGGCCGAAGACGGGGCTCGCGCTCCGGATTCGGGCGGGCGCCCGCCGCCTACATCAGCGTGCCGCCGTCGACGGCCAACACGTGGCCCGTGACGAACGCCGCAGCATCGGAGACGAGGTACGTGACGGCGCCGACCACATCGGCGACGCTGCCGATGCGGTTCAACGGGCAGCGCGCCAGCACTTCGGCGCGGATTTCGGGCGTGTGCACGAGCATGGTCGAGAACTTGGTGTCGATGACGCCCGGTGCCACGGCGTTGACCCGGACGCCGCCGGCGGCCCACTCGGCGGCGAACACCTTCGTCATCTGGATGAGGGCCGCCTTCGCCATGCCGTAGACGCCGAGGCCCGTGGCCGGCCGCACCCCCGCAATGGACGCCATATTGACGACGCTGCCGTGCCCGCGTTCGAGCATTTGCAGGCCAATGCGTTGCGTGAGGAAGAAGGGACCCCGCAGGTTGACCTCGAAGATCTTGTCGAAGGCCTCGGGCTCGACGAGCCCGGCCGGGCCGAACACCGGATTCGTGCCGGCGTTGTTCACGAGAATGTCGACGGGGCCGAGCGCCGCCGTGACGGCATCGGCGAGCGCCTGCACATCGCCAAGCCGCCCGACGTGGGCCGGAAAACTGTGCGCCTCGCCGCCGGCAGCGCGGATGCGGGCCGCGACCTGTTCGAGGTCGGCCGCCTTGCGCGAGGCAAGGGCCACGCGGGCGCCGCAACGGGCCAGGTCTTCGGCGACGGCCGCACCGATGCCGCGGCTGGCCCCGGTGACGAGCGCTACCCGACCGGCGAAGTCGGCGGTGAATGCGGACATGGAACATCTCCTTTGGGGGCCGTTGACGGTCAGGGGCCCTGGATGAGGCTGCTGAGTTGGGCACGAAAGGCGCGCAGCGCGACGCGCAAATCCGGATCGTGGAGGGACAATATCTGGGCCGCGAGCACCGCCGCGTTGCGGGCGCCGGTCTTGCCGATGGCGAGCGCGGCGACGGGCACGCCCGCCGGCATCTGCGCGGCGGCGATGAGCGCGTCGAAGCCCCCGAGCGGCGACGTTTCGAGCGGCACGGCGATGACGGGCAGGGTGACGTAGGCTGCGACGGCCGCGGCCACCGAGTCGGCGAGCCCGGCCGCCCCGATGACCACCTGGATGCCCCGCGCTTCGAGGCCGAGCGCGTATTCGCGGGTCTGTTCGGGCGTGCGACCGGCCGACCGCACGGCTTTTTCGAACGGAATCTGGAAGGTATCGAGGAGGCTGCACGCCTCGTCCATGACCGTCCAGTCCTGCGGGCGACTGACGACGACGCTGACCTTCGCTGCCATGGGGTCCCTCCTCACGTGCCTGCATCTTCCGGCATGGACCGGCGCCGGTCAATGCCCGCGGGCGCATCCCGCGCGCCCCGGCCGGCAAGCGGCGCCGCGGAGCGGGCGGTTTGCGTCCGGCCGGGGGTTTGCCCTATCATCGCCGCCGCTTGGCGTGCCCGTGAGGGGTCGGCGCACGCGCGGAGGAAGATGCCATGCGTGACATTCTCGATGCCTTGGGACTCGGCGCGGTCGTCGACGGCGCCTCAGACGGCGAGTGGCAGCGCTGCACGGGCGGCGACCTCGTCTCCATGAACCCCTCGAACGGCCAGCCCATCGCCACCGTGCGCGAGGCGGGCCCGGCCGAACGCGACGCCGTGCTCGCCTCGGCGGCCGAGGCCTTTCTGACCTGGCGGCTCGTGCCGGCCCCGCGGCGCGGCGAGATCGTGCGCCAACTCGGCGAAGAGCTGCGCCGCTACAAGGCCCCGCTCGGCGCGCTCATCAGCCTCGAAATGGGCAAGATTCGCGCCGAGGGCGAAGGCGAAGTGCAGGAAATGATCGACGTCTGCGACTTCGCGGTGGGCCTTTCGCGCCAGCTCTACGGGCTCTCCATGCACTCCGAACGGCCGGGTCACCGCATGGTTGAGCAGTGGCACCCGCTCGGCGTCGTCGGCGTCATTTCGGCGTTCAACTTCCCGATGGCGGTCTGGTCGTGGAACGCAGCCATCGCGGCCGTGTGCGGCGACACGGTCGTCTGGAAGCCGTCCAGCGCAACCCCGCTCTGCGCCGTCGCCGTGCAGCACGTCTGCAACCGCGTCATGCAGCGCAACGGGCTCCGCGGCATCTTCAACGTGCTGTGCGGGCGCGGTTCGGTCGTCGGCGAGGCCCTCTGTCAGGATGCCCGCGTGCCGCTCGTCAGTTTCACGGGCTCCACCGAGATGGGTCGCCGTGTCAACGAGACCGTGGCGCGCCGCTTCGGCCGCACCATCCTCGAACTCGGCGGCAACAACGCACTCGTCGTGCTCGCCGACGCCGACCTCGACCTGGCGTTGCGCGCCGTGCTCTTCGGCGCCGTCGGCACGGCCGGTCAGCGCTGCACCACCACCCGGCGCGTGCTCGTCGACCGGGCCGTCGCGGCCGCGTTTGCCGAACGGCTCGTCAAGGCCTACGGCCAGGTGCGCATCGGCGACCCGCTCGCCGAGGGCACGCTCATGGGGCCGCTCGTCAACCCCCAGGCCATCGCCGACATGCAGGCCGCCCTCGAGGCGGTTCGCGCGCAGGGCGGCGAAATTCTCTATGGCGGGCGCGTCTTGCCAGGCCCCGGCTACTTCGTCGAACCGTGCATCGTGCGCGCCCGCAGCGACATGCCCATCGTGCGCCAGGAAACGTTCGCGCCCATCCTCTACGTCATCGAGGTCGACGGCGTCGACGATGCCATCGCCCAGAACAACGCCGTACCGCAGGGTCTCTCGTCGGCCCTGTTCTCGACGAACCTGCTCGCCACCGAGGCCTGGCTCTCGCACCGCGGCAGCGACTGCGGCATCGCCAACGTCAACGTCGGCACGAGCGGGGCCGAAATCGGCGGGGCGTTCGGCGGCGAAAAGGAAACCGGCGGCGGGCGCGAGTCCGGCTCCGATTCCTGGAAGCAGTACATGCGCCGCCAAACCTGCACCATCAACTGGTCGCGCGACCTGCCGTTGGCGCAGGGCATCCGGTTTGGCGACTGAGCCGCGGCCGTGACTGCCCCCACCGCCCAGCCCGGCCCGTCCGCGGGGCGCCGCTACGACGTCGTCGCCTTCGACTTCGACGGCACCATCGCCGACAGTTTCCATAGCATCTACGAGACGTTGACCGAAGTGTTCAGCGACGCCGGGCTGGCGGTCCCGCCCCCGGCGGCCGTGCGCGCGGCCCTCGGTCTGCCGCTCGAAGACATTGTGCTCGTGCTGCTGCCCGACGTGGCGCGCGAGCCCGAACGCGCGGCCGCCCTCGCCCGCGACTACCGCCGCCGCTATCCGGCGCTGGCCGAGCGGCTGCTGCGCCCCTTCCCCGGCCTGCGCGGCGTGCTCGACGCGCTCCAGGCCGCCCACGTGCGCCTCGCCATCGTGTCCAACAAGGACCGCAAAAACCTCCTGCTTTCCCTCGAATACATCGGCGTTGCGGCCGATTTCGAGCTCGTGCTCGGCGCCAACGACCTCGTCGACCGCAAGCCGCATCCCGCACCCCTCTGGCGGGTGCAGCAGACGTTCGGCACGGCCCCGGCGCGCGGCCTCATGGTCGGCGACGGCGACGTCGACATCGACATGGCGCATCGCGCCGGCTGGGACGCCTGCGCCGTCACCTTCGGCATGCACGCTGCCGAGCGGTTGCGTGCGTTGCAGCCGCGCCACGTCATCGACGCCCTCGGCGAGCTGCTGCCGCTCGTGCTCCCCCCCTCGGCCCCGTCGGCCGCGAGCGGAGCTGCCCCATGAAGCAGAGCCCCCCCGGCCCCGCGCCCCCCGCCGCCGGCCGTTCCCTCACCGGCTGGCTCACGGCCCTCGTGGGGCTGCTGCTGCTCGCGTTGCTCGTCTGGCTCTGGGCCGACCGACTTCCGCTCATCATCGAACGGCTGCGCGGCCTCGTCGCCTTCTTCCGCAGCCACCCCGGGGGCGAACGCCTCTTTGGCGCGAGCGGCTGGATTCTGGCGCTCGCCGTGCTCGCCATCGCAGCCCTCGCCTCGCTCGGTCTCGCCGTGCGCCTGCTCGTCGGGGCTTTGCGGGCCTTGCTGCCGGGCGCGCGCGCGCTCGCCGACGAGCCCGGGACACTCGCCGACGCCCGCGCCCGCCGCCAACTGCTCCACGAACAGGCGCTCGCTCTCGTTTCGGCCGCCGCGGGTGGCGCCGGTCGGGCCCTGCCCTGGGCACGTCCCGCGCGCTTCCGGCGCACGCCGGGCGAAGTCGACGCGCTGTCGGCCACGCTGCCCGCGGCCATCGTCCGCACCGTGGCCGCCGGTTTCATTCTGGCGCTGCTGTTCGTCGCCGCACCCTTCATCGCGAGCAAGGCGCAACTCGGGGCCATCCACCCGCTCTTCCCGAGCGAAGCTGTGCTCGCCTGCACGCTGCCCGTTGCCGGCCTGCTCGGTCTGCTCTTCCTCCTGTCGCGACGGGCGCCCGGCCTGACGGTCGCCGAACGTGTCGTGCGCTTTGCCACGCGTGGCAACCCTGCGGGGTTGTTCCACTTCGCCGCCACGAGCGAGCGGCCCGCCGCGGCGGGTGCGGCCCCCGCCGTGCCGGTCGAAACCGTGCCGCCCGAGCTCGGGCGCGTGCGGGCCGGCGAGGCCGGCAGTTTCTCGGGGCAACTCGTGCTCGAATCGCCACCCAGCCCCACCCCCACGCCGCACTTCTGGGCCGGCTGGCCGGTGCTGCTCTGCGGCGCGGTGCTGCTCGGCGTGGGCCTCTGGCTGGTCGTGAAAAGCCCCTTCGTGTCGAGTGCGCGGCCGGGCGTGCACGTGGCGCTGCTGCTCGACCTGGCCCAACGGGTGCTCGCGGGCTGGCTCTGCTGGCGCACCGGGCGGCAGCTCTACGATCACGGCGTGCGGCTGTTGCGGCGCCGCGTCTACCGGTCCGACCTCTATGAACTCGAAGGACAGGGCACCTGGACGGCGCTCGCCGTGGGCGCGGGGTCCGAGCGGGCGGCCCCGGGGCTCGACATCCAGGTCGACGTCCACCTGACGGCGCGGGCCGCGCGGGTCACGAGCGAACGGTCGCTGCTCGGGCCGGCGCGCACGCTGCTCGCGGCCGAAAGCCCGCCCGACTTGCAGGCCGCCCTCGACCGCTGGCTCGCCACGCTGGCCCGGTGGACCGGACCGGCCGGCGGCATGCCGGCCGACCGCAGCCGGGCGCTGTTCTGCACCGGGTGCGGGGCCGCGGTGCCGGCCGGTCAGGCGAACTGCGCGCACTGCGGCCGGCCGGTCTGAGGGCGCGGCGCCGGCGTTCGGTTCCGTCCCCGGTTTGCAGGTCGCCCGCGGCTACGTAGGGGTAAGCCAGCCTCGGGGGCCGGCGCCTCGGCGCTTCGGTTGGTTCTGGACGGCAAGGCGGTATGGGGGGAGCGCAGCCCGCGGGCCGCGCCGCAGCCGTCGAACTACACGAAGGGATCCCACTGTTTGCCGGCAGGCTTGGCGGCGCCGCGCTTCGTGGGGGCGGACTTCCGCTTGTCGGGCGGCTCGAGGTAGATCTGGTGGCGCTCGAAGTTTTCGAGCACGCGCTCGAATACGCGGTCGATGGCGTCGCCGACGGCCGCGGACGGATCCTGTTTGGCCTGCAACGCGTGTTCGGCCAGTTGCGGCACCATGGACCGCACGATGCCGAGGGCTTCGTCGTAGAGCGCACGATAGAGGGTCGGGTCGATCTGCATCCGCGTCTCCCGTGGTCCAGGATGTCCGAGGCTGCTCTTGCCTGCTGCGGCAAGGCAAGTCCGTTGCGTCGTCACGCTCGTGAGGCATAGCACGGCCCGCGAAATGCGGCAAGGGGCCCTGCGCGCCTTCGGCTGGCCCTGCGGCGCCGCCTAGAGCCCGACGAACGGGGCCTCGAAGCAGCCGGGCGGGGCCGTGAGCGGGGCACAGTCGTAGGGTCCGCCGCCGGGCAGCGCAAAGGCCGGGCCGAGTTCGTCGGCCACGGGGAAGTCGGTGCTGACGAGCTGGGCGCCCGAGAGCAGCGCGGCCGCCATCTGCGCCTCGCGCGTCTCGATGGGGTCGCCGGCTTCGCCTGCCGCCGTGCGGACGAGATAGCCCGCGTCGAGCGCGGCCCGGATGTCGTCCAGGTGGTCCGCGGCGTTGCCGTGCTCGACGACCGCGCCGGAATCGGTGTCGGGCCCGCCGCGAACGAACATGACGCGGTCTTCGAGGGTTTCGTGCCCACTCAGGTAGCCGTCGCGGTGTTCGGCGCTGTCGAGCAGGTGGAACAGCGCCCGGCCGCGCAGCTCGGCGAGTGTGGGCCAGCCGAGCGTGGCGAGCGCTTCGCGCAGGGTCGCGCAGCCCGCGCGTACGTCGTCGGGCACGAGCAGGCGCTCGCGCGGCCACACGGCGCGGATTTCGGCGTCCAACTCGTCGTAATGACCTGTGATTTTTACGCGGTCGAAGTCGTCCTTGGGCTCGACGAGAACGATGAGCGGCCCGTGTCCGGGATGCTCGGCCGACCAGCGTTCGAGTTCGCCGAGGCACGCGGCGAACGTCTCGCAGGTGGTGCCCGCGTCGAAGGTCGGGATGTGGTGCACGAGGAACCCCTCGGCCGCGTAGTGCACGTCGAGTTCGACCTGGCGCGCGTGCTGCGCGCCGAGCTGCTCGGCGAGCGGCGCAAACGTGTAGTTCCATTCGGCCACGGTGCCGGGGCCCGCGGCGACATGGTAGCTGTTGTGCGTGCCCATGACGCGGATGTGGTTGAGGCGCAGCGTCGTTTCGAGCGGGTGCGCCGGGCAGAATGCATCGGCCGTCGACACGCAGTCGGCCGGCCCGCCCGCCTCGGCCGCGGCGTCGATTTCGCGCGCGCCATCGGCGTCACGTGCGTCGGCGTCGCCAGCGTCGCCCACCGGGGCCGCGTCGCCGGGGCCGAGGTCGGGGGCCGCGGCGCCGTCGGCCGCGGCCGGCTCGGCGGCGCAGCCGCTGACGAGCCCGAGTACCACCAGGAGCAGTGCAGCGGCGGTGCGTGGCCCGCCAGGCCCCCGGCGCGCGGCCCGCCCGCTCCGCCGCGATGGCGGTGGCGACCCCATGCGCTAGAACCTCCCGACCACGCCGAATCCGGCCGGACCGACGACGAAGGTGGTCGTGACAGGCGTGTCGGCGGCGCTGTCCGCGGAGCCTTCGCGGCTCGCCAACACGGCCATGAGCACCACGGAGGCCGCGGTCGCGGCCCCGGCGACGCCCCACAGCGCGTAGGCCGACACTTCCTTCGTGGCCGCGCCGTCGCGGAGCGCGTACGCCCGCTTCTGGCTGATGCCGACGACCCGCCCGCCGGCCTGGTCGTCGAGCCCGTCTTTCAACTCGGCGCGTTCGCCGGCGGCCACCCCATAGAGCGCCCCCCCCGCGGCGGCGGCCGCCACCCCGGTCGCGAGCGTGACCCACGGCCAGGGCGACCGCACCCAGCGCGGCGTGCGGTGCCCGCCCCGGCCCGCAAGTTCGGCGTCGGGCCCGGCCGGGACGGCGGGTGCGGGCTGCAGGCGCAGGCCCTGTTCGATGCGTTGGCCGCCGCTCACCGTCACGACGACTTCGGCGCTTGCGAACCCCGGCATGGCCGCCCGCAACGTGTGCCGGCCGACGGGCAGGGTCAGCGGTTCGAGCGGCGCCCGGCCGACGCTCTGCTCGTCGACGAACACCTCGGCCCCCTCGGGCTCGACCATGAGCACGATTTCACCGTTCTGCAGGCGCTGTTCGACCTCGGCGAGCCGCTGCCGCGTGCGCTCGGCCGTTTCAGCGTCGGGCTTCTGGGTCAGCACCTGGTCATAGTAGGACTTGGCGGTCGGCAGGTCGCCCGCGTCTTCGTAGAGCCGCGCCAGGTTGAACACGAGCCACGGCGCCGGAAAGATGTCGAGGGCCTGGCGCAACACGGCCGCCGCTTCGAGCAACTTGCCCGCCTCCTTCAAGGTCTTGGCTTCGGAGACGAGCCGTTCGACCTGCTGCGCCTGGCGTCGGCCAAGCCGCTGCGGCGCCGCCGCCGCCCGTTCGGCGGCAAGCCCGCCGCAGAGCAGCATGAAGAGGCCGATGAGCAACGACCGCGGGGCCCTGGGCATGCGGACTCCACAACGGGGGCGCCGCCGCCGGCGCAAAACCGGCGCTCGGGGCGCCCCGGGGCTCAGAAAAACGTCTTCTTCGGCAGGCGGCCGCCGTCCTCCGTGGCGAAGCGGACCCGCACGGTGCCGGCGCGCTCGAAGCGCACCTGGCGGCGCACGGAGCGGCCGTCGGCTGTCTGCAACAGGTACGTGCGCACGCTGCCGCGCGGGGCCTCGACCGTGAGCGGTGTCGTGCCGAGGGCCTGGCCCTCGAACGTGACCGTCGCCCCCGGCGGCTGACTTACGAGCTGCATCGCCACCGCCGCCGGGGCCGGTTGCGCGGCGGGGACGGCCTCGACGGGCACCGTCAACTCGGGCGCCGGGCCCGGTGCCGCTCCTGCATCGGCCGTCGGCGGCGCGGGGGACCCGCCACCCTGCGCATCGGCGGCCGGGGCCGCGGACGCCGTCGGCGCGCCGTCG
>CAYRCM010000081.1:0-22963 GCA_964422715.1 uncultured Myxococcales bacterium | reverse complement strand
GGGGCCTCGGGAGGCGTTGGCGGGGCGGGGGCCGGGGCGGGGGCCAGCGGCAACCCGGCGGCGGCAGCCCGGAGTGCCTGGCGCAGGGCGTCGAGGGCGGCTGCCGGCTGGCCCTGGCGGGACAGCGCAGCGGCCTGCAGCACGGCCGCCCGCGGATCGCCGGGGGCCCGGCTGCCCGCACGCAGCGCCGCCGCCAACGCCCCCGCGGGGTCGTTCTGGGCGAGCAGCGCCGCGGCCAGACCGAGCGCGGGGCGCGGGTCGTCGGCCCAGGTCTGTTCGGCCGAGCGGAAGGCTTTCACGGCGAGGTCGGGGTGTTGGGCCGCCAGGTGGCGCAGGCCGTGGCAGAACGAGCGCTGCCCGCGCAGGCCGGCCAATGCCGCAGCCGGTTCGGCAACCCGCAGGTTGAGCAGCCGGTCGACATACGCGGCGCAGCGTTCGGGCTCGCCCGGCTCGACGACGCGGTCGGGGGCATCGTAGCGCGCGAGCACGTCGTCGAGCGCCTGCTGCAGGGCGGCCCCGAGGTCGGCCCGCGCTTCGGCCAGCTGCGGGCCGAGGGCGCCCGCCTCGAGCCAGCGTTCGTAGTAGGCCCAGGCCCCCTCCTGGGGCCCGACGAGGTTGCCGGCCTCGCTCGCGCGCGTCATGGCGGCGGCGAGATCGGGCCGCGGATCTTCCTCGGGCGGCGCCTTCGGGCGCGAGCGGGCGGCCAACTTGGCGCAACTCTTGCGCTCGGCGGCGAGCTGCGCCACGTCGGCCGGTGGCGCCAGGGCGCGGTGCAGTTCGTACGCTTCGAGGGCCCGCCGGTAGCGCTCTGCATAGAACAGGGCCCGCGCGAGGTACATGACGTGCCGCGCTTCGTGGGGCTCACGCTGGTGGGCGCGCAGGAACAGGCTCGCGGCCTGGCCGTAGTCGCCCGCGTTGTAGGCCGTCTTGCCCCGTACGACGAGGCTTTCGGCCGACTCGGGTTTGGGCAGTGCGCGGTACGCCGGCGCGTCGCCCGGCACGGCGGCCCGGCCGGCCGCGGGCACCGCCGCGACGAGCACGGCGCAGGCAAGCAGCAGCCGGCGCATGGGCGTGCCGCCGCGGGGCGTGGGGTTCAGGCCATGACGTCGGTGCACGCCCCCCTCCTCACCACTTCATGTGCACCCCGACCGAGGCCGCGAGCCCGAGGTCGGTGAAGTAGTCGACGTAGATGCCCTGGCGCAGCGCGAACGACAACTCGGCCACGAGCCACGGCAGCGGGTGCGCCCGCAGCCCGGCCCGGAAATTGAGATGGATGAGCCAGCGGGCAAACCACTCGCGCCCAAAGTAGCGATGGTAGGTCCCCGCGGGCTCGCGCATGCGCAGATGGATCTGCTCGCGCATGAAGCCCAGACCCCCTTCGATGAAGGGCGCGAGATACCAGACCGGCACGCGAAACTGAAGCTGCGCTGGCTCGGCGTAGACCTGCCACACCTGGAGCACGGCGAACTTGTCGTGGACGCCTTTCGCGTAGGCGTCGGCCGCATCGAGGGACGCGGGCAGCCAGTGCGACGTGGTGAGAAAACCGAGGCGCAGCCAGGTGATGCCGAGCATGCCCTTCGTGGCCCCGAATTCGGCCTCGACCCCGTTGAACCCCAGGATGAGGCCGCGCGCCACGTGGGCCGTGCCGCCGCCCGCGAAGCGCTTCGAAGCGATGTTGGGCATCCAGTCGGGCCGCCGCGCCGCGCGGTAGCCGAGTTTGACCACCCAGGGGCGATCGTCGACCGCCTTCCAGAACGCTGCGCCGCGCGACGGCGTTTTCTGGGCCAGCAGTTCGGCCGTCGCGAGCCGCAGGGCCTCGGCGACCGTCGTGGCTTCGGCCTCGCGGCTCACGAGTTGCGGCCGGTCGGCAAAGGCCACGCGCGTCTGCACGCGAAAACCGCCGGCCACGCGTTCGACCCGCAGGTCGACGAAGGCTTCGATGCCGGCGCTTTCGAGCAGGCGCGGCAGCAACGTGACGCAGGTGGCCGTGTCGGTGGCGCAGTCGACCGGCTCGGCGAGACGCGCGGCGATGGCGGCCACCGCCGGTTCGTCGCCGCGCCAGACGTGGACGTCGGGTTGGTCGGCGAGGAGCGGCGCGAGCGCCTTGTCGAGGGCCGCCCGCAGGTCGGCCGGCGTGGCGTCGGCGGCCGGCAGATTCCAGAGGTAGACGCCGCGCTCGGCAGCCTGGGCGCGGGCCGACAGCAGGAGCAGCAGCCCACACGCCCCGAGACAAGCCGTCCGCACGAAACGCTGCAACACCGTGACACTCCGCCGGAAAACGCCCAAGCGCGGGCCCGCAGTGTACCCCGAGCCCGCGGGGCCGGCAAGCCCGGCGCGCCGCCTGCCATGCCTTTTCGGCGGCCGGCCGGGCGATGAATAGGCGCCTGGCGGGCCGCGTCTACGCCGCTGCGTCGTTCGCCTTTTTGGGCCCTGCCTCCGGGCGCGGCCAGAAAACCATCGAGAGGCGGTGCGGCAAGGTCGGCAGGGGACCGACCGCAACCCCGCCGCGGACGTGCAGGAGTTGGCCATGAAGTACCGAGCCCTCCCGGTTGTGGTCCTGTTTGCCCTCAGCGGCTCTGGCGCCTGCGGCGGCAGCAATGCCCAAAGCCGCAACCTCGAATGCGACCAGACGGGCTGCTACCTGTGCGACGCGGCCACCTGCGTCGACTACGCCTGCAACGCCACCGACCAGTGCCCGGCCGACTACGTGTGCGGCGCAAACGGGCGCTGCGCGCTGCTCGGCGCGGTTCCGGGCGGCGGCGGCGGTGGCGGCGGCGCGGACGCTTCCGGGGAGCCGCCGAGCAACGACGTGCCCTGCGACACCAATGCCGACTGCGAGACGCCCTACGTCTGCGGGCTCAACCTCGTCTGCGTGCTGCGTCCGGGCGGCTGCGTCAGCGCGGCCGACTGCGCCGTGGGCGAGAAATGCGTAGATTCGGCGTGCCGCGTGGCCGAAGCCGCTTGCTCGGAGGCGCGCCCCTGTCCGGCGAACCAATCGTGCGTCGCGGGCACCTGCGTCGAGGCGGCTCCTGAGTGCGTCGCCGACGCCGATTGCGGCGCGGCCGAGCGTTGCACGTCCGGCAGCTGCGTCGATGTCGAGTTGCCGCCGCGCGACGCCCAGGCCTGCCTCTACGGCAACGACTGCGGGCCGGGTGGCCGCTGCGTCGACGCCGTCTGCTACTTCCCCTGCGCGCGCGACGGCGGTTGCCCCGTGACCCAGGCGTGCGCCGGCGGGGTGTGTCTGCCCGACCCGTTGCCCGGCAGCGAATGCCTCGTCGGCGCCGACTGCGCGGTTGCGGCGCTCTGCATCGACGGGCGCTGCATCCCGCGTTGCGACAATGACGCGGGCTGCGGGCTCCACGAGGCCTGCCAAAGCGGTCTGTGCGCCCCCGACGGCCGCCCCGTCTACGAGTGCACGGGCGCCGCGCAGTGCGCGAGCGGCGCGCATTGCGTCGACGGGCGCTGCCTCTCCGGCTGCCCCGCAGGCGGCGGCTGCGCTCCGAACGAAGCCTGCCAGTTCGGCTTCTGCATGCCCACTGCCGGCTGCGCCACGGCCGCCGACTGTGCCGCCGGCACGAGTTGCATCGACGCCCACTGCGGCCCGGCCTTGTTCTGAGCCTCGCGGCGCCGCCGTCCGTGCCCTCCAACCCGCTCGACACTCCCCCACGACCCATCCTGAACCCAAGCGAATGCCGGGACTTGCCGAGTTGCTGCCCTCCTGCGAAACCGCTATCATCGCGCCCCCGGGAGGACCTGGACCATGGGACGGTCGACCAGCGGATCCTGGCGGAGCGTGGCGGCAAGCCTGTGCCTCTTCGCGCTCACCGCGCGGGCCGAAGCGAGCGACGGGCCGCCCCCGCCGCTGCCGGTGGCCCCACCGCCCCGCGCCCAGGCGGAACCGCAGCGCGAGGGGGCGCGCGTGCTGCCGCCCGAGGCCGGACCGCTCGTCGAACGTGCGTTTGGCCGCCTGGCCCCCGCGTGGATCCTCGAAGACGCCGCCATCGACCGCGACACGGTGCGGGCCCGGCTCTGCGCGGCGCAACCGCCGCCTGACTGCCTGGCCATCCAACTCCGCGACCCGCTGGCATGCGCAGGGCGCGTCGTCGGTCCCTGGTGCGTGACCTACCCGCTGGGGGCGCCGGCCGCGAATGACGCCGCGAACATCGAGCGCGCGTTGGCCGCCGACGCCGCGGTGGCCATCTGGCAGGTGCGCACCGGCCGACCGCGCACGAGCGACGAAGAACAGCGTGCCGTGCGTTTCGCCGCGCTCACGCCGCGCGAGGCCGCCGAGCTGTTGGCCGAGGGCGGTCCCGACACGGCCCTACCGGCTGGCTGGCAGCTGTTCGTGGCCCCGCCCGGCCCCGAGTCGCCCACGTTCTCCCTCGCCAGCCTGCGCGTGCGCGGTCCGGCCGTCGAACTGCGCCTCGACCTCTTCCGCCACGCCGCCAGCCGCTGGGCCACCTGCTCGCGCAACTACTGCCTCGACCTCAGCGTTCCTCCCCCCGCCGATTTGCCGGAAGAACGCGTCCTGTCCGTCCTCACGGCGCTCGGGCGGCGGCTGCTCGAACACGACGCGGTCGCCGCCGCGGCCCAGCCCGAAGCGACCGTCTGGCGGCTCGTGCTTGTCGTCCTGTTTCTCTTCGCGTTCGCCGGCTCACTCTGGACGGCACGCGACGTCTGGCGGGCCGCACCACCGCCACGCGCCGCCTGGCTTGGGCTCCTCGGCGTCACGGGGGTGGCCCTGGGGGTGCGGCTGTTCGTGTCGCCGTGGGCTTTTCAGCATGAGTTCGGGCACATCAACGACGCGCTCGATCTCATCAACGGCGGGCCGTTCTCGCTCTACGGCGAAGGCGGCTACGCGTTGCCCGGCCTGCTGAACCGGCTGTTTGGCGGCCAGGAACAGACCCTGTTCGCGACGAATGCCGTCCTCGCGACGCTCACGGTGCCCGTCGTGAGCCTCGTCGACTTCGCCCTGTTCGGGCGCTGGCCGCGCGCGCTCTGTGCCGGCGGCATCGTGGCGGTTCTGCCGCAGCAACTCCGCTTCTCGGCGTCCGAGGTCGAGTTCGTGCCCCTCGTGTTCTTTGCGTTCTGGGGATTGCTGCTCGTCCTGGCTTTCGTGCGGCGCGGCTCGCTCATTGCGCTGCTGAACGGGGTCGCGGCCCTGTTTCTCGCGATGCAGACGCGGCCCGAATTCGCGCTCTGGCCCCCGCTGGTGCTGCTCCTCGTGCTGCTGACTCGGCCCGTCCGCGACTGGCGCATCCTCGTGTCGTGGCGCGCCCTCGTGGGCGGCGGGGCGCTCGTCGGTCTGTTTGTGCTTCAGCGTCTGTTTTTTGCGGGCGAATCCCGGCCACCGCAGGCCGAGGGCCTGGTCGCACTCCATTTCTTCGCGGTCTTGAATCCAGACGCGACGCCGCCGGCCATCCAACTCGTGTTCATCGTCGGAATGGCCTGGGGGCTCGTCCGGGCGTGGCGGGCCACGCTGTGGCTGCTGGCCACGGCAGTCGGGCTCACCGCGTTCTACCTCGCGTTTTTCAACAACGAAGTCTACGTCTGGCGCACCCAACTGGCCGCGGTTCCGCTCTACGCGTGCCTCGGGGCGGGCGCGGCCCAACTGCTCGTCGACCTGCTTGCGCGCTGGCCGAGGGTCTGCGCGGTGGCGCTGTGCGTCTTGGCCGGCGCCATCGTGAGCGGCATGCTGAGCCACCGCGACCTCATCCGCGAACGGCTCGTCACCGACCGGGAATACGCCTTCGCTCGGGAGACGCTGGCGGCGCTGCCGAGCGGGCCCGGCGTCGTTCTCTGGAGCGTCGACACCGCCGCGTCCGCCTTTCCCCGCGCGTTGCTCACCGCGGGGGGGCACAGCCTGCGCTTCGAGTCCGTCGGCGTTCCGGGAGGGCCCGCCGCGCTGCCGCCGCTCGGCCGCCGGACCGTCTTCTATCAGGGGCTGTACTGCTACGCCCACGTCCTCTGGGAGCGGCCGGTCCGCGACGCCGAGCACCCGTGTGGCCTGGTGCAGCGCAGTTGCACACTGCGACCGCTGCGCACGGCCACCCTGGAAGGACGAGCGGGGCCCGCCGGCCTGCGCGGCAGCGAGACGGGCCTCACGCGCTACGAGGTGGGCTTCTACGAGGTGGACAGTTGCCGGGCGACCCAGCCGCAAGCCGGAGCGCACCCGTAGGGCCAACGCGACGTCCGCGGCCGGGGTCTACATGTCGGACGCGGCGCCCGACCGTGTACGCAGCGCATCGTCGAGCAATACCACGAACAGCAGTTGGCAGACGCCGAGCGCCCCGTCGCACCATGTCAGCTCGTCCGTGCCCAGCAGGTCGCCGAGCTGCGGGAACAGGCGATACGCAATGGCGCGCAGCGCCGGCGCCTGCGGCTGACCGAGTACCTCGACCACCTGACGTTCCATGTCCGCGTGCAGGTCCCAGCGCACGGTCACGTCGGGCAGCTTGCGCAGTTCGTCGACCAACGGTTCGACGGGCAGGTCGTTGGCGAGCACGTGGCGTGCGTGGACCGGTGCGGCGCGGGCGTCGGCCGGTGGCTCGTCGGTCGGCGTCGTCCACTCGACGACCCAATCGGCGAAGCGGCGCTGCGGGTGCACGAAGCGCTCGCCGTCGGGCCGGCGGGCGGCGATCTGCGCCTCGACAGCGGCGCGGTCGTAGCCGCGCAACGCTTGGTCGCGCAGGATCTTCCAGTGGCGGCGCAGCCCTTCGGCGGGGTCGAGGTAGATGCGCAGGTCGAAGGCGTGGCGCATGCGACGCAGGAAAAACGGGTGCAGGCCCACGAAGAAGACGAGCCGGCGCGGCTCGATGGTGGTGGGCTCGCCGAACTGACCCGTCGTGTGGTCGTAGCGACGCTTCAGGATGGCGCGGCCGTGGCGCAGCGACCAGAGGTCGGCAGCGGCCCGGCCCATCTCGTTGGCGTGCGGGTCGAGGTGGGTGTGGCGTTGCCAGGCGGCGTCGCCGCGCGGCCAACGGTGGTAGTCGTCGCCCTCGGTCTGCGTCGCGAGCGCCGGCCCGACGAGATCGCGCAGGGCCGTCGCGAGCGTGTGCTTGCCCGAGGCCGAGTCGCCGCCGATGCCGATGAGCACGGGTTCGCCGCCGCGCACGTACTCGCGGCTGCTGCGCACGCCGAGGCGGTAGATCCAGAACGCCATGAGTGCCACGGCCGCCTGCAACGCCGTGAACACGACGCTCTCGGGGTCGGCGCCGCCAACCGGGGCCGGCCAGTCGAGCCCCAGCGCGCGCCGCCCCGTGGCCGGATCGGTCCAGAACAGGCCGTAGTAGAGCACATAGAGCCCGCCGACGAGCCAGAAGGGCAGGGTGGAGACGCGTTCTTTCTGGATGAAGAAGTAGGCCGCAAACGGGATGGCCCAGAAATACCAGCCCGGCATGGGCGGCACGAGCACGACCAGCACCGAGAAGACGACCGCCAGAAACGAGGCGGCGAGATCGCGGTTGATGCGGGGCGCCGCGGCGAAGCGCAACAGCAACAGGAAGAGCGCCGCGGGCGCGACGTAGATGAACAGCGTGCCGCTCACCGGCAGGGCCACGTCGAACAGCCGCGACGCCTCGCTCGTGCCGAGCACCATGCGCCGGAAGCCGGCGCTCGGCAGCAGCGGCCCGACCGTGAGCGCCACGGCCCCGAGCAGCCCGAGCGCAAAGCGTGCGACCCGGCGCGTGCGCTCGGCGCCCGCCGCTCCGCGCCAGAGGAAGACCGCGAGGAACGGCACCGCGACGAGCAGGTGCAGCTTGGCGCCGATGCCGAGCCCGAGCAGCACGCCAGCGAGCGCGCCGCGGCCGCGGAAGAGCGCCCATAGGCTGAGCAGCAGGAAGGCGGATGGAATGCTGTCGATCTGGCCGTGCACGTACGAGATGAAGAACAGGATGGGCGAGCACCAGTAGATCCAGAGAATGCGGCGCGGCTTGGTCTCGAACCAGCGGATGAGCACGGCCAGAATCGCGAGGTCTGCGGCCAGCATGGGCAGGCGGATGAGGAACAGGCGCAGCGGCTCGCTGCCGTGGACGAGTCCCGGTGCCACGACGCTCACCAATGCCTGGGGCAGGCTCAACAACCCGAGCATGGTGCCTGAGTAGGGGAAGGCGTTCAGGGCCCCGTGTGCTGCGAAGTGTTCGAAAGGATTTTGGAATCCGGAGTCGATGAAATGCGTGATGAACGGCAGGAAGAGGTCGCGCAGGTACGTGGACGCAAAGAACAGCGAGGCCCCGACCTTGAGGGCCAGCACGACCCAGAAGACCGGCTCCCGGCGCAGCGGGAAGAGCGCGTCGGCGAGGCCCCTCATGCGTGTTTGCCCCTGCGGTAGGCGCTCATGAAGCGTACGAAGCGGGCGCTCGTGCGGATGCGCGCCCGCAGGCCGCGCGCCCAGTTCGATTGGCCGTGGCGGCGCGGGGGAAAGGCCACGTCGATTTCGTGAAGCGCGTAGCCGGCTTCGAGCGCCGTCAGCAGCACGAAGAGGTCGAAGGTGAAATCGGTGGGCGCGGCCTCGAGCCGGTCGATGAGTTCGCGCGGGAAGACCTTGGGCTGCGCGTTGATCTCGTGCAGCCGGCGGCCCAGGATGACCCGGCCGAGCAGAGCGAACGCGGCCGAAAACGCCCGTTCACCGAGCGCGCGGCCATGGCGCCGGCCCTTGACGAGAGCCGGGGCCGGCAGGTCGGCGAGCACGTCGGCGGCGCGCAGCGCGTCGTCGGGATCGCACTGGCCGTCGCCGTGACTGAAGGCCGCGAGGGGCGTTCGGACGGCGCGCAGGCCCTGCAGGAGGCCGTGGCCGTAGCCGCGGTTGACCGGCACGTCGACCCCGTCGACGAAGGCCCCGTCGGGCGTCTTTAGAATGTCGGCCAGCACCGCGGGCGTGTCGTCGGTGGAGCCGTTCTGCACGAGGATGAGTCGAAAGTCGGCCGGCGTGCGGCCGCGCGCCCGGGCACTCTCGACGGCGCGCGCGACGAGCGCCGGCAGTCCCGGGGCCTCGTTGTAGCAGGGCAGCACGAGCGAGAGCGGCTGCATCACGGTCTCCCTTTTCCGGTGAAAAACGCGTGCCAATACTGGGCTTCGCTGAGCGCCTCGGGCGTGCCCCAGCAGAGGTAGCCGTCGGCCGCAAACGCCCGCACGTCGAGCCCGCGGGCCACGGCCAGGCCGACCACCGAATCGAGGTAGAACTCGCCGTTGACGCGCAGGTCGTGGGCTTCGAGTTCGTCGATGAGCGCCGTCATGAGGCCCGCGGTGCGAAACCAGAACGTGCCGACCAGCAGCAGGTCGTTGCGCGGCGTCGGGCTGAGCGGCTGCTTGACCGAGACGCCCGTGACGCGCACGCCGTCGTCGGCCGTGGCGATGTAGGCGAAGGCCCGTGGCGTGCGCTCGGCGCCGGGGTAGCCGCGCTGGCCGACCACGATGCAATCGGGGCCCGTCGCGCGGAGTGCCTGCCAGGCCGCCGGGTCGAAGACGAGGCCGTGGTCGCAATTGGACACGAGTACGGGCTGGGCCGGGTCGAGGGCCGTGGCCCCATGGCGACAGGTGATGGCCTGGCCCGCCGTGACCCCCGCGAGCGATACGAGCGTGGCCGTAGAAGCGAGCTGCCGCACCGCGGGGGCAAAGGCGTCGCGCACGACGAGCACGGGCCGGCCGGCCGCGGGCAGATGCGCGAGCGCCGCCTGGAACATGGCGCTGCCCTGGACCTCGCGCAGTGGCTTGGGGGTCTCGCCGGCAAAGCGCGCGCCGCGGCCGGCCATGGGGATGAGCACGGTGTCGGCGGGCAGCGCATCCGGAGGCAGGCCCGCGTACGGGTAGCGTTCGTAGACGCCGGCCCAATAGGCGTAGTCGGCGAAGTCTTCGGGCGTACCCCATTGCAAGAAATAGGGAATCTCGTAGACGCGGCAGGGCAGGCCGGCCGCGAGCAGGTGCTTGAAGACGAGGCTCACGTAGCCTTCGCCGTTCTGCAGGGGCCCCTCGGCCATGAGGCGTTCGAACGATTGGCGCAGCAGGTCGCCGCGCGCGAAGTAGTACGTGCCCGAGGAGGCGTATTCGCGGGTGCGGTCGGGGGTGAAGTGGCCCTTCTCGCGGATGTCGAGGAGGCGCCCGGCCGATTCCCGGCAGTAGGCGTAGAGGGTGGGGCGCAAGTACTCCGGGTGGAAGCCCGTGTAGCAGACGACCGCCCCGGCGCAGCCCGTGCGCTCGGTGAACGCTTCGAAATCGTGGGGGTCCCAGCGGAAGTCGAAGTCGCAGTAGTTGACGATGCAGGGTTCGGCGGCGCCGAGGATGTCGGGCGCGGCCTGCAAGCCGGCGAGCACGGTGTGCACGGGGCCGCGTTCGTGCGGCGCCACGGCCACGATGCGGGCATCGGGGGCCACGGCCGCGAGCGTGGCGGCCGCCGCGGGGTCGGCGAGAAGCTCGGCGTGGCACAGCAGCACGCGCGGCCAACTCGGCGGGAAGCGCTGCAGCAGGTGCGCGAGGATGGGGCGGCCCTGCACCGGGAGCAGTGGCTTGGGTGTCGTGTAGCCGGCCTGCCGGAAGCGCCGGCCGCGGCCCCCCATGGGGATGAGCACCTTCATCGGGGCGGCTCCGCGCGCAGGGCGGCGGGCGTTGCCTGGCGCCGGGCGCGTTCGCTCACGCGCAGGGCCTCGGTCGGCAACGCGGCGACCTGCTCTGCAAAGGTTGCGGGCCACGCCGGCAACGCGGCGATGGGGGCGGCCGCCGAGGCGAGCGCCGCCTCTGCGAAGACGAGTTCGCTGGCGTCGCGCACAGCGGACGGCGGTCCCGGCGCGAGCGTCACCCGGGCCCCCACGACGCGCGGGCGCCGTTCGGGAGCGGCGAAAAACACCGCGAAATCGGGAAAGAGCGCGGCGTCGGACCACGTGAAGTCGGACCAGGCCGAGAAATCGACGAGCGGCGCGTCGGTGTCGGCGCCCGAGACGGTCGGCAACGGCCGCGCCGCGAGGCGGAGCGCGGCCCGGCCGCGCGTTTCGAAGGCTTCGGCGGCGGCCACGACGGCGGCGAGTTCGTCGCCCGTCCAGATGACGCCGTGGTTTCTCAGGAGCCAGAGGGCGGGGGTTCCGGACGGGGGGCGCGCGGCCGCGAGCCCGCGCCGGACGGCCTCGGTGAGCCGGAGGCCCGGCAGCGCCGCGGCGACGGCGTGCAGCGTGACGCCGGACTGTGCCGTGGCCGTGAGCAAGTCGGCGACGGCGGGAGTCGCGGGGGGCAGCGTTGCGGCGAGCAGGCCGCACAGCGAGTGCGTGTGGAGCACGAAGCGTTCGGGCAGCAGCGCGTGGAAGCCGGCTTCGAGCGAGGGGCGCGGGGCCTCGGGGTCGCGCCGGGCGGCGGCGAGCAGCGCGGCGTAGCGGGCCTCGGCGTCGGGACCGCCCCACGCGGCGGGGTCGGCGAGTGTGCGGCGCAAGCCGGCGAGGTCGACCCGGGTGAGGCCGGCCGTGGCAGACAGTTCGCCGAACCGGTAGCCCGACGCCTTGATGACGAGGTCGGGCCCGTCCTTGACCGACACGTTGCCACCGGGGCCCTGCACGAGCTGGGGGTCGCCGCCCCAACGCGCGGCCAGTGCCAGCAACGACGCGCAGGCGGCGGTGGCAGGGCCGCTCATGCCCAACGCTCCGCGAGTTCGGCGACCGAGCGCACCCAGAGCACGCCGGGGTGCGGCTCCGCGGGCGGCAGGCGGGACACGTAGACGGCCTGCCAGCCGGCGCGGAGCGCGCCCATGACGTCGCCCTGCCAGTCGTCGCCGGCGAGCGCCGCTTCGCCGGGCGCGCAGCCCATGCGCTGCAAGGCGGCTTCGAAGATGGCCGCGGCCGGCTTTTCGGCGCCGGCTTCCTCGCTCGTGACGACCACGCGGAAGAGCGTTCCGGAGGGGTCGAGGCGCGCGACCTTTTCGAGTTGGCTTTCGCAGACTTGGTTGGTCAGCAGGCCGAGCGGGAAGCGCCGTGCCAGGGCTTCGAGGGCCGGACGGACGGGCGCAAAGTCGATGTCGCCGTAGGCGGCACGATAGGCCCGGTCGAGGCGCAGGGCGAGCGCCGCGTCGAGGCGACCGAAATGCGCCTCGACGAGGCGCTTGAAGTAGAGCAGCCGGTTGTGGACGGCGGGAGACCCCGGCAGGGCCGCGTGGACGGCCGCGCGGGCGCGTTCGTAGGCCGCCTGGAACGCGTCGAACGGCACGTCTGCGGTGGCGCGGAAGCCGTGCCAGGCGCGTCGCAGGCCGTCGGCGTAGATCGGCGCGCAGTCGTAGAGCGTGCCGTCGAGGTCGAAGAAGAGCGCTTTCACGCGGGGGTCAGCCATCGTTCGGGCACCTTCGTGCACACCGCATCGACGTGCGCGGCGAGGGGCAGGAACCGCTCGAGCGCGTCTGGGGCATGGCCCTGGAGCTCGGGCGAGACGAGGCAGACCCGGAAATGCTGCCGCAGGGCCTCGGCCAGCGCCGGCGAGGGCGGCTCGGGGGCAAAGCTGTCGAGCCACGCCCAATCGACGAGCCCCGCGAAGCGCAGCGCGCCCTCGATGGGCTCGTACTCGGACACGCGCACGGCAATGCGGCGAAAGCCCTGGCGCACGGCGAGGCGCACCGCGGTGGGCAACGTAAGGTCGAGGAAGACGTAGCGTTCGATGCCGCGCGCGGCGAGATCGGCCACGAGGCGCGTTTCGAGCCCGTCTTCCTTGGGGTTGAGGATGAGCAGACCGCGGCCGGGCCGGGCCGCCCATTCGTCGAGAAAGGCAAGCCACGGGGCGCCCGGCTGGAAGGGCTCGTGCTGCAGGACGAGCGCCCCGGCGGCCGAGCGCACGTCGATTTCGGCGCCCCAGTGCGGTGGCAGGGTGCGCAGGTCGGAGAGCGTGTTGACCCGATGGCGAACGATGTCCATGCCTGGCGTCCGGCGCGCCACTGCGGCCGCATGAGCGGGACGGGGGCTACCCTGGGCGCAGCCGCGCCACCATACAACGCGGTCGGGGGCCGTGCAACCCGGCCGTTGGGCCCAGAACCCGTCACGCGCACCGGGATTCGCGGGCGGATCCAGGGCCAATCGCGGTGTCGGCCGCGCCGATTTGGTGCTGGCCGGAGCGCTCCTACGACTGCGCCCAGATCGGCTTGCCTCCTTGCGCTCGGCCCCGCCGGCCCCGCCCGCTCGGACCTCGGCGCGGTGACCGATTCTGGGGGCTTGACCGCCTGCGAGTGCGGCGGGACACTTCCCCGCGCCGCCGCACGGCCGGCGGCCGCGAGAGCGGTTTCGGCGCCGCCAGGGGGAACGCATGGCAGAAGCAGGGACGGACGGGCGCCTCGGCACGGGGGGCGCGCTCGAAGCGGCGGGGACGGGGGGGCTCGGGGCGGAGGTTTCCATCCGCGTCTGCGTGTCGACGGCGCGCGGCTTCGCCTCCCGCTTCATCCAGTGGGTGACACGGTCGCGCGTGAGCCATGCGCTCATCACCTTCCGCTCGACGACGCTCGACAAGGTGCTCGTGTTCGAAGCCACGGGCAAGGGCTTCCACCTGAAACTGTGGAAGAAGTGGCGCCGTCACAACCGGCTCGTGGCGGCCTACGAGCTCGCCATTCCGCTCGAACGGCAACTGGCGGCCCTGCGCCGGCTGGCGATGGACCTCGGGGCCGAGTACGACAGCCTCAGCCTGCTCCATTTCCTGCGGCGCCGTTGGGGCAAGCGACTGCGCAACCCGTGGTCGAGTCCGCGCAAACTGATCTGCTCCGAAGCCGTCGCCAAGTTCCTGAAACTCTGTGAGATCGAGGCGTTCAGCGACCCGTCGGGCTTCACCCCCGCCGACCTCGACACGGCCTTTGCGGCCGACCGCGACCATTTCCGGCTCGTCGAAGGCCGGCTGCCCGCCCTGCCCCAGTAGGCCCCCGCGCGAGCGGGGTTCTCCGCTGCGCCCGCCCCCGTGACAAGGGAAGCGAACCGCCTTACCCTTCCGCGCTTGCTTGCGGGCCCGGCGGGGCCCGCCCGAGAGGACGACGCGATCATGGGGTGCGCAACACAGGGCGAAAGACGCGGCCGCCGCATCACACTCTGGCTCCTCGCGCTGACCGGGCTCGTTGCAGGCGCGCCCGGTCCACTGCTCGCGAAGGCGGGCAACGGGCCGAAGCCGACCGTGGCCGTCATCGACGTGGCCGACCCCTACACGGGGGTCTCCGGGCTCGCGGGCCTCGTCCGCACGGTTACGAAGGGCATGGCCGGCCTTGGCCCGGTCGAAGACCGCACGCGGCGTCTTCAGGGTGGGCGCCTCGACGTTCAGGGCGCGGGCGTGCTCGTCGTCGGGTCGTTTGCCACGGCCGATCTCGGCGTGCGCAAGGGGCTCGCGCGGTCCGATGCCGATCTCCGCGCCTTCATGGCGGCCGGCGGCGTGGTCGTCATCTTGGCGCAGCGCGCGAGCGAGCGGCCCGCCGAACCGTGGCTGCCCGAGCCGCTGCGCGCGCGCCGCGGCGAGACGGCGGTCGAGCGTCCGCGCCTGGTCCAGGCCGACCACCCTTTCGTGCGCTCGCCAAACGCGCTCGCTGAGGCCGAACTCGCCGAGTGGCGCCTCAAGGCCGCCTGCCGCGGGCTCGCGGCCGGGCTGTGCGGCGCCGAGGATGCCTTCGTCGACGTGCGGGGTTTCGACATCGTGCTCGCCGCCGCCGCCGACGGCACGCGGCCGGTGTTGGCGCTCGCGCGGGTCGGCGCCGGTGCGGTCGTGCTCTCGGCGCTGCCCGCCGACAAGATCGCACTCGGTGGGGCGAACGCGAAGCAGCGGGGCTACGCGCGTTCCCTGCTCTCGAACGTGCTCACCTGGGCCGCGGCGTTGCGCAGCGGCCTCCTGGCGCCCGTCGCCACCGCTCCGTCGCAGGCGCCGGGAGCCGCGGCCGACGCTCACGACGTCTCGGTCGTCGTCTATCGCGACCGCGACGGCAACGGGCAACAGGGCAGCGACGAGCCGGGCTGGCCCGGGGTCGTCGTGACCCACGGCTTCGCCCACCTGAAAAGCGACGCCGAGGGGCGCGTCGTCGTGCGCGCCGATCCGACCCTGCCGCAGTGGGTCCAGGTCCAGGCGCCGACGGGTGCCCGACCGTCGCGGGCCTTCGCGCTGCGCGACAACACGGCCGACACGCTGCGCTTCGGGCTGGTCGAGGGCGGGCCGAGCGGCGTGGGCTTCACCGTGGCCCAGGTCACCGACCTGCACATGGGCCGCCACGATGCGGCGAGCGATGCCCGCTGGCTGGCCCGCCTGAGCGCGTTTCTCGACCGCATGCGGCCGGTCCCCGATGTCGTGCTCGCCACGGGCGACCTGACCGACCACAGCCGGGCCGGCCAGTTCGAGCGGCTCACGAAGGGGCTCGCCGCCCTGCAGCGGCCCATCCGCTACCTCATGGGCAACCATGACAAGGGCCGCGGGCCGCGCTGGGGCGAGGAATACGAGCGGTTCATGGGCCCCGTGTTCCAGGCCTTCGATCTCGGCGGCGTGCACTTCACGCTCACCTACGCGGCCGACGTGGGCACGCCGCTCGACGCCTGGACGCACCGCGACCTCCAACTCGCCCGCGAGGTGGGCCGGCCGACCGTTCTCGTGCAGCACCACTACCCGCGGCGTTCGAGCATCCGCCGGCTCATCAAGGAAGGGGCGCCGCTCGCCGTGGTCACGGGCCATTGGCACGGCAACCAGGTCCTCACGTTCGGGGGCGAGGGCGGCCCCGCCATCGTCAACACGTCGACGAGCCTCATGGGCGGCTGGGACTTCTCGCCGCCCGGCGTCATGCTGTTGCGCCACGACGGCCGTCATTTCGAGACCGAATATCGCCTGCTCGAGGCCGAGCACTGGCTCACCATCGTCTCGCCCGACCCGGAGGGGCGCGACCGCGCGGGCGCCATCGTGGCCACGGCAGCCGACGGCGCGGCCGGGGTCGTGTCCGTCAGCTACCGCTTGAAGGCGCTCGCAACGGCGCAACCGGCCATCGAGGGCGGCCTCACCCCCGGCGGCGGCTTCGTGTGGAGCGCGCCGCTGCCGGCCGATCTCCCCGCCGGGCGCTATCGGCTCGAACTGACCGCCACCGACGGGGCGAACCAACCGTGGACCGCGCGGCGCGATTTCGTCGCGGCCGGCCCTCCGCCCGGGGCCCCGGCTCCGGCGGCCGCGCCGAGTGCCGCGGCGCGCGGCCGCGGCCCTTCCGGCCCACGCCCCGCCGGCGTCCCCTCCATCTGGACGACGTTCCGTGGCGACGGCGCGCGCAGCGGGCACAGCCGCACGCGGCTGCCGTTGCCGCTCGCGTTGTCCTGGGTGCGGCCGCTCGGCGGCGAGGCGCTCGTGCAGTCGCCGGCCTACGCGAAGGGGCGCGTCTACGTGGCGCTCGCCGACCGCGGCCGGCTCGACACGCCGGGGGCGCGCGTGGCGGCCATCGACGCCGCAACGGGCGTCGTGCTGTGGTCGCAGCCGACCGGCGCGAGCGTGCGCCACAGCGTGGCGCTCGGCGAGGGCACCGTGGTGGCGCAACTCGAGACGGGCACCGTGCTCGCCCTCGACGCCAGCACCGGGGCCGTCCGCTGGCGCTACGACCTTTCGGCCGAGTCCCCGCCGGCGTTTGCCTTCCACTGGATGGCCTGCCCGCCGCACGTGCACGGGCGGGACGTGCTCGTGTGCGGCCACCGGCGCCCGACGCTCCTCGATCTCGCGACCGGGCGCGCGCGCTGGACGCTGCCGGCCGTCGGCCGCGAAGACGCGCTGACCCAGGCCGCCGCCGCCGTGCAGGGCGAGTGGATCTACCGCGGCGGGCTCAGCTCCGGGGTGGTCGCCTACCGGCGCAGCGGCGCCGAACGACCGAGCGAGCGTTGGCGCAGCCCCGTCGAGCGCGCCACGGTGGGCCCGGTCATCGTGTCCGAGGGGGTGCTCGTACAAACCGATGGCGCCCTGACGCTGCTCGACCGCCAGACGGGCAAGCCGCGTTGGCGCGTGGAACAGCCGTTCGGGCCGACCACCGCCGCGCCGCTGAGCCTCGGGCGCAACCTCGTGCTGGCCGCCAGCACTTCGCAGGGGCTGCTCGCGCTCGAAGCCCGCACCGGGCGCGTCCGCTGGCGGCTGCCGGCGCCGCCGCCGCTGCTCAGCTTCGCGATGAACCGGCGCGGCTCGGCCGTGTCGGCGTCTCCCGTGCTCGTCGGCCACACCGTGTTCACGACGCTCGACGACGGTCGGGTCGTGGCCCTCGACGCCGCCACGGGAAAGATCGTCTGGCAGCGCGCCCTCGGTGTGCCGCTGCCGGCCGGGGCCGTGCCGGGTGGGGGGCGGCTCTTCGTGCTCGACTATGGCGGCGCGCTCTACGCCTTCGCGCCGGCAAGCCCCAGCGCTCCGTCCCGCTGATTTGCACGGCCCGGCGCGCGCTGCTACCTTGCCGCCGGGCCCGCGGAGCAGCCCGCGGAGAGGATGGAGGCCGTGGTGACACGAGGCAGAGACACGCTGGGCGCGAGGCGCACACCGCACGTCGTAGGGGGCGTCGGCCATCCGGCCTTGCGACCGTCGCCCCGGGTGCGGGCCCTGCATCGGGCGACGCTCGCGGCGTTCGTCATCCTCACGGGGGCCCGCGCGGCCGCCGACGATTCGCTGCTCGACGCCGCCCAGGCGGTCCCCGTCTCGGTGCGGCCCGTCTACGGTACGGTCGTCGAGACCCAGGGCGACGGCCTCGCCCCGGTCGCCGAACCCGAGCCGGCACGCCTCGATGCCGAGCCCGCCGCCGACCCGGCGCCCAGCCCGGACCCGGCTGCCGACGCGGCGCAGCCGCAGGCCGTTCGTCTCGGCAATCTGGTCGTGCACGACACGGTCACGACCATCAGCGCGTACGACCTCGCGGCAGGCCACATCCGGTGGCGTTTTTCTGCCGGTGGCGCGCCGCTGACCCAGGTGCAGACGTTGCCCGACGACACGCTGGTCGTCGCCGCGGGCGATCTCCTGGCGCTGCGGCCGGCCGACGGCTCGCGCAGCCTGCGCTATGCCCTTGGCTGCCAGCCCGACGGCAGCTGCAATCTGCGGCTCGCGCACATCGACGAGCGGCGTGCCGTGCTGGCCGGCATCGGCGCGCGCCCCGACGCCATCCTGCCGATCGACGTCGCCACGGGCGCCGAACTCTGGCCGGCCTGGGTCACGGTCGGCCCGGTCGAGCGCGTGTTCGCCGATGAACGCTGGATTCTCGTGACCACCACGAACCCGAGCGAACTCGTCGCCGTGGCCCCGGGGCTCGGCCGGCTGCGCTGGCGGGTGCCTGCCGCGGTGCCCGACCCGCGCGTCGGGTCGCTCGCCGTCCGCGAGGCCTGGAGCGATGCCGACGCCGTGTACGTGTGGCGCGCCGACTCGCGGGGCGGGGGCCCGAGCCGCGTCGACACGCTCGACCCCGAGAGCGGGGCGGTCAAGAGCACGCTCCCGCTGCCCGCCTGTCCCTCGACCGTCGAGCGCTGCGGCATCGTGCCGCTCAGCGGCGCCGCGGTGTTTGCCTATGCGCTTGCGCCGGGGCCCGCCCTGCCGGCGCCGGCCGCGGCCCCGGGCGGCATGCCCGTGTTGACCACGCTGCCCGTGCGCGTGGGCACCGACCGCGTGGCGTTCGCTCTGCGCGACGGGGCCGGCCTCACCGTGCAGGCCCTCGACCGCGCGACGGGGCGCATCGTCTGGCGTCGTCCGCTCGCCGGCTCGGGCGAACACGTCACGCTCGCCGCTTTCGGCGCCGACGTGGCCGCGGCCTGGCCCGGGTTTGGCGGCGGGCTCACGCTCGTCGTGCTCGCGGGACGCGACGGCCGCACGCAGGCCGTCGGTCAACTGCCCGGTGCCGCGCCCGTTGCGGGGCTGTTCGGCTCGCAGACGGGCCTCGTGGTCGTGCGGGGCGGGCAGGCCACGCCGCTCGTGTTTCGGCCGGCGGGCGAATTCGTCGCCGCGTACCTCGCCGCCGTGCGTTCCGGCAACGACGCCGAGGCCGCGCGCATCGCGGAGGGCCTGTTGCCCTTTGCCAGTGAACTCACGACGGCCCGCCGCGTGCTCGCCATCCGGGCGGAGGCCGAGGTGCGCCGGGCGCGTCGCGAATTGGCCGCGGGGCGCGCCGCCGCCGCCTTCGACGGCCTCAAGACCCTGTGCGCGCAGGCAGACGCGACCGCAGGGGGGCTCGCGGCCCTCGTGATCGCCGCGTCGGCGTTCAACAACCTGCTCGCGTCCGGGGTGCCAAGTGCCGCCGGCGAGCCGCTCTCGCGCCTCGCCCGGCGCTACGGCGAGGCGCTGCGCGGCCTCGCCCCGGCCCTCGCCGCCGGAGGCGAAGCGGCGCGCCTGCCGCTCCAGGCTGCCGGCCTGCAACTGCTCGACGCCTTGGCCGGGGCGGGCCGGCTCGCCGATGCGCGCGGCCTGCTCGACACGCTCCAGGGGCTGCCGCTGGGGCTCGATCCGCATGCCCTGCCGGCCGTGGCCCGCCGGCTCGTGGCGACGTTGGCGCTCGAACGGGCCGACGAGGCCGCCCAGCGCCAGCGCTCCGAGGGTGCAGTGGGCGCTGCCGAGGCCCTTGGGGCAGCGCTCGACCTGCCGCTCGTGGCGGCCGTGCTGCCCACGACGAACGGCCTGCGTTCGGAGATCGAGCAGTTCCGTCGCCAGCCCGAGGCCTACGCGAAAAACGACGTGCGCGCTCTCGTGAAGCGCGCGGCCGCCGCTTTCCGCGCCGTGGCCCAAGTCGGTGTGCAAGACCCGCTCGACTGCCACGAGGCCTGCGCGCGCAAGGCCGCCACCTGCGAGGGGCCGTGTGCCACGCAGGCGGCCTGCAACAACGCCATGGACGGCTGTGTGGCCGCCTGCGAACAGAGCAACCGGCCGCTCTGGCGGGCGCCCGACGACGTCGCTCCCGCGGGCCCCGACTGTCCCTGACCGTCCCCGCCCGCGGCCCCACGGCTACCGCCAGAGCGCGATGCCGCCCCAAACCGCCAGCGCCACGACCGCGCCAAAGAAGATCACCGACCCGATGACCACCGCGACGCCGCCCCAGACCATGGTGCCGCTCCGGTTCTGACCCGCGGCGGCGTAGGCCCAGGCTTCCCAAGGGTTGCTCCAGTAGCACCAGGCCTGGATGCCGTCGCCCACGGCCGTCTTGGTGATGGCCGACGCGATCATGGCGGGGATGAGCATGACGGCCATCCAGCCGAGGTAGGTCAGGGTGAAGAACGGCCCGAACGCGCGGTTCTGCCAGACGTGCACGTTCTCGTGGCGAAACAGCGTGCTGCCGGGCCCGTAGCCGCTCATGTTGCTCATGACGCAGCCCTGCGTCACGGCGAAGCCGCTCTTGAAAGCGAAACCGCGCGCGTAGGCATGCGCCCCCTGGCGCTCGTCGGCCGACGTGTTGGCGTGACCGGCCCAGGCGAAGTTGATGAGGTGGAACAGGCAGCCGTTCAGCGTGCCGGCGAGCCCCCAGGTGTAGTCCAGCAGGAACGTGGCCACCCCGGGGCCCTTCCAGCGATGAATCTTCCAGATGCCGTCCAGCATGCCGGCAAACGCGCCGACGACGCGGGCAAACCAGAGCAGCACGTCGGGTGCCGTGGCGTAGGGGCCTTTGCCGAAAATGGCCGGGCCGCTGTCGACCGCGCCCGGCCAGAGAAAGAAGCCCCAACCGATGAAGAGCCGCGGCCCCGTTTCGACGCCCATCAGCATCAACAGCAGCCCGGTGAAGACGGACGCCAGGAGCGCTCCAATGGCGGCCAGCAGGGCCGCTTCGAGCCCGCGCAACATGGCGACCGCGCCTTCGCCCTTGACGCCGCCGACGATGCTGCCGAGGACGAAGGCCAGGACTGCCGCGATGGGCAGCACCAGGATGCCGGGGAAGTGAAAGGCCGCCACGATCCACTCGGGATTCATGCTTTGTTCTCCTGGGTTGTGAAGAGACAGGGCCCAACCGGAGGCAGTGTGGCGCGCGGCGCGCGACCTGTCAACGCTCCTGCCAGCGCCAGGCGGTGGGGAACTCGGCGAGCAGGGCATCGATGGTGTTGCGCACCGTCTGCCGGTCGGCCGGCTGCATCAGGTCGGCGTACTGCTGGAAGCGGATGATGCCGTTCGGGTCGACGAGGGTCACGCGGTAGGCCTGCGTGCACAGGCGCGATTCGGCGTCGACGGCGAACGTGTCGAGCAGGATGGGGAAGCGGGACGGCGGCGGATCCTCGCCGGCCTGGGCGTGCTCGGCAAACCAGGCCGAGGAGTCGGCCGCATTGCCCTTGGCATTGAGCACGAAGAACGCCACGGGCGCACCCAGGTCCGCGTAGTCGTTTTGGAGCGTACGAATGGCCGCAGACTGCGGCCAACAGTGGCCTCACCCACAGGAGTAGAGCCCGAGGAAGCGGATGGGGCCCGGCGTGAAGTCGAACGGGTCGAGGAGCTGGTCGTAGGTCGGCGAGTGCGGGTTCGTGTCGCGGAGGAGGAACGACACGACGCGCTGCCCGATGGGGCTCGTGGGCTCATGGATGCAGGCCCCGGAGTTCGCCGCGCAGCGGTCGAGCGTGCAGGCGATCGAATCGGTGCAGTCGACGAGGTCGCCGCCGCACTGGCCCGCGGCGCAGCGGTCGTCGGTGGTGCAGCGGTCGCCATCGTCGCACGTGCCCTCGCGCGGGACGAAGGCGCAGCCGCCCTCGGGGTTGCACGTGTCTTCGGTGCAGTCGCTCCCGTCATCGCAGAGGAGCGGCTCGCCAACGCATTCGCCGCCGACGCACGCGCCGTACGCGTGGCAGTCGTCGTGGTCGGCGCAGGGTTGTCCGTCGGGCTCCGGTTCGGGCACGCACAGCCCGCTCTCGGGCTCGCAGCGGATTCGGAGGCAGTCGCTGTCGGCGCTCGGGTCGCACGTCACCACCGTGGCCGGGTCGACGACGCAGGCCCCCGCCGCGCAGCGCAGCACCCCGTTGCAGAGGTTGCCGTCGTCGTACGGCTGGCACTCGACCGCGGTCTGGCAGGGGCAGCCGTTCGGACCCGGCGTGCAGGCGCCGAGCACGCACAGGTCGCCGTCGGTGCAGGGGTTGCCGTCGTCGCAGGGACCGCTGGCCGGTTCGTAGACGCAGCCGAACGCGGGTTCGCACCACTCGGCGGTGCACGCGTCGCCGTCGTCGCAACTGCGCGTGCCGTCTCCGACGCAATCGCCGTCGACGGTGCAGCGGTCGTGCAGCGTGCAGAGGTCGTCGTCGTCGCAGCGTGCCCCCGCGACGGGCGAGGACGCACAACCGACTTGCGGCAGACAGGCGTCCTCGGTGCAGTCGTTCAGGTCGTCGCAATCGGGCGGCGGGCCCGGGACGCACTGGCCGAGCACGCAGACATCGGCGGCCGTGCAGGCGTCGCCGTCGTCGCAGGACCCGATGCGCGGCAGGAACTTGCAGCCCATCGTCGGGTCGCACACGTCGTCGGTGCAGACGTTTTCGTCGTCGCAGACGCGCGGCTGACCGCTGCGGCAGACCCCCTCGACGCACGCATCGCCCACCGTACAGGCGTTGCCGTCGTTGCAGGCCACCGTGACCTCGACGTGGTAGCAGCCGCCGAAGGCCACGTCGCAGCGATCCTTCGTACACTGGTTGCCATCGTCGCAGTCGGTGGCGAAACCGCCCGCGCACACGCCGGCGACGCACCAATCGCCGTCGGTGCAGGGGTCGCCGTCGTCGCAGGGGGCGGCCGTGGGCCCGTGGACGCAGCGGCCTGGGGGCTCGCAGACGTCGGCCGTACAAGGGTCGCCGTCGTCGCAGTCGGCCGCGGTGCGACACTCGGCCGCCACGTCGCCGTCCGGAGCCGGCCCGCCGTCATCGGCTCCGAAGTCCAGGGGCCACGGGGCATCGAATGCGCCGGCCTCGGGCGGCAGGTCGTCGCCGCTGCCGGAGTCGGCCCGTGCGTCGGCGAGAACCCCGTCGGACGCCGCGACATCGGCGAGCGGCAGGTCGGGCGCACCCGGCGCGTCGCCGGGAGGCGCGGCGTCGCCGGCCGACGCGTCGAGCGCGGGGGCGTCGGG
>CAYRCM010000080.1:0-23186 GCA_964422715.1 uncultured Myxococcales bacterium | reverse complement strand
GGCGGCCGCGGGACGGGCATTGGCAGAGCCGTGGGCGTAGGCCGGGGCCGTGGGCCGGGCAGCGGGCGCGGCCGTGGGCGCGGCAACGGGGCGGCTCGGGGCGGCGGCCGCGGGACGGGCATTGGCAGAGCCGTGGGCGTAGGCCGGGGCCGTGGGCGCGGCAACGGGGCGGCTCGGGGCGGCGGCCTGGGCCTCCGCGGGACTGCGATAGCGCACCGGAGCGCGGGTGGGCTCCGGCGGCCGTGCCATGTTGCCCGGCACGCGCGGGGAGGCCGCCGACGCGAGCTCGCGCTCGCTGACGTGCAGGTAGCGGCGGTCGTCGCGCAGCCGGCGGGCCGCTTCGTGCGGCACGTAGTACTCGGCCCGGTGCTGCTCTCGGTTGTACACCGCCACGGCACCCGCCGGGGCGTAGCCCACGCCGTGGGCTTCCGAGGCGCGGGCTGGCGGCCGGGGCGGCAGCGCCGCTGCGTAGGCGCGTGCCGGCGGCGTGCGATGCGTCGGCATGTAGCGGTCAGCGGCGTGACCCCGGACCCAGCCGCCGGCAACGTATCGGCCATCCGCGTAGCCGCCGTCGCGCCACATGTAGCCTCCGCGATGCGCGGGCCGCCAGAAGCCGGCCACCCAATAGCCCTGCGGGGCGCGGTAGCCGGGCACCCAGGCCAGGCCGGCCGGCGTGTGGCGCGGGCGCCAGTCTCCCCAGACCCAGGTCAGCCCATCGTAGCTGCCGGCAACCCACACGAAGCCTGTGCGTTGCGTTTCGCGCCAGAAGCCCGGCACCCAGTAGCCCGCGACGTCGCGGTGCCCCGGCTCCCACACGTGACCGGCCGGTGCGGACCGGACCGGGTGCCAGTCGCCCCACGTCCACACGCCGCGCACGTAGACGCCGTCGACCCAGGCGAAGTGCGCCAGGTGCCGTTGCCGCCAGAATCCGGGCACGTAGTAGCCGGCGGGGCCGCGGTGACCGTGCACCCAGACGGAGCCGGCCGGCGCTGCCGCCACCGGCTGCCAGTGGCCCGGCACGTAGCGTCCGTCGTAGGTGAAGTGGCCGCGTTGCCACACGAAGCCGGTCTGGCGCACGGGGCGCCAGAAGCCCGGCACAAAGTAGCCATCCGGGCCGGGGTGACCGGACACCCACACGTAGCCGGCCGGGGCAGGGTCGACCGGGCGCCAGCCCAGCTGGACCGTGCCGTCGACGTCGTACGAGGGACCGTCCCAGATGTGTCCGGGCAGTTCCGACTGGCGCCAGAAACCCGGGACGAGCGTGCCGTCGACCAGCCGATAGCCATCCACCCAGACCCAGCCCGGCTCGACGGGAGGCGGGCTCGCGGCGGCGCCGGCGGCGCCGAGGGCGAGCTGCGCGCAGATCGCGAGGGCAATGAGGGCATAGCGTCTCATGGGTTTCTTCCTTTCCGTTTTCGGGGGAGCCTTATCGGGGGCACCCAACACGGCCGTTCGGACGTCGGTCGGCGGAAACTATTCACGGGCCGTTGCGCGGGCATGCCCGGCGGAGCGGACGAGGGCAGGGGCAGGGCGAATGGGCTGAGGGGCTCGCGCGCTACAGCCCGAGTTCGGGGGCGATGGCCTGCATCGCGGCGATGGAGAGGGCGCAGAACTCGGCGAACGGCAAGCCGAGCGACTCGTGCTGGCGAATGCGCTCGCGGCTTACGTTGGCAGCAAAGCGCTTCTCTTTCATGCGCTTCACGATGGACTTGACCTTGACGTCGGCGAGCGCACGCGAGGGCTGCACGAGGGCCGCGGCCGAGATCAGCCCCGTCATGGATTCGGCGGACGTGAGCGCGAAGTCGAAGGGGTCGGTGCACTCGATGCCGAGCACATCGCCGTTGTGCGCCTTGATGGCCTGAAGCGCACGGGGCGGAAAACCGCGTTCGGCCAGGATGTCGCAGGTCACGAGGCCGTGCCGGGTCATGTCGTTGCCGATGAGTTCGAGGTCGAGGTCGTGGAGCAGCCCGGTGATGCCCCACAGGTCTTCGTCTTCCCCGAACCGCCGCGCCAGGGCGCGCATGATGGCCTCGGTCGCCAGTCCGTGCTTGCGCAGCGCGGGAGAAGACACCCGCTCTTCGAGCAGTTGGAGCGCCTGTTCGCGTGCGATCGGAAGCATGGTCCCCTCCGTGCGTCTGCGGGCTCGGCCGGCCACGTCCCACGCGGCGCGCGACCGCGTACCCCAAGCGAGCCGCATTGTAGCCAAGGCGCGTCGCGACGGCCATCGGGAGCGGCCGGCCGCGGGTGCTCCCGCGGTTGGAGGTCCAAGGATTGGACTGCCGCGTCCTGCCCGGCCTCCATCCTCCCAACCACCTGGAATTGGGTCTGTTTCTGGATGGGGCGCCGCGCCGCTCGGCCGGCGTCGGCCGCCCATCCCGTCCAGACAGTTGGACTCGGAGCGGCCGGCGAAAGCGTTCAATTAATTGAAAATACTACATTAAATCGTTGGCACCGCCCTTGCTTGGGCCCCAGCCGCACGGTCGCGGCGGGGGCGGGTGGCCCTCCGCGGGCCGGGCGCACACCCGCAAGGGGGCTGTCATGGTCATTCGAGTCGCATCAGCCGGGGTCCTGGGTGTCGACGCGTTTCTCGTCTGGGTCGAAGTCGACACCGCTCGGGGGCTGAGCCAGTTCACGGTCGTCGGGCTGCCCGAGGCGGCTGTGCGCGAGAGCCAGGTTCGCGTGCGCTCCGCCATCCGACAGAGCGGTGAGCCTTTCCCGGACGGCCGGGTGGTCGTCAACCTGGCGCCGGCCGACGTACGCAAGGGCGGCACGGCGTACGACCTGCCGCTGTCCATCGGGCTGCTCGCCGGTCGGAGCGAGGCGCGCGCGGCCCGCGTCGACGAGGCTCTGTTCTACGGCGAGCTCGGGCTCGATGGCGAGGTGCGGCGCGTGTCGGGCGTGCTCCCGGTGGCGCTCCTTGCCCGTGAACTGGGCTACGCGCGCATCGTGGTACCGGCGGCCAATGTGGCGGAGGCCGCGGTCGTCCAGGGCATTGCGGTCAACGGGGTGGCGCACCTGCGCGACCTCGTTGCGTGGCTCGACGGTGCGGTCGAACTCGCGCCCGCCCGGTCGACGGCCGAGCCCGCCGTCGGCGACAGCGGCATCGACCTCGCCGACGTGCGCGGGCAGCACATGGCCAAACGCGCCATCGAGCTGGCCGCGGCCGGCGGGCACAACCTGCTCATGCACGGCTCTCCCGGTTCGGGCAAAACCATGCTGGCGCGGCGGCTCGTCACCATCCTGCCCACCATGAGTCTGCCCGAGCAGATCGAGACCACGAAAATCTACAGCGTGGCCGATCTGCTGCCCCAGGACAGCGGGCTCATCCGGCAGCGCCCGTTTCGGGCGCCGCACCACACCGTGAGCGACGTGGCGCTCGCGGGCGGCGGTTCGTTTCCGCGACCGGGCGAAGTCTCGCTCGCCCACAATGGTGTGCTGTTCCTCGACGAACTGCCCGAGTTTCGCCGTCAGGCGCTCGAAGTCTTGCGCCAGCCGCTCGAAGATCGTCAGGTGACCGTGGCGCGGGCCCGCTCCCGGGTTACGTTTCCCGCGAGCTTCATGCTCGTGGCGGCCATGAACCCCTGCCCCTGCGGCTACCTGAAAGACCCGCGCCACCCGTGTCAGTGCAGTGCCCAGGCGGTGCAGCGCTACCGGGCCCGTATCTCGGGGCCTCTGCTCGACCGCATCGACCTACACGTCGAAGTGCGCTCCCTGCCGCTGCGCGACCTGCTCGGGCAGCAGCCCGAGGAATCGTCGGCCACGGTGCGCGCCCGGGTCGACGCCGCGCGTGCCCGCCAGCAGCACCGGTTTCGCGGAACGCCCGTCCGCTGCAACGCGGAGATGGGCCCCCGTGAGATCGCCCGCCTCTGTCGTCTCGACGGCGCCGCCAAGGCACTGCTCGCGCGGGCGGTCGACAAACTCGGCCTGAGTGCAAGGGCCTATCACCGCATTCTGAAACTCGGCCGTACGCTCGCCGACCTCGCCGGCGCCGAGGCGCTGAGCATCGAGCATGTCGAGGAGGCCATTCGGTACCGCGCCCCCGACTTTGAAGGCGACGGAAGTGGCCAGCCCCGCGCGAATGGGGCCGGGCACTCCTGCGGCCCGGGCGGGGGAGGCGTCGACCCGGGAGGGTCTCGCGGTGGGTCGTGCGGAGTCGTCGGCGCCCGCGAGGGGCCGCTTCTGCCCGCCGCCACCTAGCGGTCGCGCGTGGGCCCGGCGTGCGTTGCCCCCAGGTCGGATTGCCAGGTTCGCTCCATCGGGCGCGCAAGTGGCGTTGCCCAAAGCCCTTTCACGGTCCGCGCCCCGAGGCCGCAGTGGCCTCGGGCGGACCCAGGAATCCGGGTCGTCCGCGTGAGCGGCGAACCCGGCCGGAGATTGCGCCATGAGCAAGAAGGAGAAGACGGGTGTGTTGTCGCGCGTGCTGGCCGAACTCGACAAGGTTTTCGGAAAGGGGACCATCATGAAACTCGGCGACGAACGGGCGCCCGAGATCGGGGTCATTCCGACGGGCTCCGTGGGGCTCGATCTGGCCCTCGGCATCGGGGGGCTGCCGCGCGGGCGGGTCATCGAGATCTACGGGCCCGAATCGAGCGGCAAGACCACGCTCACCCTCCACGCCATCGCTTCGGTGCAGCGCCTGGGCGGCGTGGCGGCCTTCATCGACGCCGAGCACGCGCTCGACGTGCGCTATGCCGCCGCCCTGGGTGTCGACGTGGCGAACCTGCTCATCGCTCAGCCCGACTCGGGCGAGCAGGCGCTCGAAATCGTCGACCGGCTGGCGGGTGCCGACGGCGTCGACCTCATCGTGGTCGACTCGGTGGCGGCGCTCGTGCCGCAGGCCGAAATCGACGGCGAGATGGGCGACAGCCACGTCGGGTTGCAGGCGCGACTCATGGGCCAGGCGCTACGCAAACTTGGTGCTGCCACGCACCGCAACGGCGTGAGCGTCCTGTTCGTCAACCAGCTGCGCACCAAGGTCGGCGTGCTGTTTGGCAGCCCCGAAACCACCACCGGCGGCAACGCGCTCAAGTTCTACGCCTCGGTGCGCCTCGACATCCGCCGCACCGGGCGCATCCTGCAAGGCGAGCAGGTCATTGGCAGCCGGACGCGCGTGACGGTCGCCAAGAACAAGCTGGCGCCGCCCTTTCGCAAGGCCGAGTTCGACATTCTGTACGGGCGCGGCATCTCGCGGGCGGGCGAACTCCTCGACATGGGGGTGGCCCTCGACATCGTCGAGAAGAGCGGCGCCTGGCTGTCGTTCGAAGGCGAACGTTGGCAGGGCAAGGAGGCCGCGCGAAAAGCGCTCGAAGAGCAACCGGCGCTGGCCGAACGTCTCGAAAAGGTCATCCGGGAGCGACAGCCCGAGATGGCGGGCGACGTCGGCGAACTGACCGGCGACGCCGAGCCCGGCAGCGCCGCGATCGAGGCGGCGGCATGAGCGCCCCAGTCGTCAACGAGCGCTCCAGCCTCGACGCCTGGCTCGACGTTTGCCTCGACCGCTTCGGGCTCGCGGCGACCCTCGAGCTGCTCGACGGAGTACCTCGCCAAGACCGGGCGCCGCCGTCAGCCGGCTCCCTTCTCCGGCCGGGGTTCAGCGCCCTCTGCGCCTGGCGTGGCGGCTCCGCAGCAAACCCGGCGGGTCCGACCTCGCGCCCGACGGCCGCGCGCGGGCGGCCGGGCGCGCCGCGCGCGCTTCCCGCCCGCCCCGCCTGACGCCTGACCACCCGCCACCGCCAACCATCCGCGTCTGCGCGCCATTCGAGCGCCCACCTGACGACTCTGGGGACAACCCCCCGTCCACAGGCAGCGTTTGTTGCCCCCCACCCCGCGCCGTTGCGCGGCGTGCGCGCCATGGAAGAAACGGGCCCGATCCGGGCTACGATAGGGGCGTTCGGCGGAGGCGGCCGGCTGGGGGCGCACCGAAGGACCCGCGTGGCCCAGCCGCCGCCGTGGCGAACGAAAGGACCTTCTCGTGGACTGGCCCTCCATGCTCCTCGTTACGTCGGCTCTGCCGCACGCGGGCAAGACCCGGGTTGCGCTCGCCGCCCTGCGGCAGGCGGCAGGGGCGGGCGGCGTGCAGGCCGTGCGCGTTTCCGGGCCCCGGGGCGACGGTGCGGCGGATGCGGCCGGAGACGTCGCACCGGCCGACGACGTACGGCCGTTGTTCTGCCTGGCGGAGGAGGTCAGCCGGCACGGGCCGCGCGACAGCTGCCAGTTTCTGGCGGCGGGCGCCGCGCGCGCCTTCTCACTGCGGGCCGGGCCCGACGGCGTCGCCGCGGCGCTGCAGACCCTGGCCGAGGCCCTCGACCCAGCGCTACCGGTCGTGTGCGAATCGGATGCACCGCTTCCAGGCGTCTCGCCCGGGCTCAGCGTGTCGCTCACGCCTCCAGGAACCGCCGCGGCGCCCGCCGACCTGCGCTTCGACGCCGAATGGCCTGCCGACCCCGATCCGACGGCCGACAACCCCGCGGCGGCCCTAACGTTTCGCGAGGGCGCGTGGACCCTGCGGCGTCCGGCCACGGTCGTCGTGCTGGCCGGCGGCAGAAGCAGCCGAATGGGGGTCGACAAGGCCCTCGTGCCGTTTCAGGGCAAGCCGCTCGTCGCGCACGTCGTCGATGCCGTACGGCCCCACTTCGACGAGGTGCTGGTGGCGACGGGTGCCCCCGAACGTTTCGCCTTCCTGGGCGTCGACATCGTGCGCGACCGCGTGTGCGACGAGGGCCCCATGATGGCTGTGGCCTCGGCACTCGCCCGCGCGACGTACGAGACCGTGTTCGTCTTGCCGTGCGATGTGCCGCGGTTTCCGGCCGCGCTGCTCCGCGACGTGCTGCGCCGGGCGCGGGGGGAAGCCGACATCGTCGTCCCCGTGCACCCCGACACCGGCCATTTGGAGCCTTTGTTTGCCGTGTACCGCCGCCGGGTGCTGCCGCTGCTCGACCGGGCGCTGGCCGTCGGCGTGCGCAAGATCCTGCTCGTGTACGACGCGTGTCGCACCGAGCGGGTGCCCATCGCACCGGGCATGCGGCTCACCAACGTCAACACGCCGGACGACCTGGCCGCCCTCGACGGGCCTCCGACCGCGATCCCAGAGCCGCCCGCGTGGTGATCGGGGCAGACTTGGGCCGCCCAATCGGGGCGAAGGCGCGGAAACCGCGCGCACCGGGGGGCCTCAGGGCAGGCTGACGACCAGCGGGGCGCTCACGACGCTTGGCGTGTGGTCGGCCAGCAGCCAGGCATGCACGGTCACGGGCGGCCCGAACGGATCGATGCCCGTGCTCGCGAGGTCGAGCACGTGGGTCCCGGTCACGGGGTCGTAGGTGGGTTCGTAGGTCGTCTCGCCCGCGCTCTCGCCCACCGTGAAGCGTACGGCGAGTGGCGCGCGCACGTAGATGGGGTCGCCTGGGCCGGCCTCGGGGTCGAGCAGGCGCCAACCGCTCAAGGGATAGTAGTCGCCGTGCGAGCCCGTTTGGGCTGTGTACGCAATGGCCGGGAATGAAAGAAGAATGTTGAGCGTATCGGCCTGCACGGCCGCGCTCAGGAGCGCGCCCTCGGCCTGCCCGACGGCGAATTCGCGCGACCCCAGATCGTACGACTGCACCGCCACGCCGTCGAAGAAGTCGCCGGCCGCGCGGAGACGGTAGCTGCCGGCCGGCAGGTCCGCCGGAATCTGCCAGTCGACGAGCCAGTGGTGGTGGCGTTCGGCGATGACCCGGCCGTTGGGTGGTGGGTCGGGCTCGTAGCGCGTGATCATGTGGTAGCGCGAGTTGTCGAGGCCGAAGCCCGGCCAGCCGCTGGGACTCGCGACGTCTTCGAACGTGCCGTCGAGCGCGCGGCTCTGCACCCACACCCGCGGTGAACCGAGGCCCGGGTCGCCACCGGTCCAGCGCAGCCGCACGTGTGCGCCGCGGCCGTAGGCCTCGGCGACGTCTTCGCTCACCCCCGGGGCGTCGATGCTGCGTTCGTGGGCGCGGGGCTCGAACGGCTGCGGCAGACTGCGGTTCGGGCACTCCTCGTAGAACGTGGGGCCCCCGTAGCCGGCCAGGAGATCGTCGACGAGTTCGAGCTGCCGGTCGGCCAGATGCTGCGCGCCGCGCGGCCCCCAAAGTGACATTTCGGACTCGTATCCGCCGAGCATCCAGTCGTCAGGCATGAGCAGGTAGAGCAGATGGTCCTGCGAGAGACTCACGGCCAGGAGGTCGATCGGGGCGCCGGCGTCGCGCCGGGTCGCGACCGCGTCGCGCAAGTACTCGACAATCGAGTAGCCCGCCTCGCCCGGCAGCGTCACGATGAAGAGCGGCCCGAGCCGCGCCACGCTGAGGTAGACCTGATGGACTTCGCCGTTCGGCACCGTTTCGCGCATCGTGGACAGCAAGTCCTCGATGTCGCTGCATTCCTTTGGGTGACCGGCCATGCTCTGGCCGGCTTCGACGCCCTCGGCGTGGCACTGCCAGGCGCCCCACGTGTACGGGTGGCCGCCCGGGCTGATGAATTCGGGGTCGGTGTCGTAGCCCATGGCGTCGTAGCGCAGTTCGATGCGGCGCGAGCGCACGGCCAGCGTCGCTTCGCTCTGCCAGGCCAGGTTCTCGTAGTGGGCGTAGATCATCGGTGCCGCCGTGTCGCCGATGTGTTCGAGCCGTTGCGGAGCCGGGTGACCGCGTTCGTCGCCGCGCGGCGAAGCATCGCCGCCCCCCGACTGCATGAAGAGCCCGAGCATGGGCTGGCCGGTGCGCGCGAAGAAGAATTCCTCGAATTTCATCTCGACCGCGCCGGGCGCGTCCTCGGAGAACAGGTCGTTCGAGGTGTCGAGTGTCGTGCCGTGCATGCCGAAGTTGATGAGGGTGGCGAGCGGCGCGCCCGCGGGGCGCCGGAAGGCCAGCAGGGTGAGCCGGGCGTCCTTGCTCCAGCGCGGGTTGTTCTCGCCCCGGCGGTCGGCGTAGACCCGGTCGGTGGGATCCCAGTCGTCGGCCTGGTGGTAGCCCCACTCAGCGGGTCCGAGGTCGGCAAGCGCCCGCGCCACGGTGTCGGCGAAGCTCGTCGTGAGCCGGTCGATGACTTCCTCGTCGGGCGCGTCGGCGCCCACGGCTCCGAGCAGCGGCGGCAGTCGCCAGTAGCGCGCCACGAAGTGATGGGAATGCGTGGCGCTCGTGATGATGCGGCCGCGCAGGTCGATGCCCGTTTGCTCGAAGACCTTCTCGGCCGTGCCTTCGAGCATCGAGGCTTCGCCGCTCATCATCGGCGTCTTCAGCAGCACGAGGATTTCGCCGCCCACGCGCACCGCCACGGCCTTGACGCTGCCCCAGCCGAAGAAGCCGCGCGTCCCCTTGAGGAAGCGGCTCCAGGCCGTGGCCACGCCATCGAGCCGGCCGCCGAACCCGGCCATGGACACGCCGACCGGGCCGTCGACGAAGCCCGCGGCCGCGCCGGCTTCGAGCGCTCCGGAGGCCGGCGCAAGCGCCTCCCGCGGCCGTTCGACCGGCAGGCGACACGACTCGCCGGTGTCGCCCGCGCCGTCCGCGGAACTGTCGCCCGCGGCGTCGTCTGTGCTGTCGGGCCGCGGTCCGGTGTCGGGAGCGGCGTCGGGCGCCGTGTCTCCGGACGACCCATCGGGCTCCGCGTCGGGAACGGCGCCGCCGTCGGGTCCGGGGTCGCCCAGGTCCGCGGTGTCGCCGGGCGGCGGTGCAACACGGTCGTCGTCGCCGGCCGTGTCGCCCGGCGCGGCCGCGTCGACGTCGGCAGGCGCGGTGTCGGCGGGCGGCTCGCCGCCGCCGTCGCTCGAACCGCAGCCGCCGAGCCACAGGCCGCAGGCGAGAACGAGCGCCAAGGCCGCCGCGCGTGCCCAAAGCGGAGTCACCGCGGACCCTATGCTTCGTGTCGTCTTCATGGGTGGTCTCCCTGTCGGGGGTCGATGCGGACGTCCCCCCGTCTTTTGGCACAGCGCCGCGCCCGGGGCAAGTCGGCCGCGGCCCGCGTGGCGCCGGCGGCCGCCCCGCGAAGAGCCTGGGCGGCCGCCCCCAGGGCGGTTCGGTGCCGCCGGCCCCTGGGGGCGGGTTCCGCGCACGGCGGGCGCCGCGGGGCTGGCTACGCGGCCGGCCGCCGCAGCGACATGAGCGCGTGCAGGACGACGGCGAGCACGGTGCCGATGGCGATGCCGGAGAGGTTCATGCCGTGGACGGTGATGCCCTGCACGCCCAGCCCGGTCGCGACTGTGAGCGAGGCGCCGGCCACGACGAGATTGCGCGGCTCGGCGAAGTCGACATGGGCGTCGATCCAGATTTTCACGCCCATGAGCGTGATCATGCCGTAGAGCACGAGCGTCACCCCGCCGAGCACGGGGGTCGGAATGGCCTGGATGAGGGCGCCGAACTTGGGGCAGATGCCGAGCACGATGGCGAGCCCGGCGGCCACGACGAAGTTCCAGATGCTGAACACGCGCGTGATGGCCATGACGCCCATGTTTTCGGCGTAGGTCGTCTGCGGCGTGCCGCCGCCCAGCGCCGAGATGCACGTGGCCACGGCGTCGCCGATGTAGGCCGCGCCGAGTTTCGGGCTCAGGTCGCGGCCCATGTACCCCGAGATGGCCGCGATGTGGCCCTTGTTCTCGGCGACGAGCACGACGAAGACCGGCGCGATGACGACGAGCGCGTGCAGGCTCGGGCGGGGGGTCTGGAAGGGCGGCAGGCCGATCCAGTCGGCCTGGGCGAGGTTCGCCAGCGCCGCCGGGTCGATCGCGTCGAGGGCCCAGGCGAGCGCGCAGCCGACGAGCACCCCGACGAGGATGGGCAGCAGGCGGAGCAAACCTCGCGCGTAGACGGCAACCGCGGCGGCCACGAGGAACGTCGCGAGCGCGATGCAGAGCGAGACGAGGTCGGTGTTGCTGCGAATGGCCAGCGCCGCATTGACGGCGTTCTGCATGGCCGATCCCGCCAGATTGAGCCCGATGATGGCGACCACCGTGCCCGTCACGACCGGCGGCATCAGGCGTTCGATCCAGCCCGGCCCGCGCCACACGGTGACGAGACCGGCCACCGCGTACAGCACGCCCGCGCCGAGAATGCCGAACAGGGCCAGCGAAATATGGTCGGCCTGTCCGCCCGTCACGGCCAGCACGGGCCCGATGAACGCGAAACTCGAGCCGAGGTAGCTCGGCACCTGGAAACGCGTGATGGCCAGGAACACGAGCGTGCCGATGCCCGAGAAGAAAATGGCCACCTGCGGGTTGAAGCCCATCAGAATGGGGGCCAACACCGTCGCGCCGAACATGGCCACGACGTGCTGGAAGCCGAGCGGCACGAGGCGCGCGAGCGGCAGGCGGTCTTCCGGGTAGTAGATGCGCTTCTCGGACATGGCGCGCTCCGCACGGGCCGGGCGGGGCAACGCTGGTTCGGGCCGCCCGGGCCTCCGGGGGAAAGGAATGGCCGGCGGCCCCTACCGCCTTCGCTGCCGCGCCATGATTGATGAGCCCGCAAGGCGCGTCAAGCCGCGCGGAGCCCCTGAATGCTCGGGGGGCGGGGTCCGTCGAAGGCCCACGTGGCCGCCGGGGGATGGCCCCCGACGGCAGCGCAGCCTTGAAATCGGAGGCCCCCAATCCTACGATGGCCGCGCCGCGCTGAAGCCCACCGGCGTCGTGGCGCGGCCCCGCGGTGTCCGCAGCAAAGGAGCCTGCTCATGAAGCCCGCACGCGTCTCGTTGCTCGTCCTGGCCCTCGTCCTCAGCGCCGGGCCGTCCGTCGGCCGCGCCGACCAAGTCATCCCGTTTGGGCCCCCGGCCTCGTCCGTCAGCGCCGAAAACTGGATGCCGAAGCAGAGCGGCAACACCTACTACGACAAGTACACCTTCGACGGCTACTTCGAGGGCAAGGCTTCGAGCTACTTCTCCATTCTCAATTCCAACATGCTGGTCAAACGCGAAATCGTCGAAGTGCAGAGCCGCATCACGCTGCCCGACGGGCGCGAGTTGCGCACCAAGGAAGAACTGAAGAAGGGCGAGTGGTCCGCCGAGAAGCAGGGCGGCAATTTCACGCTCAAACTCGGCAAGCACACGGTCACCGGCGATCTGCGCAAGTGGACGGTGCGCGTGCAGGGCGAAGGCTACGAAGCCGAACTCGTCTACGAGGCGCAAGTGCCGGCCTGGCGGCCCCAGAGCGGGCGCACCTACTTCGGCAGCGACAAGAGTCTCTACTTCGACCTGACGCTGCTGTCGCCGCGCGCCGAGGTCACAGCCAACGTGAAGGTGGGTGCCGAGACTTTTGCGCTGAAGGGCCTCGGCTGGGGCTCGCATTCGCAGGCCAACGTCGAGCCGCACCGCCAGGCCAAGCGCTGGCTCACGCTGCGTTCGCACTCGGGCGCCTGGGTCGTGTGGGTCAACGAATTCGTCACCACGTCGATGTTCGGCGAGGTGCGGGTGCCGTGGCTGCTCGTCGCGAAGGGGCGCAAGGTGCTCTTCCAGTCGTTCAACTACACGCTCACGGCCAAGGAAACGAAAACCGACGAGAAACACCCGAACCGCTACACGATGCCCATGGCCTTCGTCATCGACGCCCAGGACGGCGCCAACACCCTGAAATTGGCCGTCAAGGCGCGCAAGTTGAAGGCGCGCAAGGACCAGCTCGAACGGCTCTCGGCCATCGAGCGCGCCGTCGTGTCCAAGGTGTCGCAGCCCATCACCTATGAACTCGACGCCGACTACAGCCTCGAAATGACCATCGACGGCCAGCCGCTCGCCCACAAGGCTCGCGGCGTGCGCTACGAAGTCGAATTTCTCACGAAGTAGCTTCCCGGCGGCAAGGGAGCGCCGCTCGTCCGCCGTCCGGCCCCACGTGGAGCGTCGTTCATCCACGCCCCTCGGCCCCAGGGCGGCCCGGTCCTGCGCAAAAAACCGAAGATTTCAGAAGAGTTGAGCCCCGCCGCGGCGCGCCCCGGTGCGCTGCGACGGGCCGGCACGTTCCTTGCTTTGGCCAGCCCGCGGCCCGTTGACACAACCGCCCGCGGCGACTACACATGGCGCGCCGGGGCGCCGGGCCGCGCGCCCCAAACGCCCGGCCCCTTTCCTTCCGCTGGAGGCTGCCTTGCTCTCGACCCCGAACGCCCCCGTGCGGGCCGTCATGTTCGACTTCGACGGCACGCTCGTCGACACCATGGACGGGTTCGCCGACGTGGCCGGACGCCTCATTTCCGAGGCCCACGGCTGGTCGTTCGCCGATGCGCGCGCGGCCTACCTGCGCACGAGCGGCATTCCCTTCTTCCAGCAGCTCGAAGTGCTGTTCCCGGGCGATGAACGCAACCCCGGTCTGGTCGAAGCCTTCGAATTCGGCAAGTTGCACTGCTACGACGGGCGCACGGTCGATCCCGATGTCCCCGCCCTGCTCGCCGGGTTGCGCGCGCGTGGCATCGCCGCCGTGGTGTCGTCCAACAACTATGGCGCCGTCGTCGACGAGTTCCTCGCGGGTCAGGCCGTGACGTTCGACCTGGTGCTCGGCTACCGCGACAACTTCGCGAAAGGCGAAGAACATTTCGCCTTTGCCGAGCAGCAACTCGGCATTGCGCGGCCGGCGCTCGTCTTCGTCGGCGACTCGCTGCGCGACGGCCAGATCGCGCTCGGGGCCGGCGTGCGTTTCGTGGCGCGGCTCAGCACGAACGGGGCCGAGAACTTCGAGGCGGTCTTCGGCCCGAAGCCGTTCCCCATGGTGCAGCGACTTACCGAACTGCTCGACGTCATCGACGCCGGCGTGGCGGCGGGGCCGGCCGCCCCGCGTGCCGGGGAGGACATCCAATGAAGGCTGTGCTCATGGCCGCCGGCTCCGGGACCCGGCTCACGCATCTGACCAAGGCGCTGCCGAAGGCGCTCGTGCGCGTCCAGGGCGAGCCGCTCGTCGACTACGTGCTGCGCTACACGGCCCACCCGGCCATCGACGAAACGCTCGTCGTCGGCGGCTTCTGTGCCGACCAACTTGCCCGGCACGTCGCCGGCCGGCCGCGCGTGCGCTTTTTCGAGAACCCCGACTACACGCGCGGCAATCTGCTCTCGTTTCTGGCCGCGCGGGCAGGTTTTGCGGGCGATCTGCTGCTGCTGAACGTCGACCACATCTTCCCGGCGCGGCTGCTCACGAATTTTCTCGCCACGCCGGCCGCCGGCGACGTGCCGACGGCCTTTGTCGACTTCGATCGGCCACTCTTCGACGACGACATGAAGGTCGGCCTCGACGGCGAGCGGCGCGTGCAGCGCATTTCCAAAGTGCTCACGGGCTACGAGGCCGGCTACATCGGCTCCACCTTCGTGCCCGCGGCCTGCCTGGCACGCCATCTCGAACTGTGCGACGCCGTCCTCACCCGTTCGGCGGGCATGGCCAACGTCGAGGCGGTCCTGCAGGAATGGGCCGACCGGGGCGCCCGGCCGCGTCTCTTCGATGCGTCGGGCACGCGCTGGCTCGAGGTCGACACCCCGCAAGACCTGGCGAACGCCGAGCGCATCCTCTCGAACGTGCGCCATTTTTTGGATTGAGCCATGGCCGCCACGCCAGCCGCAGCTGCCCCCCGCGCGCAGCGCGCGTACGTTCTGGTCGACGCGCCGCCGCCGGGAGGCGAGCTCGTCGTCGCCGGCCTCACACTCGCCGAGCGCTGGCGTCGCGCGCTCGCGGCCATCGGGGTCACCGCCGAAACCGTCGCCCGGCCGCAGCTCGTGGCCGCCCTTGCGGCCGCCGACGCGCCGCTCGTCGTGGCCGACGGCCGTTTCGTCGTCGAGCAGGCCGTGCTCGACGCGTTCCGCGAAACCCCCTGCGAAGCGGGCGACATCGTGACGGTCGCCGCTCCGGGCGACGCGCCCCCCGCCCCAGTCGCCCGGCTCGGCGCGGCGGCCGCCCGCGCCCTGGCCTCGGCGCTCGCCGACCCGGGCAGCGCGCCGGCCGTGGCCTGGCACACGCTTGCCGGCGGCGGCACGTTGCGGCTTGTGGCCGAGCCGCTGGCCGACCCATTCTGGCGCCTCATCGACGGCCCGCAGGCGGCGCGGCACGCCACGCGCGCCATGCTGCTGCGCCTGCGCCTGCGCCCCGGTGGGCTCGCCGCGCAGGCCGTCAACCGCCACGTCTCGGTGCGCCTCAGCCGCTACTGGCTCATGACGTCGCTCAGTCCGAACGCCATCACGACCGTCACGGGCCTCGTCGGGCTTGCCGCGGCCTGGGCCATGGCGCAGGGCGGCTACGTCTGGGGGGTCGTCGGCGCCGGGCTCATGCAGTTCAGCTCCATTCTCGATGGCTGCGACGGCGAAGTGGCGCGGTTGCGCTATCAGCAGTCGTCTTTCGGCGCCTGGTACGACTCCCTCTGGGACGAGCTCGTCAACGCCCTCTTCCTCGTTGCGGTGGGCTACAACCTCTACCTCACGCACGGGGCCTGGCCGTTTCTCGTGATGGGCATCGTCGCGGGCGGGGTGAGCTACCTCTATGCCCTCGCGCACTGGCACTGCAAGGCCAAGCACGGCATCGGGCTCTACTGGTGGTTCGACGTGGGCAAGCCACGCGTCGTCATCCAGCAGAGCCGCTCGCTCATGAGCTACCTCAAGAAGGTCTTCTGGCGCGACACGTTCCTGCTCGTCTACTTCGGGGCGGCCCTCACCGGGGTGTTGCTGCCCGTGATGCTCGCGATCTCGGCGGGTGGGGCCGCCATCACGTTCGGCATGCTGTTCTTCCACATCGTCATCCGCCGGGCGCAGTGGTGAAGCCGTGAACGCCAGCACGCCATCGAGGCCGCGGGTTCCCCCGTGGAAACGGGTCGTGACCCTCGCCTTCGTGGTGCTCGCCGCGGCCGGCCTCTTCTGGCTGCTCGACCGCATCGGCTTCGACGTCATCGCGGACCGGGTCGTCGAACTCGGCTGGCTCGGCGTGGCGCTGGCCTGCCTGCTCGGCGTCGTCGAGAGTGCGCTCGACGCCGCGGCCTATCGATGCGCCGTGCCCGAGCCCGTGGGCCTCATCCGCATCCTGGCCGTCAACCAGACGGGCTCCCTCATCAACCGCATCATCCCCTGGGAGGCCGGCGAAATCGTGAAGGGCACGCTGCTCACGCAGGACGTCAGCACTTCGGCCTCCGTCACCGGGACGCTGATCTGGAACTACCTGTCCCGGTTCACGAAACCCATCGTTTCGCTCGGGCTGGCGCTCGCCGGTTGGTGTTTCGGCAGCGCGGCCATGACCGGCCCGGCCGGCTGGACCGTGCTCGCGGCCGTGCTCGGGTTCACGCCGTACGCGATCCTGTTCGTCGCGACGCGGCTCGGGGTTGCGCACACGGCACTGCGCATCCTGAAATCGTTGCGGCTGCTGCGCCGCGACCCCGAAGGGGCGCTCGCCCGCGCGCGCGAAATCGACCAGGCCGTCCGGCGCTTCAGCCGCGAGCGGCCGGCCGCCTATCGGCGCTTCCTCGCCTACCAGATCCTCGCGCGGCTCGCCTCGTGGCTGACCCTCTACGTCGTGCTCGTCGGCATCGACCCCAACTGGACGCTCGCCGACTCGGCCACGGTGTGGGTCGGGCTCGGTCTCCTGAGCTACGTCGTGGCGCTCCTGCCGGGCCGGCTCGGGCCGACCGAGGCCGGCGGCTTCGCGGTGTTCGCACTGCTCGACCTCGACGGCGGGCTCGGCGTCACGGTGCAGTGCATCATGACCGCCAAGGCGGTGGTCGTCGGCGCCGTGCTCGCCCTGCCGGCGCTGCGCAGCCCGCGGCCCCGGGCCAGGCCGGCCGACCTTGGCGCGGCCGCGCCGGCCCCCATTGCCCTCGACCCCCCCGGGAAAGGCTGACCCATGGCTCCCGCGCCCCCCGAAGACGTCGTCATCCTGGCCGCCGGCCAGGGCACCCGCTTGCGGCGCCACGAGCGCGACTACCCGAAGCCGCTCTATCCGCTGCTCGGCCGGCCGCTCATCGCCTATGTGTTCGAGGCGTTTTGCGCCGCCGGCGCGCGGCGCTTCCACGTCGTGGTTGGTTTCGAGAAGGACCAACTCGTCGCCGAACTGCCGGCCTTGGTCCCGCCGGGCGCCACCCTCGACCTCATCGACAATCCGCACTGGCGGCTCAGCAACGGGGTCTCGCTGCTCCAGGCACGCGGGCACCTCGAGCGGCCCTTCTACCTGTCGATGTCCGACCACCTGTTCCCGAGCGAACTCGTGCGGACGCTCGGGGCCGCCGCCACGGCACCCGGCGACCTCTACCTCGCCGTCGACCGCAAACTCGACAGCATCTTCGACATGGACGACGCGACCAAGGTGCGCAGCGAAGCGGGCCGCATCGTCGACATCGGCAAGCGCCTCACGGCCTTCGATGCCGTCGACACGGGCGTGTTCGTGTGCCCGCCGGCACTCTTCGATGCGCTCGAAGCCGCGCGCGTCGGCGGCGACTGCGGTCTTTCCGACGGGGTGCGCGCGTTCGCGGCGCAGGGCCGGGCGCGCGTCGTCGACATCGGTGCCGCCTTCTGGCAGGACCTCGACACGCCGGCCATGATGGCCCATGCCGAGGCCTGGCTGCGCGCCCCCGCGAGCCCACGCCTCAGCTGAACGGCCCCTCCTGCCCGAGAGCGCCCGCCGTCCGCGCCCGCGAAGTTGCCGCCCGCGCCGGCCGCCCCCTACAATGTGCGCCGGGCGTTCAGACCCGCGGGTAGGCACCATGACTCCACGGTTCGGTCTCTTCGTTGCGTGTCTCGTCGGCTGCGTCGTTTCCGTCGGCTGCGGCGGGGGCGGCGGGGGCGGCGAGGCGCCCGCCGGCTGCACTACCGGCGCCGACTGCCCGCTCGGACAGGTCTGCGTGGGCAGGACGTGCGTCCCCTCCGGCTGCACGAGCGACGCCGACTGCCCGGACGGCACCTGCGTCGAGGGCCGGTGCCAGCCGGCGGGGGCCTGCGATTGCCTGCCCACGAGCGCCTGCACGGCGACCGATCCCGCGTGCGGCAGCGGCGGCTGCTCGTCCGACGACCAATGCCAGGACGACGACCCCTGCACGGCCGACACGTGTGCCGACGGCGTCTGCGCTCACACGCCGCGCGAGACCTGCTGCAGCGACGACCAAGGCTGCGACGACGCGAGCCCGTGCACCGTCGACTACTGTCTCGACGGCGAGTGCCACAACGATTGGCTCGGCGGCGCCGGCTGTTGCGCGGACGACGCGGCCTGCGACGACGGCGATCCGTGCACCACCGACCGCTGTGAGGCCGGCCAGTGCCGCCACGAGCCCTCCGGCGCGGGCGACTGCTGCGACGCCGACGGCGACTGTGACGACGCCGACCCCTGCACCGCCGACACCTGCGTCGGCGGCGCGTGCCTGCACGATGACACCGACCGCTGCTGCGCGTTGCCCGAAGACTGCGACGACGGCAACCCCTGCACGCTCGACACCTGCCCCGACGGGTTCTGCGCGCACGAGCCGACGGGAGACCCCAACTGCTGCACGAGCGACGCGGACTGCGACGACGGCGATCCCTGCTCGGCCGACAGCTGCGCGCCCTCGGGGGTCTGCCGCCACGCGTATCAGGCCGGGCCCGGCTGCTGCCAGGAAGACGGCGACTGCGAAGACGACCTCGACTGCACGACCGAGTTCTGCTGCCTGTCGGCCGAGTGCTGCCAGGGCGGCAGCTGCGTCACGGCGAAGCACTGCGTCTACCTCGTGGCCCCGGGCGGCGACTGCTGTGTCGCCGACAGCGCCTGCGACGACGGTGTGCGCTGTACCGACGACCACTGCATCAACGGCCAGTGCGTGCATGCGCCCGCGCCCGACTGTTGCGCCTCCGACGCCGACTGCCTCGACGGCAACCCGTGCACGCGCGAGATGTGCAGCGGCGGCATCTGCCTCTGGCAGTCCACCGCCGACTGCTGCGCCTCTGCGGCCGACTGCGACGACCTGGACGGCTGCACCAGCGACGACTGCACCGAAAACGTCTGCACGCACGAGACGTTGCCCGGCTGCTGCGCATCCGATGCCGACTGCGACGACGGCAATCCGTGCTTCGCCGGGCGCTGCGTCGCCGGCAGTTGCACGAGCGAGCCCGTGTTCCCGTGCTGCACGGTCGACGGCGACTGCGACCGGGGCGACCCCTGCGAGGACGCGGCCTGCCAGGGCGGCAACTGCGTCTACACGCCGGTGTCCGACTGCTGCATGAACGACGGCGACTGCGAGGACTACGACCCGTGCACCACCGATCGCTGCGATGCCTCGCGCTGCCGGCACACGCCGTACACGGGCCCCGAATGCTGTGAGCCGCGGTTGCACCTCGAAGCCGACTTCGACACCGGCACGCCAAGTCCCTTCACGTTGCAGTCGGCCGGCGGCACCGTGCAGTGGCAGGTCACCGCGCTCGGCCGCGCCCATTCGGCGCCGTACGCGCTCTACTACGGCCAGACGACGAACTGGACCTACGAGAACGGGCTTCAGCACCTTGGGCTCGCCACGTCGGCGCCCATCGCGCTGCCGGTCGACGACGTGCTGCTGTTGGGCTTCTGGGTCTATCTCGACATCGACCCGACGCCCACGCAAGACCGCTTCGAGGCGCGCGTGCTCGCCGGCGGCGTGCCGACCGTCGTGTTCACGAAGGACGAGTTCGGCGGCAACACCGCCGGCGCCTTCCGCTTCGTGCGCGTCGATCTCGCCGCCTGGGCCGGCCAGACCGTGCAAATCCAGTTCGCCTTCGACGCCGTCAACACCCAGGTGCACGCGGGCGAGGGGGTGTTCCTCGACGATGTTTTCGTGGCGTCCGGCTGCGAACGGCTGCCCGTCGAGTGCACGTTGCCGGCCGACTGCGCCGACAGCGACCCCTGCACCGACGAAGACTGCGTGCTGAACGCCTGCGTGCGCTTCGACCTCGCAGGGCCGCTCTGCTGTGGGCCGCACGTCCTCGAAGCCACGTTCGACGACGGCACGTTGCAGGGCTTCGCGGTCGAGCCGCTCGCCGACCGCAGCACGCGCATCGCCTGGAACGTCACGCCGCGCCGCTTCCGCTCCGACGCGGCCGCGGCCTACTTCGGCGACCCCACCACGGGCAACTACGCCGACGGCACGACGGCCACGGGCGGCGTGCTCGTTTCGCCCGAATTCACGGTGCCGACCGGTGCGAGCCTCTCCTTCTGGCTCTGGTTGCAGGTCGAGCCGGTGGGTTCCTACGACTCGCTGCTCGTGCAGGCCGAGCCGGCCGGCGGCGCGCCCGTGCGCCTCTGGTCGACGCTCGACGCCTTCCTCTACGACACGGGCGGGGCTTTCACGCCCATCGCCGTGCCGCTCGCCGCGGTGGCCGGCCAGACCGTGCGGCTGCGGTTCGTGTTCGACACCTCGAACGGGTTTGGCAACGGCTACGAAGGCGCCTACGTCGACGACATCGCGGTCGGAGGTCCTTGCCCATGACGCCCAGGATTGCAGCGTGCTTGCGGCGCGGCGCGGTTCCGCTCCTTTCACGGGTCGCGGCGGCCGTGCTGCTCGCCACCGCGGTCCCGGCGGGCGCCGCCCCGGCCGCGACGGTGCCGGCCTGCCCCAACCCCACGCCGTTCGCCGTCCCGTTTCAAGCCGAGGGCTGGCAGCGCGTTTCGTCGCTCGCCTGGGCCAACGCGGCGGCCGCCCAGCACCGCGGCAACGACGTCATCGTGGCCGTGGGGCAGCCGATTCGGGTGGCGGCGAAGTTTGCCTACGGGGCAGCCGACAAGGACCTCGAGGGCGAATTCGTCGACGCCTACCTGCGCCCACGCCCCTGCGACCTCTGGACGCACGTCGGGCGCACCACCACGCGCCACGACGCCGACGGCGCCATCTGGGGCATGCCGCTCGGCGACGGCTACGCGACGCTCGAATTGCCGGCGCGCAGCGTGCCCGGCCCAGGGGTCTACCCGCTCGTTTTCCGGGTGGCGGGCGACGGCTCGACGGCCCGGCTCGACATCCACGTCGTGCCGCGTGGGCAGTTGGCCGTGGTCTTCGATATCGACGGCACCCTCACAACGAGCGATGCCGAGGTCGCCAAAGCCCTTGCCGGCGACTTCGCGGGCCGCCCCTACGACCCGCGCGAGTGGCCCGGCGCCCGCGACGTGGCCGCGCGCTACGCGGCGGCGGGCGTGCTGGTGGTCTACCTCACCGGGCGGCCGGGGGCGCTCCACGCGGCCAGCCGCGCCTGGCTGCGGGCCCACGGGTATCCGCCGGGCCCGCTGATTTGCACCCGCCGCGGCAGCGAGGTCATGCCGAACGAGGCGGGGGTCGGCACCTTCAAGGCCGGCGTCCTGCGCTCCCTCATCCAGGATGCGCGGCTGCGCTTCATCGCCGCATACGGCAATGCGCGGACCGACATCTATGCCTACCGGGCTGCCGGCATCCCCACGGATCGGGTGTTCATCATCGGCAAGTACGCGGGCGAGGGCGGTAGCCAGGCGCTTGGCGACTATCGGACCCTGCTGCCGAACGTGCCGTTTCTGCCGCGCGCTCCGCGGTAGTCCCACGAGCCGTGGCGTCCGGCCCGGCGCTACGCTTCGAGGAAGGCGCGAATCTCGTCGCGGCGTGCCGCGGCGTCGGCGTAGCCGAGCTCCATGAGCCGGCGAATGTGGCTCGGCGTGAAGAGCACGTAGCCCGCGAGATCGGCCTCGATGAGGGCGGGCAGCGTGAGCAGCCGGTGCAGCAGTTCGCCCGCAACCCCGGGCAGCCGCGCTTCGGCGGGGGCTTCGCGCATCGCCTCGGCCGCCAATTGCGCGAGCGAGCGCGACGGCCGCAGATGCAGCACCTGGATCGGCCGGTAGCGCGCCCCGCGGTGCGGCAGGGTCGTGGCGTTGAAGTGGTCGCGAAATCCGGGCCCGTACTGCGCCGTACCGTTGGCCAGCAGTTCGTTGAACATCTGGATGCGCTTCAACTCCTGGTCGAGCACGCCGTCGATGACCGACGACACCGTGCGCCCGAGCAGGAACAGCAGCCCCGGAAACGCCGTGCGGCGACACGTGAGCCGCGCCATGCGATAGCGCGCCGCCGGGTCGGGCGAGAGGCTCACGACCAGCAGTTTGTCGGCCCCGAAACGGATGGCCGGCCCAAGCGGCGTGTTCTGCCGCATGCCGCCGTCGACGTAGCAGACCCCGTCGATCTGCTGCGCCGGAAACAGAAACGGGATGGCCGCCGAGGCGATGGCGTGTTCGAGCCCAATGTGCACGGCCTGTTCGCGTCGGGCCGGGTCGCCGCCCGTGCCGTAGTCGACGCCGGGTGCGCTCTCGTAGAAGACGACCGCCTGGCCCGTGCAGAGTTCGGTGGCGCACAACGCCACGCCCGCGAGCCGCCCCGCCCGCAAATGTGCGCCAATTTTGTCCCAGGGGACGTGCGTGGCCATCTCGGCTTTGAGCGGCGCGATGCTGAACACGCCGGCGACGGGGGGGTGGGGGCGGTCGGGCGGCCGGCCGTGGCGTAGCCCGAGCCGCTGCGCCTCGGGCGGCGGGCCGAAGACCACTTGGCGCAGTCCGAGGAGTTGCCGCGCGCCGAATTCGAGCACGCGTTCCATCGTGAGCGAGCGCCAGTAGGCCACAAGATCCGCGATGCCGCGCTGCGAATCGTGCGCCATGGCCGCGAGAAACGAGGCGTTGAGCGCACCGACGCTCGTGCCGGCGAAGATGTCGAAGCCCCGCGTCCCCGGCCCGAACTGCTCGTACACGTAGCGCAGGGCGCCCACTTCGTAGGCCCCGCGCGCCCCGCCGCCCGTCAGCACGAGCGCCGTGCCGCCTGCGCCCTGTCCCGCGTTCGCCGTCATTTTTTCTCCCGTGGTCGGGCCGGGCGGGGGCGCCCGGGTGCCCCGGGGGGCGAGTGCCCTCCGCCCGTCGCGCCGGGTCGCTTCTGGCGTCCGCTTGCCCGTGCCCTTCGGCAGTCTAGACAAGGTCGGGGCAGCTTGTCACGGGGGGGCCGGCCGCCGCCCGCTTGCCGCCCCAGCCCAGCCGGGCTACAACGGGTTGCGGCAGGTTCGGCCACACTCCCGGCCGCGCCGCGCCGGGCAGCCGGCGGACGAGCGGGGAGTATCGCTTCATGGCCACCGGCCCGGCTGCCGGCCGGGCCGACTCACCATCCCTCGACGGACTCGCAAGGCGAGACCTGGTCTGGAGACGCGTCATGCGGCAGGCGGTTTCGACCCACCCAGAACTCCCGGAGCCGTTTCTGCGGTCGGCCGGCCCCCTCGGGGCCCGACCCGCGTCGGCGCGGGGCCCGGCCGCGCGCGGCGCTGGCGCGGCC
>CAYRCM010000079.1:0-23220 GCA_964422715.1 uncultured Myxococcales bacterium | reverse complement strand
CGGCGGGCCCCGGTTGGCCATTGCGTCACAGAGCGAACCATGAAATGGAAGGGAACCGCCGCGCGTCGCTGCGCCGCTGCGCCCGAGGAGGCTGCCATGCCCCGACCGCAACGCTGGGGAATTCTCGAATTCGTCCTCTTCGCGCTCCTCGTCGTGGCGCTGGTCGTCGTCCTGCGGTTCGCGCTGCGGCTCCTCTGGGGTGCGCTGACGTGGCTCGTGCTCATCGCGCTGGCGGCGGGGGTTGCGTTCGCCCTCATCACGTGGTGGCGCCGCGGGCGTCGCTAGCGGGCCGGCGGTGGCTCGCGGCGCCGGAATGAGCGCGTCCGGCGGCGCGTTCTGGGGGCACGCCCCGGGCCCGCACGCCCACGCGGAGGTTCGGACATGCACATGCGCGGCTCTGCGCTCCTCGTCTTCTGCGCCCTCGGCGTCGTCGCCCCGGCGGCCGCCGCGCGCGAAAACGGCGCGAGCGCCGCGGCACTCGGCACGGCCGATGCCGTGCGCTCCTCGGGGCCGGCCAACACCGCCATCTACTTCAACCCGGCGGCGCTCGCCATCGCACCGGTGTACGGCATCGAGGTCGGCTACGGCTACGACGTGGGGCTCGACGGCCACGCCATGAACGTGTCGCTGGCCGATTCGCAGACGAACGAGTACGTGGCCGCCGGGCTCGCCTACACGTACGTCAACGCCGACGAGGCGTACAAGGGCAACTGGCACGACCGCAGCGGTCACGAAGTGCGCGGCGCGCTCTCCGCCGGCTACCGGGGCCCGGCGTTCGCGGTGTACGGCGGGCTGGGGTTGCGCTTCTTCCGCTTCGCGCTGGCGCACGAAGACGACCAGGAAGCGTTCACGCTCGACGCCGGCCTGATCTTCGAGTTCCTGAACCTGCTGCGTTTCGGCGTCGTCGGGTACAACCTCATCCGCAGCGAGAGCCGCTACGCGCCCATGACGCTCGGCACGGCGGCCTCCTTCACCGTCTACGATTTCACGTTCAGTTTCGACACGGTCGTCGACTTCACCTCGAACGACAGCCCCGAGGCGAGCTACCTGCTCGGGGCGCAGTACCTGCTGATGGGCATGCTCTACCTGCGCGCCGGGGCCGTGTTCGACGAGGTCGAGCACAAGCGCCAGGTTGCGGCCGGCCTCGGATACACGTCGAACCGTTTCGGCATCGACCTGGCCATCCTGCAGAACGTCTCCGAGCAGCGCGACATCATGGTGCAGGCGACGTTCCGTTTCTTCGTTCCCTGAGGCCCCACGGCGCGGGCGCCCACGGCGCCATTTGCCTTGACAGACCCCCACGATGGGGATATCAGAGCACGCGCCCGCAGGACATGCCGCGTGGCCCGTTGGCCGCGGCGAGCACCCCGCGGGCGTCGTCGCGCACAGCCGCAGGAGGCGTCAAGATGAGCGAACGCGTTCTGTTCTCGTCCGAATCGGTCACCGAGGGGCACCCCGACAAGGTTGCCGACCAGATTTCCGATGCCATTCTCGATGCCATCGTCAAAGAAGATCCCCATTGTCGCGTGGCGTGCGAGACGCTCGTCACCACCGGCATGGCGCTCATCGCGGGCGAAATCACGACCAGCACCTACGTGCACATGCCCGACATCGTGCGCGATACCATCCGCGACATCGGCTACACCGACGCCCGCATGGGCTTCGACCATCACACCTGCGCCGTCATCACGTCGATCGATCGCCAGTCGCCCGACATCTCCGTCGGCGTCGACGGCCGCGGCCTGTTTGCGGGCCAGGGCGCCGGCGACCAGGGCATGATGTTCGGCTACGCCTGCGACGACACGCCCGAATTCATGCCGTTGCCCATCATGCTCGCGCATCGGCTCACCCAGCGACTCGCCGAAGTGCGCAAGCGAGGCATTCTCGATTTCCTGCGGCCCGACGGCAAATCGCAGGTGTCGGTCGAATTCGAAGACGGTGTGCCGCGGCGGGCCGAGGCCATCATCGTGTCCACGCAGCACAACCCCGACGTCACGTACGAGAACCTGCGCGAAGGCATCATCGAGCACGTCATCAAGAGCGTCATGCCCGAACAGCTGCTCGATGCCAAGACCAAGATTTTCGTCAATCCGACCGGGCGCTTCGTCGTCGGCGGGCCGCAGGGCGACTGCGGGCTCACCGGCCGCAAGATCATCGCCGACACGTACGGCGGTTGGGCGCGCCACGGCGGCGGGGCGTTCTCGGGCAAGGACGCGAGCAAAGTCGACCGCTCGGCGGCCTACATGATGCGCTACGTGGCCAAGAATCTGGTCGCGGCCGGCCTGGCCTCACGCTGCGAGCTGCAGGTGGCCTACGCCATCGGCGTGGCCGACCCGGTGTCCGTCATGGTCGACACGTTCGGCACCGAGCGCGTGCCGCGCGAACGCATCGTCTCCCTCGTGCGAGAATTTTTCGATTTGCGGCCTGCCGCCATCATTTCGCGCCTCGACCTGCTGCGGCCGATTTTCCGCAAGACGGCCGCTTATGGCCACTTTGGACGCCAAGACCCCGATTTCACGTGGGAACGCACCGACGTCGCCGAGCAGCTGCGCCAGGCGGCCTTCGCCTAGCCGCGCACGGCCCGTGCGTCCGGCCCGGGAAGCCGCCTGGCCGGGCAAAACGGTGTACCCCGTCAATGCTTCACAGCTTGACACGCGGCAAGCGGGCAGGGTATACCGCCACTTCGCTTTTTGGGGCTTGCTTGGCAGGACATGACCGATGAAGACACGCAGTATGAAAGCCAGTGAAGTGAATCGTCGATGGTACGTGCTCGACCTCGACGGTCTCACCGTTGGACGAGCCGCCGCGCGCGTTGCGGCCATTTTGCGGGGCAAGCACCGCCCGACGTACACGCCGCACGTCGACACGGGCGATTTCGTCATCGCCGTCAACGCCGACAAGGTCGTGTTTTCGGGCCGGAAGCTCGTCCAGAAAATGTACTATCGACACTCGGGATTCCCGGGTGGGCTGCGGCAGATGAGCGCGCTCGAAATGATGCGCCGCAAGCCAACCGATGTGTTCCGCTTGGCCGTGCAGGGCATGCTGCCGCGCTGTCCGCTGGGGCGCCGCATGCTGCGCAAACTGAAGATCTATCAGACCGAGAAGCATCCCCATCAGGCTCAGCAGCCCGAACCGCTGCAGCTGTGAGCGACGTAGGATCGAGCGATGGCAACGTCTGAATCCTTCTACGCAACGGGTCGCCGTAAGCACGCCTCGGCACGGGTCTACCTCAAGCCGGGCAGCGGGCGCATCCTCGTCAACAAGCGCGAAGCGGACGAGTACTTCCGACGCGAGAGTCTGCGTCGGCTCGTCATGCAGCCGTTCGAGGCTGTCGAAATGCCCGACCGCTTCGACGTGTTCGCCACCGTTCTCGGCGGCGGCACCGCCGGCCAGGCGGGCGCCGTGCGTCACGGCATCTCGCGCGCGCTGACCCTGGTGTCGGGCGACCTGCGCACGGTGCTGAAGCGGGGCGGCTTCCTCACGCGCGACTCGCGGGTCAAAGAACGCAAGAAGTACGGTCGCCCGGGTGCCCGCAAGCGCTTCCAGTTCTCCAAACGCTAGGTCCCGTCCAACCGTCCGATTCCTTGGGCCTATTTCTGGCCAACCGAGCCGGCTGCGGCGGGTTGACTTTCGGCGTCTTCGCGCTGTAAAGTGCCGAGCCGGCGCGTGGGTGCCGCCCGACAGTCGTCGGCGTCCAACAGAAAGCCGCCCCATCGCGCCGCCCATACCCGCGACGGCCTTCCGGTCCTGCCCCGCCCTCGTCAGCGGGTCTCGAGCTGCCATCCCGGGCCTTGGCCGCGCAACGCCAACGAAGCGCTTCGGAGACGCCCATGGGTCGGAAGATCCCGGTCAACATCGAAGACGAGATGCGCTCATCCTACATGGACTATGCGATGAGCGTCATCATCGGACGCGCTCTGCCCGACGTCCGCGACGGGCTCAAGCCTGTGCATCGGCGCGTGCTCTACGCCATGCACGAGCTCAAGAATGTCTGGAACTCCGCGTACAAGAAATCTGCCCGCGTCGTCGGCGACGTCATCGGCAAGTACCACCCCCACGGCGACTCGGCCGTGTACGACACCATTGTGCGGCTGGCGCAACCGTTTTCGATGCGCTATTGCCTCGTGGACGGCCAGGGCAACTTCGGCTCCGTCGACGGCGACCCACCGGCCGCCATGCGCTACACCGAAGTACGCATGACGCGGCTTTCGGGCGAACTGCTGGCCGACCTCGAGAAAGAAACCGTCGATTTCCAGCCCAACTACGACGAATCCACCGTCGAGCCGGCCGTCCTTCCGGCCCGTTTCCCCAATCTGCTCGTCAGCGGCTCCGCCGGCATCGCCGTCGGCATGGCCACCAACATTCCGCCGCACAACCTGCGCGAGGTGGTCGACGCGACGGTTGCGCTCATCGACGACCCGCGGATTGGCCTCGTCGAACTCATGCGGCACGTGCCCGGGCCCGACTTCCCGACGGCCGGCTTCATCTACGGTCGCTCCGGGATCATGGAGGCCTATTCGACGGGGCGCGGGGTCATCAAGGTGCGCGCGCGCACCGAAATCGAGGAACACGAGTCGGGCGGCCGTACGGCCATCGTGGTCACCGAACTGCCCTATCAGGTCAACAAGGCCAAACTGCTCGAACGCATTGCCGACCTGGTACGCCAGAAGCGCATCGAGGGCATCGCCAATCTGCGGGACGAGAGCGACCGCGAGGGCATGCGCATGGTCATCGAACTGCGCCGCGATGCCATGCCCGAGGTGGTGCTGAACCAACTCTTCGCGCAGACGCCCATGCAGACGTCGTTCGGCATCATCATGCTGGCCATCGTGGCCGGGCAGCCGCTCGTCCTGAATTTCAAGCAGCTGCTGCAGCATTTCGTGCAGCATCGACGCGACGTCGTCACCCGACGCTGCGTGTTCGATCTGCGCAAGGCCGAACAGCGGGCCCACATCCTCGAAGGGCTGGTCATTGCGCTCGACCACATCGACGAGGTCGTGGCCCTCATCCGCGGGTCGGCGACCCCCGCCGAAGCCCGCGACGGCCTCATGAGCCGCTTCGGCCTGTCCGAGATCCAGGCGCAAGAAATCCTCAACATGCGCCTCCAGCGGCTGACGGGCCTCGAACGCGACAAGATTCTTGCCGAATACGAAGAGGTCAAAGCGCTCATCGCCCGCCTGCGGCAGCTGCTGGCCGACGACAAGCTGCTGATGGGCGTCGTGAAAGACGAACTGCTCGAAATCCGCGAGCAATATGGCGACGAACGCCGCACCGAAATCGTCGACGATCCCGGCGACATCGACCTCGAAGACCTCATTCCCGACCAGGAAAACGCGGTCACCGTCAGCCTCGGCGGCTACATCAAGCGCAACGCGCTTGCCCTCTATCGTGCCCAGCGGCGCGGGGGCAAGGGCCGCACGGGCATGAGCACGAAGGAAGAGGACCTCGTCTCCGACCTCTTCGTCGCCCGATCCCACGACAGTCTGCTCATCTTCACCGACGGCGGGCGGGTGTTCCAGATCAAGGTCTACCAGGTTCCCGAGGGCGGCCCGGCAGCGCGGGGCCGTCCCATCGTCAACCTCATCCCCATCGAAGCCGACGAGAAGGTGTGCAAGATTCTGCCCATTTCTTCTTTCGATCCCGGCAAATACATCCTCATGGCGACGCGCAACGGGATCGTCAAGAAGACCGACCTCATGGCCTATTCCAACATCCGTTCTAGCGGCATCATCGCCATCCGCTTCGACGAAGACGACGACCTCATCGGGGTCCAGACCGTCTCCGACGGCGACGACGTGCTGCTCGCGAGCCGCGAGGGGCTCTCCATCCGCTTCCTGGCCGACGAAGTGCGTCCGACGGCGCGCGACACCCGCGGCGTGCGGGGCGTGCGCCTCGAAGGCAAGGATCAGGTCGTGGCGATGGAGGTGCTGCGCCAAGAGGCCGAGCTGCTGACCGTCACCACGTATGGCTACGGCAAGCGCACGCGGCACGACGAGTACCCCGTACAACATCGTGGCGGCAAAGGTGTTTTGACCATCCGCACCTCCGAGCGCAACGGCCACGTGGTGGGCATGGTGCAGGCGGCAGCCGAAGACCACTTGCTGCTCATCACGGCGGGTGGCAAGGTCATTCGCATGCCCATCGGGCAGATTCGCCGCACGGGGCGTGTGGCCCAGGGAGTCCGGCTCATCCAGCTCGACGAAGGCGAGGTCGTGGTCGGGCTCGAACGCCTGGCCGATGACGGCGGGGCCGGCGAGGGGCTCGACGATGTCGAGCTCGCAAGCCTGCCGCCCGAGGACGAGCCCGACGAAGGCGACGAGTTCGGCGGGGCCGAGGACGCTCCGGGCTCGGACGACGACAACGCGACGAGCGGGGTCGACGAAGACGGAGAAGGTGGCGACGAATGAACGTCTATTTGCATCGCGGCAAGGCCAAGCCGGCCTGGCTGGCCCACCCCTGGATCTACTCTGGCGCCGTCGAGCGCGTCCAGGGCGAAGCGCGGCCGGGCGAGCTGGCAGCCGTTTGCGACCATCAGGGTACCCTCATCGGGTACGGGCACTACAACCCTGAAGCGCAGATTGCCGTGCGCATGTGGGCGTTCGCGCCGCAGGGCGCCTCCCTCGACGGGCCGGTGCCCGACGCGCGGGCGCTGCTCGTCGAACGGCTGCACGCGGCCATTGCGCGTCGGCACAGCCTCGGCTTGCCATCGGCCGAGACGAATGCGTATCGGCTCGTCAACTCCGAGGGCGACCGCCTGCCCGGGCTCGTCATCGACATCTTCGACCGGGTGGCCGTGGTGGCCCCCGGCACCCCCGGCGGAGCGGCGCTCACCGACACCGTCACGGCCGCGCTGCGCACGGCGTTGCCGCGGCTCCAGGACGTCATCGTGCGCACGTCGCCCGACGCAAGCCGCCTCGAAGGCGTTCCGCGCGAGGTCGTTGGCGGCGAGGACAGCGCCGAGCGCACGGTCCGCATCGTCGAGAACGGGCTGCAACTCGAAGTCGACGTCCTCTCGGGGCAGAAGACCGGCTTCTACCTCGACCAGCGCGACAACCGGGCGTTGCTGGCGGGCCTCGCCCGCGAGCGCGACGTGCTCGACGTGTGCGCCTACACCGGCGCCTTCGGGCTCGCGGCCTTGCGGGCCGGCGCGCGCTCGGCCACGGCCGTCGAATCGTCGGCGCCGGCCCTTGCGCTGGCGCGGCGCAACGCCGAGATCAACGGACTCACGGCCTACGCCACCGTACACGACGACGTCTTCAGCGTGCTGCGGGCGTTCGTCCTCGAAGGCCGGCGCTTTGGCGTCGTGGTCGTCGACCCGCCCAAGTTCTGCCGCCGCCGCAGCGACCTCGACAACGCCACCGCCCGCTACGTGCGGCTCAACGAACTCGCGCTGCGCTGCCTGACGCCCGACGGGTTCCTCGCCACCTGCTCGTGTTCTGAGCACGTCGACGCCGAGCTCTTCCAACGCATCGTAGCCGAAGCCGGGCTGCGCGCCGGCAGCGTCGTGCACGTGCTCGAAGCCCGCGGTCAACCGGCCGACCACCCGGTGCCGGCCGGCTTCCGCGAAGGCCGCTACCTCAAGTTCCTGCTCTGCCACGCTTCCCCGCGCTTCTGATAGCCAGACGCCTTCCTTCCGATGCCCTTGTTGCCGGCGTCGCTCGCCCCTGCGGCGGACCCGGAGTTCGCCTCGGGGGATCGCTCCTCGGCGCCTCGGTGACCCTTGGAATGCAACTGGGCGTGTGCCGCGGGCTTCGTGCGGTTGTGACGCGGCCGGGCGGCGCAGCGGCCGCCCACCGCCACAGGGCACGGCCGGCGACAGCGGGGATCCGCTGCACAACGATGTCCGCCTTCGGGCAGACGACGCGGCTCAGCGCTGGGACCGGGGGAGGTCTTCGGCGGGCGGGAGGTCGAACGGGTCGATGCTGTCAGCGTCGGCGGGCACCGCATCGGGGGCAACGTCGGGGTACGCGTCGGGCGCAACGTCGGGATACGCGTCGGGGGGCGCAACGTCGGGGTACGCGTCGGGCGCAACGTCGGGGTACGCGTCGGGAGGCGCAACGTCGGGGTACGCGTCGGGCGCGACGTCGGGGTACGTGTCGGGGGGCGCGACGTCGGGGTACGTGTCGGGGGGCGCAACGTCGGGCTCGGGTTCGGTCACGTCGGGCACCGGCTCGACCACGTCGGGAAGCGGACAGGCGATGGGGTCGAACTCGTGCAGACAGCCGGACTCGGGGTCGCAGGAGTCGAGCGTGCACGGATCGCCATCGTCGCACAGCGTATCGCTCGGCAGATGCCGGCAGCCCTCGGTCACAATGCAGGAATCGGACGTGCAGTCGATGCCGTCGCTGCAGTTGACCGACGGGCCGAGCCGGCAGAGTCCGTCGCGGCACACGTTGCCCGTATGGCAGAGGTTGACTTCGGGGCACGGACTGGCGTTGGGCGCGTGCTGGCAGCCCGAAATGGGGTTGCAGCCGTCGTTCGTGCAGGGGTTGCCGTCATCGCAGGAGTCGAAGCCGCCGGGCTCGCACACCCCCGCCATGCACGTGTCGTCGACCGTGCACGGGTTGTTGTCGTCGCAGCTCGTGCTATCGGGGCTGGCCTGCATGAGGCACAAGCCCGAGGCGGGTTGACACGTGTTGCGGCGGCAGGGTGTGTCGTTTGCCGCCGGGCACACGATCTCGGAGCCGGGCTGGACGCGACATACGTACGGGAACTCGGTGCGATCGCAGAACAGGCTGCCGTCGCAGGCATTGCCGTTCTCGAACTGGAAGCAGTCGTCGTCGGTTTCGCACTGGCACGTCTCGTCGCCCACGCAGAGCCCCTCGGCCGTGCACACGGTGTTCTGCGTGCAGACGTTGTAGTCTTCGCAGGCCTGGCCGACGTTGACCGGCGTGAGTTCGCAGCGCCCCGAGTCGGGCTGGCAAAGATTGGCACGGCACGGGTCGTTGCCCACGGGCGGGCACTGGATTTCGGTGCCGGCCTTGGGCTGGCAGGCCCAGGGCAGTTGCGACTTGTCGCAGAAATGGTAGCCGTTGCAGGTGTTGCCGTCGTCATACTGCCGGTAGCAGTAGGGGTCGTCGCGGCATTCGCACCATTCCTGTCCCTGGCAGGCGCCCGCGAGACAGGTGTCGGGGCGGGTGCAGGGGTCGCCGTCGTCGCATTCGGTGCCGTCGGGTGCCACGGCGGGGACGCAACGCCCGGTCGCCACGTCGCAACTCGCGACCTCGCAGTTGCGCAGCGCCACCCGGCCCGGGCAGTCGGCATCGGTCGTGCAGCCGCCCGCGTCGACATCGACGGCGGGGACGTCGGGGACCGTGGAGCCCACGTCTTCGCCCCCCTGCGTGTCGAGCACATCCTGCCCCGTCGGGGCCTCGGATTCGGAGCCGCAACCGAGACAAGCCAACGCCCCCGCCAATATCAGGCTCAGGCGGCAGAACTGCTTCTTCATGGCCATTCCCCCTCGATGCCCCGCGTGCCCGCCTGTCGTCGCGTCCCGTCGCAACAGACGGAAATTCACGGGAAAGCGCGGTGAATCGTAGCAGGGACCCGCCGCGCGTTCAAGTTCCGTGCCCCTATCGGAGACCCACCCATGCCAACGCCGGCCATGCGTGGCCCCCGCCGGACGACCGGAGGCATCGCCTGGCAGGGCGGGGCCAACCGATCCCAGGGCCGCGGGCTATCGGACCTCGGTCTCCCGGGCTTCGAGGCAGAGTTGGACGAAGGCCGCCTTGAGCGGCAGCGCGGCCTCGGCAAGCGTTGCGCGGCAAGCCAGGTAGCGCTCGGCGCCCTCCCGCCAACGCGCGACCGTGATGTAGGCGACCCTGCCGCCCTTCGGGGTGGCCACCAGCAGTTTGCCGGCCGGCTGCCGCAGGACTTCCTCGCGCTCGATGTCGAACTGGTCGGCGTTGCGAAACACGGCGAATTCGACACGCTCGGCGGTGGCGCTCCAGTCTTTCGGTTCGCAACCGAAGTCGCAGTTGGTGGCCACCATGAGCCGCGTCTCGAAACCAAGCCCAGCCCCCGCCGGGGGGTCGAAACTGCCGGGCACGACGCCCGCGCGCCAGCCTTGCGGCACAAACGTGAGCACGGCGCCGCGTTCGAGCGACCGGGCCTCGAAGCGCACGGCCACGGCGCCCACGGCCCCGAGCCGATGGAGACCCGGCAACGAATGTCGTTGCATCCCAGCAAGTTGGGCCGTGACGTGGGAGGCGTCGGGTCGCGCCGGCGCGCCGCCGCCGGCACCGGGACCCCGACAGGCGACGAGGACGATGCAGGCCGACGCGAGCGCGACAGGCAAGGACAGGGCGATGGAGCGGCCGTTCACGGGCAGGTCTCCTGCGGTCGGGGGACGGTCAGCGCACCGGCGCGATCGGGGGCAGCCGGCGCGCGCGGCACTAGGCCTCGCTCGGCGCCACAAGCACCCGGTCGGCCGGAATGACGACGAAAGCGTCGGCAGCCTCGCTCTGGGCCGTCACGCGCACGTGAACCGTGGCGACCGAAGCCGCCAGCTGGCGCTTGAGATAGAACCAGGCCCGGAAGAGACGCGGCGCGGCCGTGAGGCTGCGCACGTCGCAGTTGCTGTCGTCGTAGCGGACGTGCTCGCCTTTGGCGCCCCGCAGGGTGGTCTCGACGCGCACCTGCTCGTGGCGCCGACCGGCGAGCGCCGGACATTCGCCGATGACCTCGACGGTCACGTCATCGCTCGAATCGGGCCGCGTGCGACCGACCGTGAGCGGCACCGCGGGGTGGGCGTCGGCGCGCGTCGGACGGGCTTCACCGTGCACGCGGCCGTGACGAGGCAAGGCGAACGTGGCCTCGGCCTCGAGGTCGATGGCGCGCGCCACGACGCGCACGACGAATTCGCGGGCCTTCTCGGTGAGAAAGGCCGGGACCGAAAACCGCGCACCAAAGGGCACCTTCTCGGCGCCGGCGCAAACCCCGTCGGCATACGCGTCGACGAAGTACAGCAGTTGCCCGCCCGCCCCGCGCAAGCCTACGTGAACGCGCAGACTCTCGTAGGAGCAGCGCGGGTCGATGGCAACGTAGCCGGCGATCTGGTAGTCGGCGTCGCCCGTGGGATTGAAGGCGGTGCGCACGAGCGTGAGCTCGTCCGGAAGGAGCCGCAGCAAGTCGCTGCCCCCGGCCGGCGGTGCGGACGGCACCCCAGGGTCGCCTGAGGCGGCCGGGGCCGGACGCACGTCGCGCGGACGGACAGCGGCCTTCGGAGCATCGCGTTTCGCCATGTTCTCTCTCCCTGGGGCGCCCCGACGGGGCGCCGCGAACGATGGGGCCCACCGCGCGGCTACTCGCAGGCGTCGCCCACCCCGTTGCCGATGGTGCGGAGGTCGAAGTTGTCGAAGTAGCCGGGGCTTTGTTGCAGACAGCCGAGCCCGGCCGCGCCGGAAAGCAGCGTGCCTTCCGAGACGGCGAGCACCGCGGCCGTGTTGACGGTGACCTCGATGGCGCCGCGCGCCGCGCGCACGACGACCTCATACGTGCCCTCGGTGCGCGTCACGCTGTCGCTCGCGAGCAGCGTCACGACGCCATCGCGCACGAGTTCGATGGCGCGGTAGGGACCCGGCGCGCGGCGATTCCAACGGAAGCGGTAGTGGTTGTCGGCGTCTTGCCAATGGAAAACGATGGCCAGGTCGTCGGCGTCGTCGCCCGACCCGGCCGGCACCACCATCGAGACGGTGACTTGCGTCCGTTCGCGGTCGGCGCCGTGGCGCAGCAGGAACGTGCGGCCGCCGAGCGCCGGCGAGGCGCACACGAGCTGCCCCCCGACGATGTTCCAGGCCCCGCCCGCGTCGCCCACAACGTCCCAGTTCGACAAATCGCCCGAGAAGATGTCGGAAACCCCGTCGAAGGACCCGGAATCGGCCTGCAGCGGGTTCGAGTTCTCGGGGCAGTTGTCGCAGGCGTCGCCGATGTCGTCGAGGTCGCCGTCGACCTGTGTGTCGTTGGCGTGCCAGGGACAGTTGTCGCAGGCGTTGCCGACGTCGTCGCCGTCGGTGTCGGTCTGGTCGGCGTTGACGACGTCCGGGCAGTTGTCGCACGCGTCGCCGAGCCCGTCGCCGGCCTCATCGTCGCCGTCGCTCGCCGTCTGGTCGGGGTTTGCCACGGCTGGGCAGTTGTCGCACGCATCGCCTACGGTGTCGCCGTCGCCGTCGACCTGCGTCGGATTGGCCGTGAGCGGACAGTTGTCGCACGCATCGCCGAAGCCGTCGGCGTCGCTGTTTTCCTGCTCGGGATTGGCATCTTCGAAGCAGTTGTCGCAGGAGTCGCCCAGCCCGTCGTCGTCGGTGTCGACCTGCGAGGGGTTCGTGAGCGCCGGGCAGTTGTCGCAAGCATCGCCGAAGTCGTCGCTGTCGCCGTTCTGCTGGCCGTCGTTGGGGGTGTTCGTGCAGTTGTCGCACGCGTCGCCGAGCCGGTCGCCGTCGGCGTTGGCCTGGTTGCCGTTCGAGCGTTCGGGACAGTTGTCGCAAACATCGCCGCGTTGGTCGCCATCGACATCGGCCTGGTTGTCGTTGGCATGCTGCGGACAGTTGTCGCAAGCATCGCCGCGCTGGTCGCCGTCGGCGTTTTCCTGGAGGGGGTTGGGCGTGGTGCCGCAGTTGTCGCATTCGTCGCCGACCCCGTCGCCGTCGGCATCGGTCTGGAACGGGTTCGTGAAGTCCGGACAGTTGTCGCAGACATCGCCCAGGTAGTCGGCGTCGCCGTTCGGCTGCGCGCCGGTGAGCGGGTCGCGCGGGTTGGCCGCCGCGGGGCAGTTGTCGCACACGTCGCCCACGAAATCGCCGTCGGCGTCGTCCTGCAAGGCGTTCGGGTCGTTCGGGCAGTTGTCGCACGCGTCGCCGAGATCGTCGCCGTCACCGTCGCGCTGCAGACCCGTGGCCGGCTCGACCGGGTTGTCGACGCTCGGGCAGTTGTCGCACACGTCGCCCACGAAATCGCCGTCGACGTCGGCCTGGGAGGCATTGGCCCGCTCCGGGCAGTTGTCGCACACGTCGCCGACCTCGTCGCCGTCGCCGTCGGCCTGGTCGGCGTTCGTGACAAACGGGCAGTTGTCGCACGCGTCGCCGAAGTCGTCGCCGTCGTGGTTCGGCTGGCGCGGCGCCGCTTCGGGGGCCTCGGGGTCGAGCACACGCGGATTCGCGTCGTCGACGCAGTTGTCACAGAAGTCGCCGACCCCGTCGCCGTCGCCGTCGGCCTGGTCGGGGTTGTCGATGTCGGGGCAGTTGTCCCGGCAGTCGAAAATGCCGTCGGGGTCGCGGTTCGCACACGTGTCGGTGCAGGAAGCCGCCGTGTCGTCGCAGTCGACGTCGCTGCAGCCCGGCCCCGTGCCGAAGCCATCGCCGTCGCCGTCGACACACGGATCGGCGCAGTCGAAGAGTTCGTCGGCGTCGCGGTCGACGCACTCGCTCGTGCAAGTTTCGAGACCCTCGGCACAGTCGGGGCCCTCGCAGTCGGGCCCGTCGCCGTAGCCGTCGCCGTCGGGGTCGACGCACGGGTCGGCGCAGTCGAACTCGTCGTCGGCGTCGATGTCGACGCAGGTGGTGGTGCAGTCGCGGGCGTCGTCGAAGCAGTCGGCGGCCGTGCACGCGGGGCCTTCGCCGTAGCCGTCGCCGTCGCGGTCGACGCAGCCCGTGGCGCAGTCGGGCTGCCCATCGCCGTCGAGGTCGGTCTCGCAGTCGAGCGCGCAGCTCGGCACCGCGTCGTCGCAGTCGACCGCCGTGCAGGCCGGGCCGGCGCCGTAGCCGTCGTCGTCGCGGTCGACGCACGGGTCGTCGCAGTCGCGCAGTTCGTCCGCGTCGGCGTCGCTCGTGCAGTCGGTGGCGCAACTCGCAACCGCATCGTCGCAGTCGGCCGCAGTGCACTGCGGTCCCAGGCCGTAGTTGTCACCGTCGCCGTCGACGCACGGGTCGTTGCAGTCACGCGTCCCGTCGCCGTCGGCGTCGGTTTCGCAGTCTTCGGCGCACTGGTCGTCGGCGTCGTCACAGTCGGCCGCGAGGCAACCGGAGCCGCGGCCGTACCCGTCGCCGTCGTTGTCTTCGCACGGCAGCGCCGCGCCGGTGAGCGTGACGGTGACCTCAGCGATGTCGAGGGTGGGCGTGTCGTATTCTCCGGGCCCTCCGCCGCAGCCGCCCCCGCCGAGCGCCACCGTTTCGGGGTCGCGCACGAAACCGACGTGCAGCGTGGCCGACACCGGCGCCGAGGAGAAGGGCTTGTAGGCGACGGTAAGTGCCCAGGTGGCCGGCTCGCCGCCCTCGGACGCGGGGCCGGGCACCACGATGCCGCTCTGCAGCGCGGCCTGGAACGCCTCGACATTCGCCGCGGAGACGCAGTCTTCGGTTCCCTGTTCGCCATCGCAGCGCCCGACGAAGAAGGCCTCCCGGTCGCCGCCGGTCACCTCGACGCGCGTGACGACGATGCCCTGGGGCAGGTTGTGGTGCAGTCGCAGCGGCAGCGTTTTCACGACCTGGAGCGGGGTGTCGGCGCCAAAATCGAGGGTGGCATCGGAAAGGCCGACGAGGCCGACCGTGCCGCTCTGCGACTCGGCGCCGCAGGCGGCGACGGCGAGGGCCCAGATCGCGAGGCCGAAATGACCCGCCCGGGGCAAGCGTCGAGCGCGGGGGATGCTCGGGCCGGCGATAGCGCGGGAAGCCGAACCATGGTCGCTGGGCATCGGGACGCCTCCTCTGTCTCGGGGCTCGCGCCGGGGCTCGCGTCCGCTGCCGGGGGCTTTCGAGGGACGAACGAACCGGGGAGCCGGTGCGGCGAACGTTTTGTATTGTGGCCCGCTGACGGGCGCGGTGCAATCCTTCGTGGCGCGGCCGGGCCGGTTGACGGCGCCGCGCGCTCTGTGCTCCGATCCGGCGCGGTCCGCACGCCGCGGGCCGCTTTGACCGAAACGCCCCCACGGAGGCCCCCCAATGTCGGCGGACGTCTTTTTTTGTCCCTTCGCGGGCGACATGCGCCAGTCGCTGCCGCAGCGGCTCGCCCTGGCGCTCTTGCGCGCCGGCCTGAAGGAGGTCGTCGCGGGCAACCCGACCACGGCCGTCAAGGTCCACTGGGGCGAGCCGGGCAACGTCACGTTCGTCCAGCCCGCGCTCATCCGCACCGTCGTGCAGGCGGTGGGGCGGTGCGGCGGACGCCCCTTCGTGACCGACACGAGCACGCTCTACGCCGGGCGACGGGGCGATGCGCTGAACCAACTCGAAACGGCCGCCGCCCACGGTTTCACGCACCAGACGCTCGGCGCGCCGGTTCTGGTGGCCGATGGGCTCCGCGGCAACGACTACCGGACGGTCCCCGTGGCCGGGCGGCACTTGACGAGCGTGCACGTCGCAGGCGGCATCCACGACGCGGGCGCGCTCGTCACGGTCTCGCACGTCAAGGGTCACATGTTGTTCGGCTTCGGCGGCGCGCTCAAGAACGTCGGCATGGGCTGCGTTGCGGCCGCGGACAAGCACCGCCTGCACGTCGACACGAAACCGGAGGTCGACGAGGCGCGCTGCGTGGGCTGCGGTCTCTGCGTCCGGCATTGCCCGACCCACGCGATCGCCTTGAGCGACGCCGGCCCAAGCAGCAAAGCGCACATCACGCCCGAATCCTGCACCGGCTGCGGCGAGTGCATCGTGCACTGCCCGGAGCACGCCATCCCCATCCGCTGGGAAACGCAGAATCCGCCGCTCCAGGAGAAGACGGCCGAGGCGGCCGCCGCGGCGCTGCTGGCGAAGTCGGGCCGGCTGCTGTTCGTCAACGTCCTCGTCGACATCACGCGCGATTGCGACTGCTGCGGTTGGAGCGGCCTGCCGCTCGTGCCGAACATCGGCATCCTGGTCTCGCGCGACCCGGTGGCCATCGACCAGGCGTCGCTCGACCTCGTCGATGAGGCGCCGGTCATTGCCGGCTCCGACTTCTCCCGCCCCGACATCGCGGGCCGCCCGGGCCGGTTCGGGGCGCTCGTCGGCTGCGACCCCACGCTGTTGCTCGCGCACGCCGAGCGCCTGGGGGTCGGCCAGCGCACGTACCGGTTGCGGCAAGTCCATACCCGTGACGAGGCTCGCCCGTGAGCCCGTTGGCCCGCGCGCGCACATCCCGCGGGGCCGCGGCCGCGGCTCCGCCGAGGCCCCGTGGGGCGGGACGCCGCTCCCTCGTCGCGTTGCTCATGGGGTTCGCCCTTGCGCCCGCCCCGGCGTGCGGCACCACGTGCGCGCAAATCGTCGCCGAGCGGGACGCTTTCGCGAGCCGTTCGACGGGCGCCGACTCGCCGCACGCCGAGGTCGCCCTGCCCTACGCGCTCGTCGATCGGCTCCTGAGCGCGCACATCCGCGAGCTGCCGGCGGTCGCGGTGACCCCGCCGGGGGTGTCGGCCCTGCTGCAGCGCGTCGTGCCACCCCTCACCCTCTCGGCGCGCGAACTCATGCTGCGGCCCGCCCCGGACGGCCTCATCGGGTTCCGCCTGGTGGCGGCCCTGCGGGCGGGCGGCGCGCCGCTGCTCGACGTGCACGTCGACACCCGCGTTCGGCCGTGGCTCGACCCGCAGACCGGCCGGCTGCGCTGTACCCTGCGTGGCCGAGACCTGCGCGACGTACGCCTCGAGCTCGGCAGGGAGGCCGCCTCGCGCCTGGCGGAGGCCGTCCTGCGGCTCGTGCCCGAGCCGGCCCGCGGGCTGCTGCCGCGGCGCGAACTGGCCGCTTTCGCCGGCTCGGCGGTCGCCTTCGTGAGCGAGCAGGGCCACCGGCTGCTGCGCGACACGCTGTACGTGCGGCTCGGAGAGATTGCGCACTTCGAGGTGGCGCTGCCGGGTCTGCCGGTGGCGCGGCTCGGCTTCCGCTCGGCTGGACGCGGCGGCGACGGCACGCTGCTCGTCGACGTCTTCACGAACCTGCCGGTACAACGGGGGCTTCGGGCCTCTCGCGTAGGCCGGCCCGCTCTGCCCGAGCGCCCGGAGCGGGTCCGGGTCCGACTCGCGGGCTCCACGGTGGCGGCGCTCGGCAACTGGACGATCGCGCGCAACCCCGAGTGGCGACGCTTCAACCGGCGCGGCGAGCCCCGGCCCGACGGCGAATTCGAGGCGGCGCTCGACTGGCAGGCGGGCGCGCGGCCGTTGCGGGTTCACCTCTGGCGCACGGCCGAGCCGTGCCTGAGCGTACTGCTCGCGGGCACGCCGCGCATCGCGCTGGTCGGCCCGACGCTCGACCTGGCCTTTGCCGACGGCCGCATCGAACGCGTGCGCGGCCCGGCGCTGGTCGAAGTCGGGGCCTGGTTTGCAGGGCTGTGGGGCGAAGCGCTGCGCTACAGCCAGCGCGTGGCCGGCGACCTCCGGTTCGCGGCGGCCGGGGCCGACTACCGGGCGTCCGTTGCGGCCGTGGCCGTGCAAGACGACGAACTGAGCCTCGAATTCGACCTCGGGCGCGTCGTCGCGCTCACGGCTCCGCCGCGGTAGCCTGCGGCCGGGTTGTGCCGCCCGCGGGGGCCTGTTCCGGAAAACGAAGACTGGGCGTCAAGGACCGAGGCTGACGCAGCGCGCGGGGCCGGTGTCGCTCGTCTTGCGTCGGCCCTCGACGTTGCCCCAGGAGAACACCACGGTCCAGGCCATGTCAGGACTGAAGGCGAGCGTGGTCGCGGTCCAGTAGGCGTGTTCGGCGGTGCCGGGGAAGACGGCGGGGTCGATGGCCGGGCCCGAACGGGTGGCATCGACGATGGAGGCCAGTTCGAGCACCGTGGGCAGCCGCCAATCGTCACGGGCCGCGTAGGAGAGCGACTCGCAGTAGCGCAGGGCCCCCGTCCAGACGCGGCTCGTGCTGTTGACGCTGCGCTGCCACAGGAGACCGGTGCGCGTGTCGTAGACCACCGGATTGCCGGCCACGGGCGTGGCCTCATAGAAGCGCTGGCTGGCCGGGCTCGCGAGTTCGCTGTCGTTGATGCACAGGTATTGACGCGTGGTGGTCTTGCCGACCTGGTCGACCCGTCCCTGCTGGCCGTCGACGTAGACGGCCGAGGCCGTGATGAGGGCGCCGGAGGTTGCGCTCCAGAAACTGATGCTGCCGCTGCCGAGGCCGGGGAAGGCACTCGCGGGGGCCGTGCGGCCGGGGGCCAGCAGACCTTCGAGTTCGTAGAGCGTCGGCAGGCGCCAGCCCGTCAGGTCGCCGTAGTCGCCGAGCGAAGCACATGCGTCGAGGGCGACGGCCCAGTTGACCGGGCCCTGCGGCGTGGGCGTCCAGACGAGCCCCGACCAGAAGTCGCGAATGACCGGCTCGGCGGGGGAGCCGGCCTCGACGAAGCGGTCTTCGTCCCAACCCGGCCCATGCACGTCGGGACCGTACTGGGCGTCCTGGCCGCAGAAGTCGGTGGTGCCACAGGACCCGGAGCCGGGCTCGCCCGGGCAGCCGATGAGGCCCGCGTTGTCGTAGCAGGCCAGCGAGCCGGTGTCGGCGGGCCAGAGGAAGCGGAAGGTGTTGGTGTTGCAGGGCAACGTCGGACCGCCGCAGCCGCTTGGCGCAACGGCCGGGTTCTGGCCGACGGGGGCCCAGTCGAAGCCGTCGGGCGGCGGATGGAGGAAGAACACGCACTCGCCCGTGTCGCAGGCCCCGGAGCCCTGGCCGCACAACGACCCGTCGGCGAAGGGCACGAGCGCACAGAGCCCCGTGGCGTCGTCGCAAACGGCGGCATTGCACGGGACGTCGCCCGTGCACGCTTCGGCCGCAAACGTGTCGACCGCTTCACAGCGCTGGCTCAGGTCGCCTTCGCACGTGGCCTCGCCCACGGCGAGCCCGCGCCCCGCCTCGTCGCTGCACGCGGCGCCGGGCTCGACGCAGAGCAACGCGCCGGAGGGGGCGGCGCGACAGTTGAGCGTCTGGCACATTTCGTCGCGTTCGCAGAACTCGCCCTGGGCTTGCTGGCTCGTGCAGACGCCGGACGGGCCGCAATACATGCCCGGACCGCAATCGTTGTCGCCGATGCAGGCCCAGGGCGGCCCCTCGGTGACGCACAGATGGGCCACGCGCGAGGACTTGCTCTGCACGGCCATGTCGCCGGCTTCGCTGCGCACGGCCCAGGCGTAGTTCGGTTGGTCGAAGCCGCTCGTGGCCGAGAGCAGGACGCTGCCGGCCTGGATGGAGAAGACACCCGAGTCGAAGGCGGGCCCGCCGCGCGTCGTGTCGACGATGGAGCGCAGTTCGAGGATGGTCGGCAGCCGCCAGTCGGTGCGGCCGCCGTAGGAGAGGCCCTCACAGCCCGAGAGGGCTTCGCTCCACGTGCGGTTCGTGTGGAACGCCCCCTGCCAGAGAAGCCCCGTGCGGGTGTCGAATACGACGCGCCCGCCCGCCGCGGGAAGCGCCTCGAAGTAGCGCGCGCGCGGATAGGCGAGGTCGGTTTCGACGCGCACGCAGTGCACGGCAAGCGGTTCGCCCTTGGGGCGCCGGACGAGCGCACCGCGGTCGGCTTCGAGGGCCCAGGCTTCGCTCGCGTTGGCCGCGAGGGTGGCCGCGGTCCAATACGAGCCGGCGAGCGGGGCCGGAAACGCGGAGGCCGGGAACGTACGGCCGTGGGCGAGCAAGGAGAGCCATTCGAAGTCGTCGGGCAAGCGCCAGCCTTCGACGACGCCCGGCTGGTTCAGCCCCTCGCAGTAGGCCAGCGCGGCAGCCCAATTGCGGCTGGAGGCCGCAGACTTGAGCCAGGAGCGGCGGGTCCAGTGGTCGATGACCACGTCGCCGGTTGGCGTGCTCTGCTGGGAGAAGCGTCCGGCGAGCCACTCGGGGGCGTGCACGTCGAAGCCGTACTGCGCGTCCTGCCCGCAAAACGCGGTCGTGGCGCACTCGGGCGAGCCCGCCGCGCCGGGGCAGGACGGCAGCGCCGCCTGGCCGTCGAAACACACGGTCTGGCGCGTGTCGGGCGGCCAGTGGAAGCGGAATTCTCCGAGATTGCAGGGCAAACCGGCACCACCGCAGCCGCTTGGGACCTGCGGGGTCGGGCCGGCCCCGACGTGCGTCCAATTCAGACCGGCGGGCAGCGGGAAGGCGAACGGCTCGCACCCCGCGGGCCCGCAAGCCCCCTGGCCAGCGTCGCACACGGTGCCGGCCGGCTCGGGCCCGCAGACCCCCGGCTGGAGCGGCAGGTTGCAGGCCTCGCACGGCCCGCCGCACGGGGAGTCGCAACAGCGGCCGTCGACGCAGAGGCCGGTCTCACACTGGTCGCCGGCGCTGCAGGGCGTGCCGAGCGCGAAGTCGGCGACGCAGGTCGGACCGACGCAGTGGTAGGCGGCCACGCAGTCGACCGAGCTGGTGCAGGCCGAGAGGCAGTCGGTGGCACTGGCGCAGGCGTAGCCGAGACAACTCGTTTCGGCTGGCGCGCACAGCCCGTCCTCGCAGTGGGCCGTGTGCAGGGCCCCCTCGGCGCACGTCGGCTCGGCGCACACCGTGCCCGCGGCGTAGAGGCGACAGGCGCCGGCCCCGTCGCAGCTGCCATCCGCAGCGCAGGCCTCGGGACCGAGGTCGGTGCAGTCGTCGTACGGGTCGATGCCGGCGGTCACGGGCAGACACGCCCCGGCCCCGTCGCAAGCGCGGCAGACCTCGCAACGCACATCGGCGGCGGGGTACGCGCATGCGCGGGCGCCGTCGCAGGTGCCGCTGCACGCCGCTTCGCCCTCGCATTCGGCGGCCGGGTCGCTGCCGGCGGGGATGGCCGCGCAGGAGCCGGGCACGTCGGCGACGCAACTCTCGCAGGTGCCGTCGCAGGACGACTCGCAGCACACGTCGTCGACGCACTGGTCGCTCGCGCACTGCGACCAGAGCACGCACGGCTCACCGAGCCCGAGCCCGCCGCGGCAGAGATTGCCCTCACAGAAGTAGTCGCTGGCGCACTGGTCGCCCGCGGGGGTGCAACTGTCGTAGCAGTGGGCCTCGTCAGCGCAGCGATAGCCGCCGCAGGACGTCTGGCGCGGCGTACAGACACCGCTCTCGCAGGCGTAGCTCGTCACCGCGTCGCCCACGCAGGCTGCGGCGCCACACACGGTCTCGTCGGGGTATGCGGCACAGGCGCCATCGCCAGCGCAGGTGCCCGTGGTACCACACGTTTCGGGGGGCTGCTGGACGCAATCGTCCTTGGGGTCGTTGCCCACGGAGACGGGCACGCAGGCCCCCGCGTCGCACACGTGGCAAGCCGGACATTCGATGTCGGGATCGTTGCCGCCGGCGATGGGCGTGCACTCGCCCGCATGGTCGGGGGCGGCACAGGTTTCGCAAAGGCCGTCGCAGGCAGTCTGGCAGCAGACACCGTCCTGACAGACGCCGCTGCCGCACTGGTCGGCCACGATACAGGGTTCGCCCGGGCCAAGCTGCACCTCGGCGTCGGCGTCGGCGTCGGTGTCGGCGCCCGCCTCGGCGTCGGGCACTGCGTCGAGGTCGGGGACCGTGTCGAACGGCGGCACGCCGTCGACCTCGGGCGCTGCATCGTGGTCGGCGGGCAGGTCGCCGGCACCGTCGGCCTCGGGCGGAACGTCGGACGGCGTATCGCCCGAAGGCTGGTCGGCGGCGTCGACATCGGGCAGGGTGTCGACCGGCTGGGGAGTGTCGACCTCGCCGTCAGGCGGAGGAGTGTCGCTCGGCGGCACGTCGATGTCGGGCGGCGCATCGGGAATGTCGGGGCCCACGTCGGGGGGCCGCGCATCGCCGGTGTCGCCGTCACGCACGTCGGTGGAAGCGTCGTTCGTGTCTTCGGGCAGCACGTCGGGCGCGGGACCCGGCATGCAGACACCGTCCTGGCAGTGCCAACCGGCACCGCACTCGTTGTCGTGGCCGCAACGCCAGCGGTTGCCGTCGATGTCGGGGTTTGTGCAGCCCCCGCAGGTGACGACGAGGCCGACGACGAGGATGAGCAGGCGGTGGGGCAGGCGGGTCATCGGTCAGAAACTCCCTTGCAGCGACATGAGGCCGCCACCTTGGACGGGAGCGGCGCCCGCCGAGATGGGCGCTTCCGTCGAGGGTCCGACCGCTTCCAGGATGAACAACACGATGGACCCGGCGACCGCGGCGCCGCCGACGCCCATGAGCGCGTAGCCGATGGTTTTTCGCTGGTTGCCCTGCGCGTCGAGGTCGAGGGCGCGCTTGCGCGTCATGTCGGTGACCTGTTCGCTGCCGTAGCCCGCCGAGTCGGCGATCTCGCGGTGGTCGAGCTCGCCGAGCCCATAGGCCGCGGCACCGCCGCCGAGAAGGGCCAGGCCCGTACCGAGCGTGATCCACGTCCAGGGTGACAGGGAACGGCGCAGCGGCACCACGGGCTTGACGACGACGGGCGGCTGGACCGGTGGGGTGACCTCACGCGGCGGGGTGGGCAACGCCTTGAGGGCAATGGTGAGCCGCAGGAGGCCGGCGCCTTCGAGGGTGACCTGGCGGATTTCCTCGATGCGGCCGGGGGCGCGGACCCGGACCCGGTGTGGGCCCGGCTTGACCACGTACGGCTCAAGCGGCACTGTGCCGACGACCTCATCGTCGACGAGGACTTCGGCCCCGGCAGGCTCGACGTCGAAGACCAGCTCGGCCTTGTCGAGGCGCGCCTGGATTTCGCGGATGGCTTCCTCGGCCTTGACGCGCGCTTCGCGCGACTCCTCGGCGGACAGGAAGGCCTCGAAACGCGCCAGTGCCAGCGACCATTGCCCCAGTTCCTGGTGGCAGCGGCCGATCATGTAGAGCAGGCGCGGGAAATGCGTGCGCTCGTAGGACATCTGGTACAGCGTCAGGGCCTCGGCGTAGTCGTGCACGCGAAACCGCTCGGTGGCGGCGTCGATGAGGGCCTGCACGTCGCGCGTGATGGGCTTGGCCGCGGCGAGCACGGGCCGCGCGGGACCCACGGCCCCGATGAGCGCGAGCACGAGGAGGAGCCTGCGCATGGTCAATTCCCCTACAGAAGCGGGACGTTGTACTGCGGCTTGGGCGACTGGCCGGACGTTCCGCCGGGCTGGCTCGCGCCGGGCTCACGGCCCGAGCGCGCCTTGCGCTCCAGGCGCAGCGACAGGAGTGGGCCTGCCTCGGCAGTAACCTGCTGAATGACCGTCCGGTAGCCGCGCAGCGCGAACGCGAGCGTGCGCGGCTTGCCGCGCCCGATATCGAGACTGAAGGGGGTGGTGCCGAGCACCGCCTGGCCCTCGCGCACAACGGCCCCGGGCGGGTCGGTCACGAGCCGCACGGTCGCCCCTGCGGGCGGGGCCACGACCTCGGG
>CAYRCM010000078.1:3338-23279 GCA_964422715.1 uncultured Myxococcales bacterium | reverse complement strand
ACTGCGGCCGGCGGTCGCGCTGCGCGAGCTCGCGCACGAGGCGCCGCGCCACGAACCCCTTGCCCGTGCCGCCCGTACCCTGCACGAACACGGCCCGCGGCTCGCCCGCCTGCCCGTCGGCAAGGGCGAGAAACCAGGCGCGAAGCCGCTCGGCCAGCGCCGCCCGACCGAACGGGGTCCACTTCAGCCGCTCGCGCACGGCGGCGGCGGCCTGCGGTTCGGCTCGCTCCATGGTGCCCCCTCTGCTGCCGTTGACGGTGCCGGGCCGCGCGGCTCGTTCTGGACGCGCCTCTGTCCCCACGCCCGGCAGCACGGAGCACAATCCGTCAAGCCCACGGGGTCGGTCAAGCGGGAACGCCGAGCATCCGAGGCGCGGGGCCTGCCTCGGCAGCGGTCCGGTCTGCGCTAAGCACGGCTCGGTCGTTTCTTGGCGATCTCGAGTCGTTCGCTTTGCGAATTGGGCACCTCCTCGAACCCAATGGCAAACGTCTCGAACCGGCTCAACACCAGAGGCCCGAGCATCTGACGGAAGCGGTCCCCGACGCCCGCGTCGACGTTCGGGTCGTAGACCCAGAAACGCTTGATGCGGGTGTGCGAATCCGAGGCGAGGGCAAACAGATATCGGAAAAAGTGGTCGGAATCGGGTACCGAATAGCCGACAACAAAGATGTTCTCTGCCTCAGCCAGGACCCGACCTGCTGCACGCCAGATGGGGGCAATCTTGTTGTGGTAGCCAGCTTTGTTCCAACTGGGTGGGACCACGAACAGGGCTCTCTCGTCTGGGTCATCCAGCACCGCAAAGCGATACGGGCCCCCCGGACCGTCGGGCTTGAACCTCAAACTGATGAGGGGCAGGGATTCCACGCGACCATGGGCTTCGTCAAGCACGAAGTTGAGGGAGCCGTGGAGTTTCAGGAGTTTGGTGCCGGCGGGGGGCGGACCGTCGGCCAGGCAGTAGTGATATCTCATCTGCGCGTCATCGAGCGCCTTGTCGAGTGAGACGTCGTAGTTGAAGGTGATGAAATCGACGACGCCGCCAAGAGATGTGGCGAGGCTTCTACAGTGCTCACAGAAGCGGCTGTAGGAGGCGTGGGCCCGCACCCTGGGGCCGGATTCCGCCCCCTCCGGGAACTGGATGGTTCTTTCCAGCGTGCGCACGATCACGGTACGGATATCCCCATTCAACCGCTCGCCGAACTCGGGCGTCGGCCAGTCTGGCAGCCCGATGAGTGCGGACATCTCGATGAGCGCGAACAGCGCTTCGATGTTGTCGAGCGGTATGCTCGTTTTCGAGAAGAGGGAGCGCAGCCGGTTGTACGCGTCAAAAACAGTGGTGAAAGCGGCCTTGACGCTCCGGTTTGTCTCGCGCCGCCCCACATCCTCGGCCACGTCGAGGAAATCACCCATGAGCGGCGCCCCCGAACTGCGCGATGCCCCCGCGCCCAGGACAAAGACCGTGTTTCCCACCGAACCCTCCTCTTCCCGTACGGTCGCGCCGAGCCAGCTACGCCGGCCCGGTGCCGCCCGTTTCGCCGGCCCGCGCCACCGGGTACCGCGACCAGGCCGTGTAGCGGTCGCTCAGCAGGCCCGGCTCGCCGTTCGCCAAGTAGCCCCACGTCTCGCGAAAAAACAGGCGCACGAACGTGGCCTCGGCCGTCGTCTCCTTCTCGAAGGCGCGGCTCGCCCAGGCGCGGAGCCGCGCGCGCAAGTCGCTCTCTTCCGGGCTGCCGCGAAACGCCTCGAACTCGGCGGCAAACCGGCTGCGCAGATAGGATTCCGAAAACAGCGCCTGGGTCGGTTGCACCATGGGGCCATCCCTTTCTCGCGCCGGGGCCGGGTGGTGTGGGGCGCGCGCCCCCGCGCCCGCACGATCCGTGAGAAGGCCCCGCGAGGTCAAGCGCGGCGGGGTGCGGGGGCGGGGAGGCACGACCCATTCGGCTGTGTCAGCCGTCGCCTCGGGGCCGCAGAACCTCGCGCCGGAAGGCTTCGAGTTTGGCGAATGCCGGAGAGGGATCGGCGATGAGCCAGCCATGGCGGTCGTCTTCGGTCGCAGCGCCGGTAACGACGATGCCAAAGACGTCCTCGGGCGGAGACGAAGTCGCGCCCGTGGGTGCAACGAGCACGAGCCCGCCGTCAGCCTCCTCTGCGCTGTCGAACCGACGCAACAATTTCAGGTCGCGCACCCGCTCTGTGAACAGGGCGAAAATGTCGTACTCGGTGAGGTTCCCGTACGCCGGGGGGCGCGGGAAGTGCAGATCGATGCTCCACCGCAAGGGAAAGTGGCCGGCTTCGCTCACGGCCAGGCCGACCTGTTGGAGCCCATATGCTTTGCTCAGCACCACGCGCAGCGGGTCGAACTTGGCCCGCACGGCGTCTTCGTAGTCGAGGCGAAACGCGAATGGCACGTTCCTCGCGTCCCCCGGCACGGCCAGTTCGACGAGCAACGACGGTTCCGTCTTGGTCGCGTCGTCCAGCAGTCGAACGTTCGCCCTGACCGCGCGAAACAGGTCGAAGGCGTTGAAAGGCTCGTCGTCGAGCGCGCTGATGCGCAGGTAGAAGCGCTTGACCATGCTCTCGATGTCGACTCGGTGGCGCTGCCACTCCTGTACCTCGTCGCAAAGCCTCAACAGGCACGCGAGCGGGTGGGTTTCGAAGCCCACAGTGATCCCGGCGAGGTTGTGCGTGGCGATCGCGTGGAACGCCTGCACGTAGCCGCGTTGCGAGAAGTCGAAGCGGGTCTCCGGGCCATCGCCCGACACGCCCGCAGGCAGGTTCAGCGATTGCACAATCCGCAGCGCACTCAGGATTCCGTGGTCGGCCATGAGCGCATCGAACGGCAACCCGTACTCTGGTAGTTCCGCGACGATGCAGGTCAGGCCGTCGAGCGCCGCCTGGAGCGTGTGGCGGACCCGCCGCGCGAAACGGGCATCATCCTCCGCCGGAGCCGCGGGCAGTGCGCCCTGTGCGGGCAGGTCGAGGTAGGCCGCGAGCACCTTGTCGCGAGGCACCCCGGGGTCGCGGGCGAGTGCTTGGTAGCCGACATCGTGGAGCAGGGCCGCGACAGCCCAGTTTTGCAGCCACGACGCCTCGGTGTGCGTGAGGCTGGCATCTCGGTTCGGCCCGAGCCGCAGCTCGGAAATGTGCCCCACGAACGTCCGCTTGACCGCCGCCTTGCCCCACTTGAACTGCGCGTGCAGGAGCAGATGGCCGAGCAGGAAGACGTCGACGACATGGGCCAGGTGGTCGCGATAACTCGGCCGGCCGAGGTACAGACGGACCTCGGCACCGAGCGAGCGCGTGAGCTGGTCCTGGATGTCGAAGCGTTCGTCGACCCCGAGATCCACGTGGGCGTAGCGATCGACGAGGTAGAGCAGCGCGTCGAGTTTCTCCTCCGCCGAGACCCCAAACTCGTCGGTCCAGAGGCCGAGGCGGCGCTGACAGCGTTCGATGACGTCCAACATCAATCGGGCAAGACTGGCCTGGAACGAACGCCGCAGTTGCGGGGAGGCGTAGCGGCCCTTGTTGCTCTTGGGGTCATAGTCCTCGACGTAGCGAGTGCGCAGGGCGTCGGAACTGACGAGGAGCCAGGCGAAGTAGGTGCGCAGCCTGTCGCGATCGATGGGCACGAGTTGCGGGGGGGGCGGGGGCGGCACCGCGGTCGTGGGGGCGGCGGGAGCCGCGGAGCCGGTCGCGGGGTCGGCGCTGGGGGCGGTGAGCACGTCGGCGAGGAAGGCTCTCGTGAATCGGAAGAGTTCGGCCAGCGGATTCGCATGGGCGGAGTGCTCCCGCACCTTCTGCCACAGCGTCTCGAGCGCGAGCGCGGCCCATATCTGACGGTCGCGCGCATCACCGGCGTCCGCGGCGCAGTAGGGCCGTGCCGCCACGAGATTGTTCGAGAGTTGCCGAATCGAGTGGGTCGAGTCGGGAACCGCGAAGTCAGCGCGCGCCGCATTCTGGGTGGCTGTCTCGGCCTCCTGAAAGATGGCAGCCGCGCAGCGGGCGTTGTCGCTCCCCGCCGCGGACAACGACTGGAGATACGCGACGGCGTCGTCAGGGACGGTTTGACCGCGGCGCCGCTGATACGCGAGCCACAGGAAGGCGTGTCGCACGGCCTCACGGGGCTTGGAGGCGAGCAGTTGGCGGATGCTGTCCTTCAGGGTCTCCCAGCCCAGACCCGGAAGCGCCCGGCTCTCCAGGTTCTCACTCAAGACACGGCGCGCTGCCTGTTCCACAAGGCTTCTTGTTTCGGCCGCGCGGCCAACCTCCAGGAGCAATTCCGTACGTCGGCGGAACGCCCAGTGCAACTCGAAGCGGCCGAGGAGCCGTTGCGCGGCCCAGCAGTGGTGGCTGAAATAGACGGGCCCAGAAGAACCGCCGGACTCGGGCCGAGCGAGGACGAACAGCTGATGGTCCGGTCCCGCGGAGGCCCCGGCCGTGCTTTCGCCGCTAACCCACAGGACGTCGGCGAAGTCGCGCCCGGCGAGCCGGACGCTCTGTCCCAACGTCATGAAGAAGGCCCGTGGCGGAGCGGGTGGCTGTCCGTCGGGGCCGGAGAACAAGGGCGGCAGTGCGGCGGCCAATTGCGAGGCCTCGGGCGCTGCGAGAGCCTCGAACATTGGGCGCGCGGACGGCCGCGAGACGACGATGCCGACGGTCGCAGCGGCGCATCCGCCGGATCCGTCCTCTCCGCCCTGGACGAGCACCGCCGCGGCGCCGTCCAGGATCCGACAGGCCACGCCGAGCAGCGACATTTCGTCGCGAACGGCGTCCTCCAACGGCAGAAGCCGATCGACGAGGCTGTCGAGCCCCTCCCGCGGCAAAGGGACCGCGGAGGCATCGGACAGTATGTCGGTCATGGCTCCCTCCGGCCCGGCCCCCCGGTGGCCGCGAATTCGTCGCTCGTCGCAAGGAACACCGGCGGCACCTGGCTCTCGATACCCAGCCGACAGACGATTTCGTGCTCGATCCGAAACGACCGTTGGGGCTTCAGGTGGATGTTGCCGTGTGCACCCAACAGATGGCGCGCCTCACTGACGATGAAGACGTCGCTGCGCGCCGTGAGGATCGTGACCCAGAGCGGGGCTGGCCAGTCCGGGTGGCCGCCGAGTTCGGCTTCCTGCTTGCGAATCCACTTGAGGAGCTGCAATCCCGTCTGAACCTGTCCGGGGTCGGTCTCCCGGTCGAGCGGCGTCGCCAGGGCGCCGTAGGGCATCATCAGGTCCAAGAGCAGCGCGTGCGGCGCGAAAGCGCGTAAGGCTTCGAGCGCCGTCTGGGCATTGCCCGCCTCGCACACATCCAGGTCGGGGGCGTACGGCTCGAACAGGGCGACGAGCTGCCGACGCATTCTCGGTTCATCCTCGACGATGAGCAACCTTCGCTTCTCGTCCATTCGTCATCAACCAACCCGCTGGCCGGCCGCCAGTTTGCGAAGTTTTTCGAGGTCCAGGCGCACGTGGAAGACGGTCTCGTGTTCGATGTTGGTGACGATGCCCCGCGGCGCTTCCTTTGCGTCGTGCTGCCGATACGGAGTGCTCGTGCACGACACCTCACCACGGTGAATGTCCTCGATGGCCTGGCGCACGACCCCGAGACCGATGCCGCTGCCCGGCCGCAGGCCGTGGCTGTCGGGAACCCGGCACCGGTAGTACAGTTCGAAGACCCGGCGCTGTTCCGATACCGGGATGCCGACTCCCCAGTTCCGCACGGAGGCCTCGATGGCCCCTGCGGCCGTCTGGGCCGCCGCCACCTCGACGTGACGGCCTTCGAAGCTGTACTTGCAGGCGTTGTCGAGCAGGTTCACGAGCGCCTTCCTGAGCCAACGGCGATCGACCGGGGCCCGGAGACCGTGAGGCACGCGGGAATAGTCGATAGTCCCGGCCTTCGACCTGCCTGTGCGGGCAACGAAATCGCAGCATTGCTTGATGAGCGCCGTGATGTCGGTGTCGGCGAATTCCCCGCTTGGCCGGGAGCGATCGACTTGACTCGATAGCAGCGTCAGCTGAATGCCGGTTTCGTTGAGCAAGTCCAGCGCAACGTCGAGCATGTCCTGGTTGGCGCGCGCCCTTGCGTCGTAGAGCCCTTTTTGCACCAACGCGCGGAAAGGCCAGGTCGCGGTGATCACGAAGTCCTGCATCTGGTTTCTGAGGGTGTGGTCCAACTCCCGCACGAGCCAGGTCTGGTGCAACAAGAGGCGGGCCGTGTCGAGAAGACGTTCAGCGGGCAGCCCGAGCGCCAAGAGCAAGTCGACGTCCTCTTCGTTGAAGGCAGGGCCTTTTCGAATCACGCGGTCGCTGGCCCCCGGCTTTGGCGACAATAGACGCGGCCCCCGTAGGCAGAGCACTCCGCGGGCGGGCGAGTCTTCGGCTCCGAGTCTGAGCGCCATGAACACGCGCTCCTGGTGGCCGTCGTCCCGCAGCAGGCCTCGCAGCAACTCTGAGGCTTCGGGCGGCAGGCCGCCTTCGCTCGCATGCGCAAGGACGGGCCCATCGGCAGCAAGCACCCGTTCGAAGGGATCTGTCTGCGGGCCGCCCGACGGACAGAACGTGTAGCGCATGCGTTCGGCTGGGTCGAGCGCGCAAACGGCTTCGCGGGTTGATGCCTGCAGCACGAAATGGCGGCCCTCCTTTTCGAGGTACAGGTCGCACTCCGACACGCGCATGGCGTCGCGGATGTTTGCGACGACGAGGTCGTAGACACTCTGACTCTGGTAGCGACCCAGATGCCCGACCGCACGCCGCGACACGTCCCGCGCGAACGCGTCGGCCATCGCGTAGCGGCAGCGCACCACAGTGCTGCAGAAGTCACTCGAAAGCGGTGAAAGAACTTCGCGCAGAGCCTCGTATTCCTGGGCTCGCAGCGACTCGTTGCGGAAGCAGTCGACGATCCCCCAGACGCGGCGTTGCACGTCCATGACAGGGAACGAGAGGACCCACGGCTTGGGGAATTCGACGAAGGGCTCGAGGCCGGCCGGCACCTTCCCTGCCTTGGAAACCGCGAATTCCTTGGGCGCGAACACTTCGACAGGGAATGGAAGCCCGCTGCGAAGGGATAGGCCACCCCTCTGCGAATCAATTTCATCGCGAGCAATCAGTCTTCTGACGAACGGATGGTCGGTCGGCCGGAGGGTCGGGTACCCGGCTTCCGACAAAGGCTCCGCGACGGCGCCGCGCATCGAGCGGACAGACAGTTCTCCCACGCTGGCCGAGTAGCGCCAGAGCACCGCATCGTCGGCGAGCCCCCAGTAGTCTTCGGCCCCGGCGACGCGCGACGGGGCGTCTGGCGCCGTGCCGAGATGTCGCAACAGCACCCCGACGATGGCATCGATGTCGTCGCTGCGGTCGAACTCGACTTTGCGCCGCGCCACATGCCCCCGGTGATGCTCGACGTAAACCGAGCGCTCGCGGTTTCGCAGGGCGCGCAGTGCGTCACGAACGCGCCCGGCCAGCTCGCGCGTCACGGCAAGCCGCGGCCGGGTCAGATGATGGCGGGCGTCGAGAACGACCGTCACCGTGAGCGGGGTCTCGTCCTCGTCGTTGCCGAGTTCGCCGACCGGACAGACCACGTAGGTCTTCTCGGGCTGCTGCCGCAGATCGTCGATGAGACCGCGAAGTGCACGTCCCGTTTCCTGCGCCTTGGCGTCGCCGAGCCGTAGCCCCTCGGCGCGCGCCTCCAGTCCAGCGATGGTGGCCACGACGTCCCGCGCCCAGTCCGAGTTACCACCAGGCTCCCAAACGACCACGTCGTCGCGCTCCAGGGCTACCCGACATGGCCCTTTGATTTCATCGGTTTCAAACCCGCAGCGGCGCACGGGCCCGTCGCCGGCGTTGCGCCGGTACCAGAACCGTTCGAGCTGCTTTCCGTTGGGATTGCCCCGCAGCCGGCGGCGCCGGAGCAGCATGACGGCACTCGCGTCGAGTGCCCGGCCGAGCCGGGGCAGCATCTGCTCGATGAAGCGCTCACTCGCGGGTTTTCGCCCAACCGCGATCTCGCGGCCGAGCCGCCGCTCCTGCTCGCCCAGCTTCTCGCGGAGACCTTTCATGGTCCGGGTGAAGCGATTCATCGTGAGGAGCAGGTGCTGGGCCAGCCGCAAGCTCCAACGGCCGATACCGGCCTCGACGCGACGCCGGTCGGGCTCGGCGAACGGCTGCTCGCCTTCGAACACCAGAGCCAGAAAAGCATGGGCATCGCTCTCGCCCTCGAGGGGAAGCACGGCCCAGCGACCTGAACGCGAATCGATATCCGTCGGCGTTGCGGCGCCGTACTGGGGAAGGGCGGAGCGGGCTGCGGCCTGGAGCATCTGGTGGAGGCCAGGGTCGGGGGTGAGAACGCTCCCTCGCGGTCGCGGGTCGTCGACCGACTCCGTGGCGGCGAGAAACAGTGGCAGGTCCTGCTCGTCGGGCGCGCCCTTCTGGTGGGGTTCATCGGCCAGGTAGCAGCCGCAGTGCCGGGCGCCGGTCGCACGGCAGACCTCGCGACACAGTTCGGCGATGAACGGGTCGGGCAACTCGGTGCCGACATCCTTCGGCTTCTCGAATTCGGCGAATGCCTCGTACTGGTCGGCGATGGCGCGATGGTATTCGAGCGCAATGGTCGCCGAGTCCTCCGCCGCCCAACGCAGCCGCTTGCGCAGGCCGTCGAGATACGTCTGGCGTTCATCCGACCCAGCCGGATACGGGGCCCCCGGCTCACTCCCGTCGATGAACCGCACCCGGACGGTTTGTTCGGGCCCCAGCGTCGGTTCCGCGCTCGAGTCGCGTGGGGCCCGGACGCGGTCGGGGTACCAACGCACGAATTCTGCACCGCCAGAGGCGGTGCGGACACTCAGGAGAGTCTGCCGCACGCGGGCCACCCGCGCGGCGAGCCGCCCAATATGATCGAGATTCCCCGTCAACGTCGCTTCCCGGAGCAGGCAGGCGCGGCGGTTGGCCTCCAGCACCAAGCGCGCTCGCACTGCAGGGTCTCCGAGCGGGCCCAGTGGGGAGTCGGGCGTTCCGCGCGCGAAGCCGATCTCGACGGTCCCAAACGGGACGGGTTGCCCGTGCGACCAAGGCAACGCGACCACCGCCGTTTCTCTCCGGCCGTCCGCGAGCACAGTGGACTGCCAGCGCAAATTCGCCCGGAGTTCCCGCATCGCACGCGCGTCGTCGAACTTCGGCACATGGTCAGTCCCGGCCAACAGTGGAATCCAGATTCGGGCGAAGCGGTGGTGCTGGTAACGTTGGTATATGTCCGAATCCAGCAGGGTCGGGTCGAAGCCGGCGATGGCGTGGATATGGGAGGTGCGGAGCACCTCCGCTTGGATATCCCGCGAATCGAGGGAATGCGTGGCCAGGACGCTGAAACTCGGTTTCAGGCCAAAGCCCCCAATCATCGTGCGAACCGCCTGACGGACGTCGTCGCGCAGGTTCACATAGATGAGTCTGGCGTCCAGCCCCTCAGCCTGCATGACGGTCTGGAGTTCCGACACGAAGCGAGTCAACACGGGCTGCGTTCGTGCGGAGCCGCTTGCGGCCCGCGCCAGCCGTTCGAAGGTGTCTGCCGTTCGCAGCCGCTCCAGCGCGTTGGCGAACCCCTCGGCAGCGAGACGTTGTCCGAGGACCTCCGCTGAGGCCCGGAAAGTGGCGCGGGTCGCTCCGAGGTCGGGGGCCGGCTCTTCCAAAGAACGCGTGGGCAGCAAGCGTTCGAAGCAGAACACGGCGATGGTGTCGCCAAGCGAGCGAATCGGGTATGCGGCCGCGGCCAAGATGTGCTCCGGGTTGAACGTCACACCCGGCTCGAAATGGGCGTGGACTTCCTCGGGAGCGGTCAGGACAAGCGGGTGGCCGTTCAGGGCGGCTTCGCCCGCCATGCCCTGTCCCAGGGCCAGCGACAGGGGCGCGGTTGCCGGATGGTTCGTGTGCACCATTTCGAGCCTGCCGGTGGCCCCATCCATGAAGAATGCGCTGCCGCCGGAGGCGTCGAGCGCCGCCCGCCCCGCCGTGACGATGTGTTCGATTGCCTCGGTGAGTGAGCAGGCATTAGCGAGGAGGGCATGGACGTCGGGAATTCTACCTTCCGTCACAGTTCACCTCCGGGGTCGACGAGCAGTAGGAGTCGCTCGCGCGACGACCGCATAGTAGTGCCGCGACCGCCTCAGCCGCAAGCAGCCGAACGCGGGGTCGCGGGGTCAGTCAGGCCGGCTCGCGCGCCGCCGTTGGTTTCGCAAACGGGACACTCGCCCCTACCGCCCCCGCCCCCGCCCGTCGGCCGCGACGAGCGCGCGCTCGGCCGGCGACAGGCCGTAGAGCGCGTAGAGCCGCTCGTCCTGCGCCGCCTCGGCCCGTGCGATCTGGGCCTCACAGGCGCTCGCCTGCCGGTCGAGGGCGACGACCTGGTCGCGGAGTGCGGGGTTGTCGGTCGCACGCAACGCGCAGAGCGCCGTGACGAGCGTGCGGGCCAGGAACGCCTCGGTAATCCGGGTCTCGTGCGGGCCACCCGGCGCCACCGCGCGGCGAGCGGTCGGGTTCGTCGACCTCTGGCGTCGGCTAGACGTCCTCGCCGGTCACGCCCGGCATCGGACCGACCAACACGGCGTTCCGGACCTTGTGCGCAGGACAGCGGGGAAGCACCATCTCAGGACAGAGGAAGAGGCGGAATCGTGCCCTCTCTTTGGCGAGGAGTTCGAACACCCGATCGGTCTCCAAGTTGGCCAATGCCTGGACCAGAGCAGCGAAAGGCGACACGTCGAGCAAACGCACACCACGCCCGGACGCGGTCTCCTGTTCGATGACTTCCCGGACTCGTGCAAGCGGGAGGTTGAGGGCTTTCGTCAGTTCAACCACGTTCTCGGCGAGCCGTTTTCGGTCCGCTGGCAACAGGTCCGTTGGCCACTGATTGAGAATCGTTGAGATCGCCTCGTTCACTTGGTCAGTCCGTCGGTCCCGTTTTCGAAGGCTCGCAGAGCCGGCCAGCCGTTCCGACTCCGCGATGGACACTTCGGCGTGCTCAAGCATGGCCCGCACCTGGTAGGCGATCCGCTCCAACGACCAGTTCTTGGCTTCGCCCTTGTACACCAGGTCATGGGTCGCAATCGACCACGCATGCTGCAGGAAGGTCTTGATCTGCAGTTCGAATACGGCCCCCTTGATTTCTTGGGTCGGTCTGGCCCCGTCGGCGTCGACGTAGCGCAGGTAGAGACGAAGGTCGTCAAACGGGAACGCGTCAGGCCGCGAGTACGTGACTGCGGCAGCATCGGGGCGCCGACGGTCGAGCGGAAACAGATGGCAAGCGAGCTCCTCGGCGTCCACGATGCTCCCGAAGTTCTCCACGACAAGCGTGCAGGCGAACAGATCGTCCATCTGCTCGGGATTCTCGACGCGACCGCTCTCCAACTTGAGTGCGAAGGACTCGATTCCTTTGACTCGACTCTGGTAGTGCCAGGTCGCTCGTTTTCTTGCCTGGAAGACTTCGTCGACCCTGCGTTGGAGCATCTCGGCCCGCGGGCGACACTCCTCGTAGATCTGACGGACGGACTTCGGCACCTTCATCATGGCGCAGCAGGTTCAAGCAAAGCAGTCGACAGAGCGGCGTATCGTGCTTTGCGCTGAGGGTATTCCGTGTTGGCACCGGTGGAATTGACGTGATACTCGAACGCGAGACTGGGGTCGGAGTGGACAGGTGAGCCCCCCGCTCTGTATTGCTCCTTCAAGGCAGCCAGGGTGTTCGGGTCTTTGACTTGTTCCACGAGCGCCATGAACTCGACGTAGCGTTTTGCCGCCACGGCTTCCGAGGGCAGCCTGCCCCGATTGAGTGCCACGACGGCCCATAGGGTGTAGAAGTGCTTGTAGGACCGCCAGAAGTCTTTGGTCGCAGCGTTCTCCCGCCGCATGTTGGCGATGTACCGTCGAACGAAGTGCCACAAGTCCACGATTCGGTCGAGGTCGACCTCCGCCTCGCCTTCCTCCCCAGACGGATCCTCATACTGGGCGGTGAAACTCTCTATTTCCCCTTGGTCGAAACCCGACACCTCGCCCTTGAGAAGGACGATCAGGAGTTCCGATAGGAACTGAACGTCCTTCATCCGCTTGGCTCGGGATGTCGTCACCACCTCCATCTCTCGCCAATCCGGCTCGGCCTCGGCCTCGGCTTCCGCAAAGGAAATGAACCAACCCTCGTACTTCGCATGCCTGAGTTCCTGCTCGACCAACTTGCGCGAGTTCCGATTCAGCCGATCGAAGACCTCGTTGACTTGGGTGGTCGCTTCGTCGAAAGAGAGGAACTCAACAGGAACGACGTAGTCCCAGAAAAGCCTCTGGAGTTCTGGAATAGCCTCGATGTCTCGCCACTTCTTGCCGTCCAAACGGACGTCGCCGAAGTCCTTTGCGAGCGCCAATCGGTTATCGACAAAACGGAAGATCGTCTCGAGGCGTTGCTTGCCATCGACCACGGCGTAGACGGCACGCCCCGTATCAGAGACTACCTTGTGGAGGAAGATCGCCGGACTCGGATAGCCGCGGAAGATCGTGTCGAGGAAGAACCGGCGATCCCCTGGGCTCCAGACGCTCCGGCGCTGGTAGTTCGGGTCCATGTTGAGCTGCTGGTTCCGTCTCTGGTCCAGAAACCACGTGATATCCTGGGTCGTCGGACGTCTACTCCAAGCCATGCTACTCCCCCAGCGACTCGGCGCGCGCAGGCCAAGGGAGCTCGGCCAACGACGCGACGGTCAGGTGCCTGCAACTGATTCGGCGGTCCAGCCACTCGTCGGCCTCGCGCGAATGCAGCACGCGGATCAGGTCATCACAGTCCGGACGCACACCCGGGATTTTCGGGCGCAGAACCAGCAGATGGTTCTCGACTGCGTGCCTCCCCGGGGCGAGAACGAGTGACGCGACGGCTCTGGCCGGCCCAGGGCGGGATGTGCGGCGGACGACAACAAATGGGGCGGTGAACGTTCGGCCGTCGAAGCGGCGGAAGACCGTACTGCGCCTGAGTGTGGTCCTGGGGGGCACCGAACGAGTCGTCAGGAAAGAGACCGCCGGGCCCGCCTCCTCGTGCCGATGTGGTACGACGGGACCGACCGAGATGTCGAAGAGGCTGCCAACGGTGGCGATGGCTGGAACTGGAAGGCCCCAGTCGTGCTGACGTCGTGAACCGTCGCCGGTGACGACGAGAAGCCTGAACACGTGAACGTCCACTCCGGGCCTGAACTGCCCGGCTGGTGTGGCCCGGAGAAGCTCCGACCGGGACTCGACGATGGCACGCCATCGTCCGTACAGCGAGCCGCACCTGAGCACTTCGGGCAGAATCGCGGCAATCCGCGCTCCCGGAGGCGCTTGCGAGATGCACCGCAGCGCGAATACGGCAGCCGCGGATACCGAACCAGATGCCCACGTGCAACCAGAGTCCGCGGCCATGTCGCAATAGGGCGGATTCAAGACGATGTCTGCCGCGTCGGTCACCACGTTAGGATCCTGCAAGAAATCGCCCAAGCGAACGTGTGGAAACACTTCCTCGATCGATTGCGGAGGGGCATCCAACACGCTCGAACGTGATGCGGCGAGAAGCAGGAGTCGTGCCTTTGCTAGGCGCACGAGCGAGGGATCGACGTCGATGCCTCCCAGACGCCCGCCCCACTCTCGAACGGTCTGGGAAAGCGAGGTTCGGACCGGAAAGCGGCGCGCACACTCAAGAAGTAGGTCGCCCGCCCCACACGCAGGATCCACAACACGCTGTCCGGGACCACCACGGAATTCGTCGACCAGTGCCTGAGCAAGTGGTGGCGGCGTGAAGAACGTCCCGGCAGATCGCCGACGCGCGACCGGAACAAGCCTGACGAAGCTTCGATTGACTTCTCCGTCGAGCAGACATGCAAGTCGTTTGCGTGCGCCGGACGCGTCCGACCAATGCGGAAAGGCCAGGGCAAACTCGGCAACTTCCTTCGCGTACTGCTGCACGGCTTTTGGTGCGTCGCCACTCATGGCCGGACTTTACCTGGGCTGCCCGAAGCAGACAAGGGCTTCCGTCTTCTACCGCGCGACCACGCCGCGCAGCCATGCTCGGCGCACACGGACGCGATCTCGAGACAGAAGGCTCCCCGTCCGGTTGGGCACCCGAAACGCCCAGCCCCTTGACACCCCCGGCCACGCCCCGCTACGGTGGCGGCACGTCAGCACGGCGGTTTTCGCCACTTGGGGCGGCAAGCGCCGGTTGTCGAACAACCCGAAGTCAGTCACTGGAGAAGGGGGGTAGATGCCATGAAACCGGCTGGAATCACGTCCTATGGCCGGCGGGTGCACGCCCGCACGACCCTCGCCGAGACCCTCGGCGAAGCGCGCTGCGCCGCGCGTGCGACCCAGGCCGGGCTGCTGCCGGCCGACCTCCGGCGCATCGTCGAATTCGGTCGGGCGGCTGAGACGGCCGACCGCGAACAGCAGGAAAAACTCGCCGAACGAACGCACGAACGCCAGCAACTGCGCGACCTGCGCGACCACGTCGACGAACTCGTCGGAGCGCTGCGCAACCGCACGCCCGCCGTGGTACTCGACCTGGCGACCAACCCCGAAACCCAGCCGCTCGCACGCTTCCTCGACAACCTCGGGTTCGACCGATTCCGCGTGCGCACCCTGCCGGCCGAGCCCGCGGCCGACGGCGCCGCCCCGGCGGCCCCCGTGCGCGTGCAGGTCGCGCGCGAAGACCGGCTGACCCAGGCCCAGGCGGCCGAGCAGTTCGCGACGGCGCTCAGCACGCCCGAGCGCGCCCCCATCGTCGAGGCGTATGCCCGCCGCGGCTTCTCGCGCGACACGCTCCAGACGCTCGCGGCCGAGGCCGGCCGACTCGCCGGCGCCTACACCGGCGCCACGCACGGCCTGCCCATCGAGGCCACGGCCCGCGAAGCCGCGGCCGTCGCCGCCCAGAAGCAGCTCTGGACCGCCTGCCGGCGCATGATCCGCCAGGCCGTGCAGGGCGAACCCGAACTCGAAGCGCTCTACGCCGCCTGCTGACGGCCGCGCTCGCGACCGCGAGCCGCCTCCGCCACCCCCACTTCCGAAGTCTCCCGGCGCGCCACCCGCGCCGTCAGGGCTCGGTCGCCCGCGACGGCAGCCCGTCGACGCAAGCATCGAGGCTCAACGCGGCGAGGAAGACGCGCTGTGCGTCGCCGGCCGAGACTTCGCCGTTGTCGTCGCAGTCGGCGGCACAGGCCTCGGCCGGCGTCGGGCTCACGAGGCCGAGCGCGATGAGGAAGGTGCGTTGCGCATCGCCCGCGCTGAGTTCGTCGTTCGCGTCCACGTCGCCGTGGTGCAGGCAGGGCGGGCTACCCGGGGTGCGGTTCAGCAGGATGGCCACATCGTGGTCCTGGCGATTCGGCACCGCAAGGTCGGGCGTCCCGTTGCCGTCGAAGTCGGCGCCCGCCACGGCGTTGGCGACGAAGCCCGCGCCGTAGTGCTCGGCCCGCGCGAAGCCGCCGGCGCCGGCGCCGCGGAGCAGCGAAACGTCGCGCTGCGACTGGTTTGCCGTGACGACGTCGGTCAGCCCGTCGCCGTCGAAGTCGCCGACGAGGGCGTAGACCGGGAAGTCGCCCACGGCAAAGCGCGCGCCCGGCACGAAGGTGCCGTCGCCCTGGCCGGCGAGCACGCGCACGTTGTCGGCGTCGCCGTTCACCGCGACGAGGTCGAGGCGCCCGTCGCCGTCGAAGTCGGCCGCCGCCAGGGCGTAGGGCGCGGTACCGACCGCCGTGAACAGCGCCGGGCCGAAGGCGCCGGCACCCGTGCCGAGGAGCACCGCGACGTCGCCCGCCGTGCGCTGGCTTGTCGCGAGGTCGAGGGTTGCGTCGCCGTCGAAGTCGGCGACGAGCACGTCGCTCGGATCGCTCCCCACGGCGTAGCCGACGGGCGGGGCGAAGCTGCCGTCGCCGAGGCCGAGGTGGACGGCCACGACGCTCGCGCCGCCGCCGCCGGTGGCGACGACGTCGGGAACCCCGTCGCCGTCGAGGTCGGCCACGGCGAGGTCGCTCGGTGAACCGAGTGTCATGAAGAACGCCGCCGCGGCGAAACTCCCGTCCCCCTGGCCCTGCAGGAAGGCCAGCTGTCCAGCGGTCAGGGCGACGACGAGGTCCGCCGCGCCGTCGGCGTCGAAGTCGGCCACGGCGGTCTCACGCGGCGTGGCCCCGACCGCGTAGCTGCCCGCAGGCGCGAACGTGCCGTCGCCCGCTCCGAGCAACAGCGAGACGACGCCGTCGCTGCTGTCGCTCACGGCGAGGTCGGGCACCCCGTCGCCGTCGAAGTCGGCCACCGACACGTGCTCGGGGGCAGAGCCGCCGGGGACGAAGGGCGGCGCGGGCAGATTGCCGCCGCCCAATCCGAACAGCACGGCGACGGCCGCGTTGAGGCCGGCCGCCACAGCGAGATCGGCCTGGCCGTCGGCGTCGAAGTCGGCCGCCACGACCCCGTAGGGATAGCCGCCGAGGTGGCCGTACTCGCGGGCCGGCGCAAACGTGCCGGCCCCCTCCGCGAACAGCAGCGAGACCGAGTCGGCCCGGAAATTGGCGCTGGCGAGATCGGGCAAGGCGTCGCCGTCGAGGTCGGCCAGGGTGAGCGCCTGCGGGGAGGCGCCCACCCCGTACGGCGTGGGCGCCGCGAACGTGGCGCCGCCAAGCCCCCGGAGCACGGCGACGGTGGCGTCGCCGCTGTTGGCCGTCGCCAGGTCGGGCACGCCGTCGCCGTCGAAGTCGCTCACGAGCACGGCACTGGGGCCGGCGACGCCCGTGACGAGGGGCCCCGCGGTGAAGCCGCCGCTGCCGTCGCCGAGCAGAATCGTGAGGGAATCGGCGCGGACGTTGGCGACCGCGAGATCGAGGCGGCCGTCGCCGTCGAGGTCGGCGGTGGCCAACGCCACCGGGTAGTCGCCGACGGCGTAGTTCACCGGCGGATGGAACGAGTAGCCTTCGCGGCCGAGCAGCACGGACACGTCGTCGGTGGCATACCGCGCCACGGCCAAGTCGGTGACCCCGTTGCCATCGAAGTCGCCAAACGCCACGGCGCGCGCCCGGGCGCCGGTGTACTGCTGCGTCTCGCCGCCGAACGTGCCGTCGCCACGGCCGAGCCGCAGCGACAAGTAGGCGCTGTTGCAGTTGGCGATGACGAGGTCGATCCACCCGTCGCCGCTGTAGTCGCCCGCCGCGACGCCGCAGGGCTCGTCGCCGGCCGGGTAGTGGACGGCCGCGGCGAAGCGTCCATCCCCACGGCCGAGCAGGACCGAGAACGTGTCGGCCAATTCATTGACGTCGGCGAGGTCGGGCACGCCGTCGCCGTTGAAATCGGCCGTTACGAGCGCGCGCGGGCGCGCGCCCACGGGCTCGTCGACGCGAGCCAGGAAGCGGGGATAGGCGACCCCGGCCCAAGCCCACTCGGAGGCGAGGACCACGAGCCAGCCGAGCTGGCCGACGGCCAGGCGTGCGTACCGCGTTGCCATGATGCCCTCCGTGCCCCGGCGCGCCACGGCCCCCGGGCGACCCGCGCCCGGCACCGTGGGGGTGTGTGGAAGTGCGCCTGCTACCCGTCATGATGCGCCACCGCGGCCCGGCCTTCCAGCCCTGTGCCAGCGCCGTGCCGGCGGGCGTCATGGCCGGGCAGCGTACCGGCCGCCCGGGCCACGCCGAGCCGTGCGAGCGATACTGCCGATTGTGCGCCGCGGCGGCGCTACCGGGTGGAGCCTGCGGTGCGTTGGCGCAGCTCGGCTCCGCGCCGACCGCTCCGGGCTTCGCGCCGACCGCTCCGGGCTCCGCGGAAACGGCCCGTCTACCTCGCGCCGACCACGCCGGGCTTCCCGACAACGGCCCGTCTACCTCCCGCCGACCACGCCGGGCTTCCCGACAACGGCCCGTCTACCTCGCGCCGACCGTTCCGGGCTTCGCGCCGACCGCCGCGGGCTTCGCGGAAACGGCCCGTCTACCTCCCGGCGACCGTTCCGGGCTTCGCGGCGACCGCCCCGGGCCTCGCGCCGACCGCCCGGCACATGCAGGCCGGGTGCGGCTCGGGTACAATCCGGGGCGGGCCGGTGACAATGGCAGGGCCGCGCCGGGATTCGGGGCGTCGGCCCGAGCCGCCGGAGCCGCCGTTTCGCCTTGCGGTCCACCCGCCGAGCGCGCCTCGGGGAAGAGGAAACGCCCATGGAAGACCCCGCCAGACCGAAGCGGCGCGCTGCCACCTACGAGGACCTCCTGCGCGTCCCCGAACACCAGGTGGCCGAGATTGTCGACGGCGAACTCGTCGTGTCCCCCCGGCCGGCCTTTCCCCACGCACGAAGCGCGCGGGGGCTCGCAGCGGGCCTCGACGGCTTCGAGCGCGACCCCGGCGGCGAATGGCCCGGGGGGTGGTGGATCCTTGTCGAGCCCGAACTCCATCTCGGCCGAGACGTCGTGGTCCCCGATCTGGCCGGCTGGCGCCGCGAACGCATGCCGGTATTCCCGCGGATCGCCGCGTGTACCCTCGCCCCCGACTGGCTGTGCGAGATCGCGTCGCCGGCGACCGGCGCCCTCGACCGCGTGCGCAAGATGCGCATCTACGCCCGCGAGAAGGTGGGCCACTTCTGGGTCATCGACCCGGACAGCGAGACGCTCGAGGTCTACCGGCAAAGTGGCGACCTATGGGCGCTCGTCGCGGCGTTCGACGGTCCCGAGAAGGTCCGCGCCGAGCCGTTCGAGGCCGTGGAACTGGATCTCGCCCGGCTGTGGGTGCCGCGACCGCCCGAGGCCCCGGCCGGCCCCGAAGCGCCCGCGGCGCCCGTAGCGCCGTAGCGCCGGCCCCCGAGGAGACGCATCGCATGCCGCCCCGCTCCCCCGACCCTGCCCGCCCGCTCCGGTTTGCGGCGAACGCGGCGGTGACCGCCCGCCTCATCCCGCTGCTCGTTGCCGGCCTGCTCGCCGCACTCACGGCCTGCGGCCGGAGCCCAGACGGTAGTGACGCCAGGGCCGGGCTCCCCGACACGGCCGCGGGGGGCGACGCCACGACCCCGGCCGACGCCCGGGCCACCGACACCCCGGCCGACGCCGCGCCCGACGGCGGCGCCGCCCGCACGCTCACCCTCATGACCTTCAACCTGCGCACGATGTTTGCCGACGACGGCATCAACCGCTGGGAAAACCGCCGCGACCTCGTCTTCGCGGTCATCGCGGCCCACGCCCCCGACGTCTTCGGCGTGCAGGAGGGCTGGAAGACGCAGCTCGACGAAATCGCCGCCGCACTGCCCGAATACGTGTGGACCGGGCTCTCGCGGCAAGGCAACGAACTCGACGAGTTCAGCGCGGTCTTCTACCGCCCGGCGCGCTTCACGCTCGCGGACGGGGCCACGTTCTGGCTGAGCCCGACGCCCGAGGTGGCGCGCTCGAAGTTCAGCAGCGCGCAACTCTTTCCGCGCATCGTGACGTGGGTGCGGCTTGCCGAGCCGGCCGGCGACATCGTTGTGCTCAACACGCACTTCGACACGACGAACGCCGACGAAGTGCCCGAGAAGTCAGCGGCGCTGCTCGCCGCGCGCGCCGGCGAAGCGGCCGGGGCGCTCCCCGTCTTCGCCATGGGCGACTTCAACGAGGCGCCGACGAGCCGCGCCCACGGCATCCTCTCGGGCGCCGACACCTACGCGGGCACGTCCGGGATGTTTGCCGACCCCTGGGACACCCTCGACTTGCCCGAGACAGGCACCTCGCACGGCTACACCGGGGTCGGCACGGTACGCATCGACTGGATTCTGTATGGCAACGGCGCCACGCCGACGTCGGCCGGCGTCGACCGCACGGCGGAAGGCGAGGTCTACCCCTCGGACCACTTCCCGGTGTTTGCCACGTTCACGCTGCCGCCGGCGACCCCGCGCTGAGAGGCACCGCCGCTACCGCCGCCGCGGCGCGCGCCTGCGCTGGCCGTTGCCGAGCGGCAAGTCGCCCTGCGCCGGTGCCCCCGCAAACGGCACGTG
>CAYRCM010000078.1:0-3238 GCA_964422715.1 uncultured Myxococcales bacterium | reverse complement strand
GGCCGTTGCCGAGCGGCAAGTCGCCCTGCGCCGGTGCCCCCGCAAACGGCACGTGGTCGAAGCGCACGACGAGTTGCTGCGGCCGGATGCTGAGCGGCTGCTCGGTGCGCCGGCGCGCGAGTTCGACGTAGCGCGCCGACGTGTCGAGGCCGCAGTAGCGCCGGCCAAGGGCCCGCGCCACTTTCGTGGTCTGGCCGGAGCCCACGAAGGGGTCGAAGACGAGGTCGCCCGGGTACGAATAGAAGGTGGTGAGACGATAGGGGATTTCTTCGGGAAAGGGGCACGGGTGGCCCAAGAGCCCCGGCGGCACGGGCGCGATGTGCCAGACGTTGTTCGCGAGTTCGCGGGTAAACAGTTCGTCGGGGGCAACGCGCGCCGCGGCCTGCGCCTCGGCGTCGCGCTCGCGGTAGATGGGCGGGCCCGGGCGGCGAAAGACGAGCACGTACTCGGTCATGATGTTGGGGTAGAAGTAGCCCGGATACGGATGCTGGATGAACGAGCCGGCCCGGCGCACCCCGGCCGTGCACTTGTGCCAGACGATGTCCTGGTGGAACTGCCAGCCGGTACGCACGAGCCGCGTCGTGACGTCGTGCGGCACCGGGAAATGCTGGCCGTCGTGCAGCAGGGTGCCGAGCACCAGGGCCAGGAAGCCGCCCGGGCGCGTCTTCGCCTTGAGCCCCGTGCAAATCGCGAGTAGCCAGTCGAGGTACTCGTCGTAGGGCCCGTAGCCGTCGGCGTACGTGCGCGTGCGGTACCACTGCGAAGCGTCGGCGGAGTGGCGGTCGTAGTCGATGGCGTTCCAGTAGGGCGGCGACGTGACGGTGAGCGCCACCGACTCGTCGGCGAGAAATCCGAGCTCGCTGGCCGAGCCCTGGCGGATGCAGGTTGTGACGTCGTCCATGGGTCGGGGCCTCGCTCACAAAGGCAAACCGTCAGCGAGTGTACCCCGTGGCGACCTGGCGGAGAACCTCGGCCGCATCAACGGTCGGCAAAAGACAGCGCCCGGCCGTGCAGACGTGGGCGACGGCCTCGTTTGGCGGGGCGGTTTTCAAGGCCGCGGCCGGCACGAGGGCGAGGAGTTCCGGCGCCGCGCCCCCGGCCGGCACGGGGATGAGCGTCGCGTGGTCGAGGAGCGCCCCGCGACACGCCGCGAGCAAGGCCTCGGTCGCGGGGGCGCCCGGCGCGCCCGCGACGACCACCGTGTAGCGCGGCCCCGCGGCGAGCGCCGCGGCGGCGAGGCTCGTCGCACAGCCGAGCCCGGCGCGCGCAAAGAGCCCGGCGTGGGCAGTGAGGGCACGCAGCGCGGCCTCGCGGTTGGGCGCGCGGTCGCTCAGATCGTGGGCCTTGAGCAACGCGAGGGCCAGGAGCGCCTGGCCCGCCGGCTCGACGCTTTCGAGGATTTCGCTGCGGCGGCCAAGCGGCGCATCGGTACCCGCGGCCGTGAGGTAGAAGGTCCCGTCGGGGGCGGCGAAGTCCGTGAGCGCCCGGTCGACGAGCGTGAAGCCGCGCGGCAGCCACGCCGCATCCCCCGTGGCCGAAAACAGATCGAAACAGGCGAGGGCGAAGGCCGCGTAGTCGTCGACGATGGCCGGCCCGGCCGGAACCCCGGCGTTCGACGCCCGGCAGAGCCCCGCCGTGGGCCGCCAGTGCGCCTGCCAGAGGAAGTCGGCGGCCGTGACGGCCGCGGCGCGGTAGCGCTCCGCGCCCGTGAGCGCGTGGCCCGCGAGCAGCGCCGAGACGGTGAGCGCGTTCCAGGCCGTCACGACCTTGTCGTCGCGGCGCGGCGCCGGCCGCCGGGCGCGAAAGGCGCTGAGCGCCGGCCGGTGGCGCTGGAACAGCGCGGCGACCTCGGCCGGGTCGCGACCAAACCGCGCGGCCACCCCCGACGGGTCGGCGCGGCGGGTCAAGACCGACCGGTCGCCCTCGAAGTTGCCCGCGGCGTCGACCCCGAGGAGTGCGGCCAGCACCGGCCCGTCGGCGGGCCCCACGGCGGCGGCGACGTCGGCCGGCGTCCAGACGTAGAACGCCCCTTCCCCGCCCGCGCTGTCGGCATCGACGCTCGCGGCAAAGGCGCCCTCGGCGGTCGTGAGTTCGGCGAGGACGAAGTCGAGCGTGTCGCGCGCCACGGCGGCGTAGCGCGGCTCGCCGAGGACCACCGCGGCCTCGGCAAAAAGGCTCGCGAGCTGCGCATTGTCGTAGAGCATCTTCTCGAAGTGCGGCACGGTCCACGTGGGCTCGGTGGCGTAGCGGTGAAAGCCGCCGCCCACGGGGTCGTAGAGGCCGCCCGCAGCCATGGCGTCGAGCGTCTGGCGCAGCACGGCCGCGACGTCCGGCGCCCCCGTCCTGCGCACGTGGCCGAGCAGCATGCGCCAGCGCGGCGGCGTCGGAAACTTCGTGCGCCCGCGCGGCCCGCCGTGCGCCGGATCGTGTTCGCCGAGCGCCGCCGCCGCCGCCAGGGCAGCGAGGCGGGCGGCATCGAGGTCGGCCCCCGGGGCCACCGTCGGCCGTTGCTGCACGAAGGCGCGGAGGCGCTCTCCCTGTTCCTCGACGAGCCCGCGGTTTTGCGTGAACAGCACGTGCAGCCGTTCGAGCAGAAAGAGGAAGTCGGCGCGCGGAAAGTACGTGCCGCCGAAAAACGGCACCCGCTCCGGGGTCAGAAACACCGAGAGCGGCCAGCCGCCGCTGCCGGTCAGCGACTGCACGGCGTCCATGAAGGCGGCGTCGAGGTCGGGGCGCTCCTCGCGGTCGAGCTTGATGGCCACGAAGTGCGCGTTCAGCAGCGCGGCCACCTCCGGGTCGCTGAACACCTCGCGCTCCATCACGTGGCACCAGTGGCACGACGCATAGCCGCTCGACAGAAAGATCGGCCGGTCGAGCGCCCGCGCGCGGGCGAGCGCCTCGGCGCCCCACGGGTACCAGTCGACCGGATTGTCGCCGTGCATGCGCAGGTACAGCGAGGGCTCGGCGGCCAGGCGGTTTTTGCTCGGCGGGGCGGCAGGGGGCGTGCGATCGGAGGCGTGCATGGGGGTTCCTTGCGGCCGGCGGGCTGCGCAACGTGCGGCGCCGGGCTTCGTGCTGTGCAAGGTAGCGGGCAGGGACGGGGCGGCAAGGGCGCCCCGAGCGCAGCGCGGGGCGCCGGGCCGCGAGCGCAGCGCGCGGCCCCGCCCGGGCCCCCGGAGCCCCGCGGCGGAGCAGGCGGGCCGAGCCCCGAGCGCAGCGAGGGGCGCCGGGCCGCGAG
>CAYRCM010000077.1:0-23583 GCA_964422715.1 uncultured Myxococcales bacterium | reverse complement strand
CGCGCTCGCTTGATCCGCCGCGCCCGATGTGCTGACGTGGAGCGGGTTGTCTTGGCGTGCCCCGCCCGTTGCCTGTGCGCCCGGCGCGGGCTTCGTGCGGGTGCTGCCAGGTCGCGACCCCCGCGCGCCGCGGGTGGGATCCCGCCCGGGCCGAAAGGATGCTTGCATGCACCGCGCATTCCCAAGGGCTTCAGCCCTCGCGCTGGGGGGCTTCCTCTGCCTGCTGTGGGCGGCCTGCGGCGACGACGACGACACCCCGCCGCATTCCGGTGACACGGGCTTGTCCGACGGCGTGGCCGACGGCGGTGCCCCGGACGCCCAGCCCGAGTGGCGCGCTTTCGACGCGGCCCCGCCCGACGTCCGGCCCGACACGCCGCCGCTGCCCGACACGCCGGCCCCCGCGGACGCGCCCGTTGCCGACGGCGCCGCCGAGACCGGACCCGCCCCGGAGGCCGTCGAGCCGCCGGCCGACGTGACGTCGGACCAGCCCGCCGACGCGCCCCGGGACGACACCGCCGAGCCGCCCGCCTGGCCCGATCCTGTGCCGTATGGCGGCTGGGCGCCGCTTTCGCACGCCGGGGTGTCGTTTGGCGCCTCCGTCGAGGGTCGGCCCATTCTCGTCGAACGCTTCGGCGACGTCGGCCCCGTGTTGTTCGCGTTCCACACCATCCACGGCAACGAACTGCCCGCCCAGCAACTCGGTGAGCGGCTGCGCACGTGGCTGCTCCTGCACCCCGAGGCCACCGACGGCGTGCAGGTGCTGTTCCTGGCGCTCGCCAACCCCGACGGCTTCGTGCACGACAGCCGCTACAACGTGAACGGCATCGACCTCAACCGCAACTTCCCGGCCAGCAACTTCGAGCCGAGCCCCGTCTACGGCCCCGAGCCGGCCTCCGAACCCGAGACGCGCCTGCTCGTGGCGCTCGTCGAAGACGCCGAACCGTTCGCCATCGTCACCGTGCACAGCCCGCTCGACGCCATCAACTACGACGGGCCGGCCGCCGACCTCGCCGACGCCATGGCCGACGCGAGCGGTCTTCCCGTGGACCAGGACATCGGCTTCTACCCCGGCTCGTTCGGCTCCTGGGCCGGCATCGATTTGCAGATTCCGACGGTCACGCTCGAACTGCCGGCCGACCTGCCGACCCTCGCCGAGCACGCGCCGGGGCTCGCCGCCGAACGCGCCGCCCTTGCCTACGTGCGCGCCGAGGGCCCGCCCGGCAACCCGCTCAACGAAATCGTGGCCCCGCCCGACGTGCCGCGCGACTACGAAACCTGGACGCTCGGGCAGTCGCCGGCCGAGCGTCCGCTCGTCGTGGAGCGCATCGGCGACCTGGGTCAGCCCGTGTTGGTCGTGGCCGGCCTCGACGGCGAACCCATGCCGGTAGCCGTGGCCGAACGCCTGCGTGCCCGCCTGGTCGCCCGGCTGTCGGCCGAAATGCGGCCGGCCCCCGTGCTGCTCGTCACGGTCGCCAATCCCGACGGGGTGCTCGTGCGCCGGCCGCTCGACAACGCCGGCCTCGACCCCGACCGCAACTTCCCGCAGGGCTTCGTGGCGAGCGCCGACGCGGGCGCAACCCCGCTCAGCTGTGTCGAGACGGTGGCCCTCGCCGAACTCGTTGCTGCCGAAGCCCCCGCCGCCATCGTGGTGTTGCTCGGCAGCAAGGACACGTTGGCGGTCGGCGCCGACGGGCCGGCCGAGCGGCTGCTCGAAGCCCTGCTCTCCACGCTCTACGGCACACCCAGCCGCACCCTGGATGCGCGTCCCGGCTCCCTGGCGGCCTGGGCGGGCGGGCAGGGCATCGCGGCCGTCACCGTTCGCACGCCCGACACGCCGCAGCACAACGACGTCGCGCGTGCCGACCGCGTGGCGCTCGCCGTGCTGGCGGCCATCGACGCCGCCGGAAACTAGCCGCTGCTCTCGTTTTGTGTCGTACCCCGTTGCGTTGCAAAGGATCCCGAGGCGCCGACGAGCGATCCCCCGAGGCGTACTCCTGGTGCGCCGCAGGGGAAAGCGCCGACGGCAACATGGGTATCCGAAGGAAGGCGGCTGGGTATCAGTGCGTGGCGCCGTTCGTGGGCAGCGCCGGCAGCTCGGCCTTGGCCGCGGGCGGCACCCCGGCCGCATCGACGACCGGCAGGCTCTCGGAGAGCGGCTTCTTCGCGAGCGCCGGCGGCGGATCGCGCAACGTGGCGAGCAGCACGTCGTCCATCGTGGAGCAGAAGATGAAGTGCACCTGGTCGCGCACGTAGTCGGGGATTTCGACCAGGTCCTTGCGGTTGCGCTCGGGCAGCACCACTTCGTTGATGCCGCCGCGCAGCGCCGCGAGCACCTTATCCTTGATGCCGCCGACCGGCAGCACGAGGCCGCGCAGCGTGATCTCGCCCGTCATGGCCACGTCGCGCCGCACCTGGATGCCCGTGAACAGGCTCACGAGCGCCGTGAGCAACGTGACGCCCGCCGACGGCCCGTCTTTGGGCACGGCGCCGGCCGGCACGTGGATGTGCACGTCGGCGTTCTCAAAGACCGTCTTTTCGAGGCCGAAGAGCTGCCGCTTCGAGCGCAGGAAGGACAGCGCCAGCTCGGCGCTTTCTTTCATGACTTCGCCAAGTTGACCGGTCAGTTTGACGTTGCCCTTGCCGTCCATGAGCGAGGTCTCGATGAACAGGATCTCGCCGCCCGCCGACGTCTTGGCGAGCCCGGTCGCGACCCCCGGCCGGTCGACGCGTTCGGCGGCTTCACTTTCGTGGCGCCGCGGCCCGAGGAATTCCTGGAGGTCGTCGGGCGCGATGTCGCGGTTCGTCCACTTCTTCTCGACGACGCCCACGGCCACGTTGCGGCAGATGTCGGCGATGCGCCGTTCGAGGTTGCGCACGCCGGCCTCGCGCGTGTACTCGTCGATGACCTTGTTGATGACCGCGTCGGGCAGCACGATTTGTTCGGGCGTAAGCCCGTTTTCCAGGATCTGCTTAGGCAGCAGATGGCGCCGCGCGATTTGCAGCTTCTCTTCCTGCGTGTAGCCCGGCAGTTCGAGCAACTCCATGCGGTCGAGCAACGGCGGCGGGATGGTCTCGGTGACGTTGGCCGTCGTGATGAAGAACACCGACGACAGGTCGAACGGCACGTCGAGGTAGTGGTCCATGAACGTGTGGTTCTGCTCAGGGTCGAGCACCTCGAGCAGCGCCGACGTGGGGTCGCCGCGCCAGTCGCGTCCGAGCTTGTCGATTTCGTCGAGCATGAAGATGGGGTTGTTGGAACCGCAGCGCTTCATGCTCTGGATGATGCGCCCGGGCAGGGCCCCGATGTAGGTGCGCCGATGGCCGCGGATTTCGGCTTCGTCGCGCACCCCGCCGAGCGACATGCGCACGAACTTGCGCCCGAGCGCCGTGGCGATGCTCTGACCGAGCGACGTCTTGCCGACCCCCGGCGGACCCACGAAGCAGAGGATGGGGCCCTTCATGTCCTTCTTGAGCTGCTTGACGGCCAGGTATTCGAGGATGCGCTTCTTGACCTTCTCGAGGTCGTAGTGGTCGCGATTGAGCACGTCACGCGCGTTGCCGACGTCGAGGTTGTCGTCGGTGGCCTTGCCCCAGGGCAGGTCGGCGAGCCAGTCGAGGTAGTTGCGCACCACGGTCCACTCGGGCGAGGCGGGCTGGATGGAGCGCAGTCGTTTCAGTTCCTTGTCGGCGACCTTGCGGGCTTCTTCGGGGAGCGCGGCCTTCTCGATGCGGTCTTTGAGTTCGTCGTGGACTTCGCCCTCGATCTCGGCGTCGCCCAGTTCTTCCTGGATGGCCTTCAACTGTTGGCGCAGCACGTATTCCTTCTGGCTGCGGTCCATGCGGTCTTTGACTTCGGTTTTGATTTTCTGCGTGATTTTGACGACTTCGAGCTGCTGGGTCAGCAGTTCGCCAACCCGCGTGAGCGCCCGCTTGATGGACGTTTCTTCGAGGACTTCGACCTTCTGTTCGACCGTGACCGGCAGGTAGGCCATGATGACGTACACGAGCTGCGGCGCGGCGTCGATTTGCTCGATCATTTCCGCAGCCGAATCGGGCAGTTCGGGCACGGCCTCGATGAGTTCGGCTGCCTGCCGCTTGAGGCTCTTCATCAGGTTCTGCACTTCGGCGTCGTTCGTCGCGTCTTCGGGGATGGGCTGCACCTCGGCCGTGAGGTAGGGCTCGTCACCCGCGATGCGGGTCAGGCGGAAGCGGGCCGTCCCCTGCACGACGACGTAGATGCCGCGCTGGCCCTTGCGTAGCGTTTGCAGCACGCGGGCCATGGTGCCGACGCGGAACAGATCGCCGTCCTGCGGGTCTTCGATTTCCTTGTCGCGCTGGGGCACCATGCCGATGAGGTTGGTCGATTCGGCATTGTCTTCCATGAGTTTGAGCGAGGCCGGCCGCCCAATGGTGAGCGGCAGCACCGCGCCCGGGAAGAGGACGGTGTCGCGCAGCGGCAGAATGGGAACGGTGCGAGCCGGCTCGGCCCCGCGCTTCTCGGGGGTGCGTGCGCCCTGGCCTTCGGCTGCCGAGTCTGGCCGATCGCCGCCCTCTGCCTGCATTTCCTGGGTCTCCGGGGAGTGCGAGTCGTTGCGCTTCATGCTGTGATATCCTGCGTGCGCCTTGCCGGCGTTCCCGGGGGAGTGGGCCGGAGGGGCGGGGTCGTGGCGGCCTCTGGGCGCGCCAAAATCGGCCATAAAATGCGGTCCGCGAACGAAAAGTCAAGCCGTGCCCCGCTATCGGCGCAGGCGCGCAGTTCGCGGGCAGCAATGGGGAAAGGCGCTTCGCGGTGGGCCCCAAGCTCTGTCCCAAAATCGTCCTCGAAGGCACTCGGCTCACGTTCAAGACCGAGCTCGCCTTCCTGCTGAACGAGCATCCGCGGGTCGTCGGCCCGAGGCGCTACCGCTACCACTCGCCCATCGTTTCGGCCGAATGGTGCGCGTTCACGAACTTCCCGTGGGGCCGGGGGCTCATCAATTTTGCGCCCGAGGAGGAGGCGCGCGCCATGGAGGCCTACCACACCTGGGCGCGGCTCTTCGAACTCCTGCCCTACTACTCCTGGATCGTCGACCGCTTTCACCTGTCGACGCGGGCCTATCAGCGCGTGCAGAACGGCAAGGATTTCGATTTCCGTTGGCTCGAACAACGCCTGCTGGCCCTCGGTTTTCGGCTCGTGCTGTGTACGCGCACGCCCGAATCGTTTGCCGAGGCGCGGGCGCGTCGTTTGCAGGTGTCCGGCAACCCCGGCCAGTACGACGACATCGACCGATTCGTGCGGGAGCAAGCGCTCATTCGCGAACTGGCCGCGGCTTCGTTGCTGCCGCTTTTCGAAGTCGACGTGTCGGACAACGACTTGCCGCGCGCCGCAAACGACATCGCCGACTACCTCGAACGGACCGGCGGGCTCTACGCGCCCTGACGGCGGCGGGCACCCACCGGCGTTGCCGCCGCCGGCGCACCCGGCGACAATACGGGCGACCGCCGGGCCGGCCCTGCGGTCACGCGTTTCTGCAGCCAATTCTGCGAGGCCGAACATGTCTCTCGGGTCCTCCGCGCGCCACACGGCGCATCGTTCCTTCGCTTCTGCGCGCCGTCTCGGCGCGTTCGCGCGGGCCAGCGGGCGGCCGCCGCGTCGGAGCGGCACGGGCCGGCCGGGGGCGTTCGCGCTTTGCGCGCTGCTCGCTCTCTGCGCTCCCGCGTGCGGGTCGGCGGCGGGAGGCGTCGAGCCGGAGTCGGCGGCCACGCTCATTCCCGCGGCGGGGCTCGATTTCGCGGCCGCCGGCCCCGGCGGCTCCGGCGCCTGGCTCGTCGAAGATGTGCCCCGCGAACGGCCGGTGGTCCTCAGCCACCGCGTGCCCGCGGGCGTGGTCATCGTGTCCATCGACGTGGCCGACCCGGCCTTCGACATCGTCCTGCCCGAGGGCGCCGCGTTGCCGCTGCTCGTGCCTCCCCTCGGGCCCGGCGCGGGCGAGCCGGCCTTCTTCGTGCGCTTCGCGCCCGCTGCAGCCGGCGCCTTCGAGGCCACCCTGCGCGTCCGATTGGCGCTGCCGGCCGCCGAACGCTACGCGCTCGCCGGGGGCGGCTGTGCCGGGGGGCCCGGCAGCGAATATGACGCGCTGCCGAACGTCACGGTGCCGCTCAGCCTCGCGCTCAGCGGTCTTGCGGTCGACTGTCTCGACGCGGACGAAGACGGCCACGGCCGTGGCGCGGGATGTGCGGGCGCCGACTGCGACGACGCGCTGGCGGCGTGCACCGCCGATTGCAGCGACCACGACGGCGACACCTTGCCCGACTGCGCCGACCCCTGCATCGACCTGGACGGCGACGGCTATGGCGTCGGCCCCGACTGCCTTGCTGCCGATTGCGCCGAGGGCGTGGCCACGTGCAACGCCGACTGCACGACCGACGGCGACGGTGACGGCCTGCGCGACTGCGACGCGCCGTGCGTCGACCCGGACGGCGACGGCTACGGCAGCGGCCCAGCCTGCCAGGGGCCCGACTGCGCCGAGGGCGTGGCGGCCTGCAACGTCGATTGCATGGCCGACGGCGACGGTGACGGCCTGCGCGACTGCGAAGACCCGTGCATCGATCCGGACGGCGACGGTCACGGCGCCGGACCGGGTTGCCTCGGCCCCGACTGCGCCGAGAACGTGGCGGCGTGCGCGGCCGATTGCGCCGACCTGGACGGCGACACCACGCCCGATTGCGCCGACCCCTGCCTCGACGGCGACGGCGACGGCTACGGCGTCGGGCCGGGCTGCCTCGGCGTCGACTGCGCCGACGGCGAGCCGGCGTGCACGAGCGACTGCGCCGACCGCGACGAAGACGGCCATCCCGACTGCGCCGACACGTGCGTCGACCGCGACGGCGACGGCCTTGGCGTTGGCGCCGCCTGCCCGCTGCCGCTCGACTGCGACGACCGCACGCCGCTCTGCACCACCGACTGTCGCGACAGCGACGCCAACGGCACGCCCGACTGCGCCGACACGTGCGTCGACGGCGACGACGACGGATTTGGCATTGGCGCCGCCTGCTCCCCGCCGTTCGATTGCGACGACCGGGCCCCGGGCTGCACGACCGAGTGCGTCGACCGCGACGGCGATGCGCTGTTCGACTGCGCCGACCCGTGCGTCGATGCCGACGGGGACGGTTGCGGCGTGGGCGCGGGCTGCGCGGGCCCCGACTGCGACGACAGCGTCGCCGTGTGTGCCGAAGACTGCACCGACGGCGACGGCGACGAATGGGCCGACTGCCGCGACAACTGCCCCCGTCAGCCGAACGCCGACCAGGCCGACCGCGACCTCGATGGGGCGGGCGACGTCTGCGACAACTGCCCGAGCGTCGTCAACCGCGCGCAGACCGACAGCGACGGCGATGCGGTGGGCGACGCGTGCGACAACTGCCTCAGCACCGACAACCCGAGCCAGACCGACGGCGACGGCGATCGCGTGGGCGATGCCTGCGACAACTGCTCAGCCGCGCCCAATCTCGACCAGCAGAACCGCGACGGCGACCCGCTCGGCGACGTCTGCGACAACTGCCCGACGGTCTCGAACCCGGGTCAGGGTGACGACGACGGCGACCTCGTGGGCGATGCGTGCGACAACTGTCCGCCCGTCCCGAATCCGGGCCAGGCCGATGTCGACGACGACGGGCGCGGCGACTTCTGCGACAACTGCCCCGAAGCGCACAACGCCGATCAGGCCGACGACGACGGCGACGCGCTCGGCGACGCCTGCGACAACTGCCCCGCGGCGCCGAACCCCGAGCAACAGGATGGCGACGGCGATGCCGTCGGCGACGCCTGTGACAACTGTCCCGAAGTGTCGAACGCCGCGCAGGAAAACGGCGATGGCGATGCCTTCGGCGACCTCTGCGACAACTGCCCGGATATCGCCAACCCCGAGCAGTCCGACGAAGACGGCGACCTCGTGGGCGACCTCTGCGACACCTGTCCGTGGTTGTCGAACGCCGACCAGGCCGACGGCGACGGCGACTTCGTAGGCGATGCCTGCGACAACTGCGTCGCCATCGCCAATCCAAACCAGGAGCAGAGCGACTTCGACCCGCAGGCGACCTTCATCGACCTCTTCCCCGACGCGTCGAGTCTCGACGACTGGACGGCCTTCGGCTTGGCGACCGTCTCCGTCGTCAACGACGGCGCGGTGGGGGAGGGCCACCTCACGTGCGATGCGAAGGCCGACAAGTCAACGGCGCTCATCGTCAACGGGTCGGCGCTCCCGGAGTCTCATTGGAGCGCCCATTTCTGGGGCGCCAACGATGTCACCCTGGGGCTCGTCGTCGGGTTCCAGGACGACCAAAACTACTATCGCTTCGTCTGGCAGGGCGCCAACGACCCGCTTCTCAGCGAGCGGCGGCTCGAACGCGTCGTCGCCGGCGAGGTCGTGCAGCTCTGGCGCGAGTTCTCCGACTTCCCCGGCGACACCACCGTCTCGCTGGCCCTCACCCTCGGGCGCGGCACGCTCGCCGTGTACGTCGACGGCCTGCGCGTCGCCGCGGTGCGGGATGCCACCTTCGACAAGGGGCAGGTCGGGCTCTACTGCGGCAAGAAGAAGAGCAACTTCGACGATGCGCGGCTCGCGGCGCTCGGCGATGGCCACGGCGACGCTTGCGACGTGTGCGTCGACGCGTTCGACCCCGAGCAGCGCGACAGTGACGGCGACGGCATCGGCGACGCCTGCGAGGCCGTGCCGGCGTTCGATGGCGGCGCGCGCTAGGCGCACGCAGGGGCGGGGCCGCCCGGCGGCCGGCGCTGCCCCGAGGGGGTCAGGCTACCGGCCGGGGCGCGGCGCCGCGGCCTCGAAACGCGCCGACGTGTCGTGCGCGAAGCGCTGCCGGATGCGGCCCCGGCGGCGCACCGCCCCTGCCCAGGCAAAGCGGTTCTGGCCTTCGCCCTCGGAGCACAGGCTGACGTTCAGGGTGAGCACGTCGCCCGCGCGCACGGCGAGCGGTGCGACCGGAAACAGCAGTTGCCCCCAGTGGGTGGGCGGGTCGGCCGGCCCGGTCTTGAGCGTCAGGCCCGGGGCCAGTTCGGCCTCGAACCAGCCCGCGAAACCGTCGATACGCCCGGCCCGCGGCAAGTCGAAGTGCAGCGTGCCGGCGAGCGCATCCGGGGCGTCGAGCAGCCCGAACTCGGCGAGCGTGCCGGCCGGGGCCAGGACGAATTCGGGCTCCACGCGCACGACGTAGGCGCGGTTTTCCGCGAAAGGCAGCGCGGCCCGGAGGTCGAAGCCGTCGAGCGGCTCTTCCCAGAAGCGCACCTCGCGCCAACTCGGCAGGGTGACCGGGGCGAGCCGCAGCGCGATGCTCTGCGGACAGCAGCGCCCGCCCGGCCCGAGGTGGCGGCGTGCGTCGCGCAGCACGGGCTGCATCTCGTCGGTGACGAAGAAGTTGCCCATGCACTCGCTGACGAGCAGGTCGGCGGGGCACTCCAGGGTCACGGCGCGGGCGTCGGCCGCCACGAAGCGGATGACGTCGCCGAAGCCGTTCTGCACGGCGATGCGCTCGGCCACGCGCACGATGGGCGTGGGTTCGATGGCCCACACGCGGGAGGCGCCGAACTTGGCGGCCCAGAGCGCCAGAATCCCCGTGCCCGTGCCCACGTCGACGACCGTCATGCCGGGTTGCACGAGCCGCCGCAGCGCCTCGCGAAACGCCGCCATCCGTTCGGGGTCGCTGAGCAGGATGCGGTGGTAGTTGAGCCCTACGAAATGCCCACGGCTCAAGCGTTTTCTCCTCGCGGGTCCGGCGCGCGACCCCGCGGCAATCGAACGGGTGCCGCATCGCGCGCCGGGCGGGTGGGTGTCGGGGCGCCGCTGGCCCGCCGGGGCGCCGCGAGACGGCCCGGGGCGGCGACTACGTCCAGCGGAACAGCCGCAGGGCCAGCAGGTAGCACACTAGCCCCCACACGGCGAGCACGCCAAGCTGCGGGCCGAGGTCGAGAAGCGTGCGCCCCTCGTTGACGACGGCCCGCATGCCGTCGGTGAGCGCGGTCAGCGGCAGGGCGCGGATGATGGGCTGGACGGCGTCCGGAAACCGCTCGGAGGAGAAGAAGACCCCCGAGAACACCATCATCGGCAGGCTCGCGAGGTTGATGAGCCCCGAGCAGCCCTCCATGGTGCGCACGCGGCTTGCAATGAGGGTCCCGAGGCCGGCGAAGGCGAGCACCCCGGCCACCGCCACGACCAGGAGGTCGAAGATCGACCCGAGCACGTGCAGGTCGAAGAACAGGGCTGCCGAGCCCAGCAAGACGCCGACCTCGAGCGGCACGAACGCGAGCCGGGCCAGGATGTGCGCGAGCAGGTAGTCGCGACGACGCATCGGGGTGGCCAGAAAGCGCTTGAGCAGCCGGCGGTTGCGCGCTTCGACGATGTTCCAGCCAATGCCCCAGAGCCCCCCGCCCATGAGGTTCATGCCGAGCAGCCCCGGCACGAGAAAGTCGAGGTAGCGACCACCTGGCGTCGTCTCGTCCTGTACGCCGATGGCCAGCGGATCGTGCCGGCCGGCGGCCGCCTGAAGCGCCGCGGCGGCGAGCAGCTCGGCCTGCCGACTGTCGGGCCGCGTCGGATCGCGGCGCAGTTCGACGTCGGGACGGTCGCCGGAGCCGCTGCGCGGCAGCACGAGCAGGGCCGCGCGCCCGCTGCGCAGCTCGGCGGCGGCGAACTCCGGGGGCAGCATGCGCACGGCGAGGCCCGGCTCGCGGGCCAGGGCCGCGACCGTCTGGGCCGCCGCCGGGCCCGCGGCCACCGCGACGGTCGACGGCGCCGGCGGCTCCGCGCGAAACGCAATGCCGAGCGCAATGGAGAGCAGCGTCGGAAAGCCGAACGACCAGAAAATGGTCTCCGGCTCGCGGAAGAAGTGGCGCAACCGCGCGAGCAGCAGGTGCCACAGGGGATGGTCGCTCAGTCGCACGAGAGGGAATTCCTTTGCGGCCCGCCGGGCGGGCCGGGTCTTCAGGCGTCGCGCAGCCGGCGCCCCGTCAGGGTCACGAATACGTCTTCGAGCGTGGCCCCGCGCGTCGCGAGTCCCGTTGGGCGGAGCCCGCGCGCCGAGAGCGCTTCGAGCAGCGCCGGCACGGCCACGTGCGCCTCGGTTGCCGAAAGCAGCACGCCGCCTTCCGCCCGAAAGACCTCGTGGACCCCGGGAAGCGCCCTGAGCGTCTCGTCGGTCATGTCGCCGCCAGCCCATTCGACCTCGACGATCAGCGGCCCGCCGAGCGAGGCGACGAGCCCCGCCGGCGAATCGAGGGCGATGACGCGCCCATGGTCGACCACCGCCACGCGGTCGCAAAGCCGCTCGGCCTCGTCCATGGCGTGCGTCGAGAGCAGTACGGTGCGGCCGCGTTCCCGGAAGGCCCGGATGAACTCCGCGACGAGCAGCCGCGCCTGCGGGTCGAGGCCGGTCGTTGGTTCATCGAGGATCAGCAACTGCGGGTCGCCAACGAGCGCGCACGCGAGCGCCAGCCGTTGACGCTGCCCTCCCGAGAGGCGCACGGTCCAGGCCCCGGCCTTTTCCGTGAGCCCCAGGTCGGCGAGCACGTCGGCAACCTGGCGTCCGTGGCGGTAGAAACTGCGGAACAGGGCGACCGTCTCCTGGACGGTGAGCCGCTCCGGCAGGCGCGTTTCCTGAAGCGCAACACCGAGTTGCTCGCGCAGCGCGCCGTCGTCGCGGCCCCAGCGGCGCCCGAGCACTTCGACGACGCCGGCCGTCGGGGGCTGGAGCCCGGCCACGATTTCGAACAGCGTCGACTTGCCCGCCCCGTTCGGCCCGAGCAGACCGAAGCATTCCCCCGGCCGCACACTGAGGTCGACCCCATCGACCGCGACGAGCGTGCCGAAGCGCTTGACGAGCCCCGTCACCCGCAGGGCCGGCGGGGCCTCCGCCGGCGTGACGTTCGTGGATGGTGCGGCGATCATGCTCCCCTCCGCAGGCCGGCCGCGGGGCCCCGGGACCGGCTGGTGGCGCAGTGTACCGCCGAGCGGGCGCCGCGCGCCATGGACCGGCTGCCTGCTGCGCGCGCGCCGACTTCCCCGGCGACGCGGTCCGATGCAAAATGGGTCGCTGGGCCGTGACGTCGCGGCCGGGGAGAGAGGACGGATGCGGTGCTACGGGGCAGACGCGGGTGACGTGGGCCGGCGCGCAAGAGGCTTCTGTTGGGGGGTGCCGCTGCTGTTGCTGCTGCTGCCGCTCGTGGGCTGCGGCACCGATTCGGGCGGCGGCGCCGACGCGCTCGGGGACGCCGCCGCGCCCGACGCGGCCTCGGGCGACGCAACCTCGGGCGATCTGCCCGCGGGCGACCTCGGCCCCGCCGACGCGGCGGGCGACGCCGGGGTTGCCGCCGATGCGGTCGAAGTCGACGCCGGCCCACCGCCGGAGCCCCCGGCGCCCGCCGACTGCCAGCCGTGCAATGACCCGTTCCCGGTGCGCCCCGAGCCTCTCGATCCGCCGACGTTGCCCTTCCTGCGCGTCGAGGGCACGCAGATCCTCGACGAGGCCGGCCAGCCGGTGGCGCTGCGCGGCATCAACTTCGGCAGCTGGCTGCAGATGGAGACCTGGCTGTCCGGTCTCGGGCTGCAATCCGAAGCCGAACTGATCGAAACCATGATCGAAAAGTCCCGCGAATTCGGGGTCGCGGCGCTGTTTTCGCGCGCCCGAGGCCAGACCGCGCTCGAGTGGCTCATCTACACCCGGCCGCACTACGCGTGCGTGCAGGACTGGCGCGCCTACTGCTACGCCAACGCGACGCCCGAAGAACAGCCCGGGGTCGACCAACTGTTCGCCTGGTTCGACGAACAGCCGTGGGTGTACGAGGAACGCATGCTCTGGCGCTATCTCGAAAAGCGCTTCGGCCACGCCCGCACGCAGGAACTGCGCCAGGTCTTCCTCGACAACTTCATCACCGAACTCGACGTCGAACGTCTCGCGGCCCTCGGTCTCAACCTCATCCGCCTGCCCGTGTTCTACCAGGCCCTCGAAACCGACGTCGAAGGCGAAAACCATTTCGTGGCCGACGGTTGGCGTCGGCTGGACGAGCTCGTGAGCTGGGCCCGGCGCCACGGCGTCTACGTCATGATCGACCTCCACGGCGCCCCCGGCGGACAGAATCCCTGGTGGCACACGGGCATCGAAAACGGTGGCTTCCTTTGGACCACCCCGGCCTGCATCGACAAGACGGCGCGCCTCTGGCAGGCCATCGCGCAGTATTTCCGCGACGAGCCGCACGTCGCGGTCTACGATTTCCTGAACGAACCCAATTCCGCGCCCGACGCCGAACGCTATGAGGCCACGTACGACGCCATCTACCGCGCCGTGCGCGAGGTCGACACGCGCCACATCGTCATGGTCGAAGACGGCTTCCTGGCGTCCAGCATCTACCGTTCGCCCGCCGAAATGGGCTGGCAAAATGCCATGGCCTCCTTCCACCACTATCCCGGCGGCACGAGCGCCCAGGTGTTCTTGAACCGCATGGACGCGGCCATGGTCGGCCTCGGCCGCCAGTGGGAGCGCTTCGACTGCCCGCTCTTCGAGGGCGAATTCAACGTGTACGCGCCGACCGATTTTTCGGCCACCGACCAGGGACCCGAACGCTGGCAGCCGGACGGCATGGACCGGGTGCTCGCCATGCTCAACCGCCGCGGTGTGCACTGGGCGCCCTGGACTTACAAGTACTTCCATGCGCCGAGCCTCTGGGGCCTCTACCACCAACCGAACCCGGGGGAGCGCATCGACTTGCAGAACCTGTCGTTCGAGCAGCTGCGTGAGGCTTTCGCGGCGCTGCACAGCCAGAACTACCTCATCGACGAGGCGTACGGGGACTTGCTGCAACGCAATGGCGCGGCCGCGGTGTCCACGCTCGACTTGAGCGAAACGCCGGCCCCCGAGCCCTGACAAGGTCGCCGCGGCCCGGCGCTTCCCAGCCGGCATGTGCAGAAAGTGCACACCTGGTCCAAGTTGCCAACGCGCGGTACCGGGCCTCCGGCACCCGCCTTCCGGGTGCGTGGCCGCGCAGCCCCGCGCTTCGCGCCGCTCGCGGGGCCTGCGGAGACAATTGGAACGACTTTTGCTCCACCCCCGGTGGCCGCCGGTTGCAACGTCCGGGTGACCGATACCGGCCAGAGGAGGGTCTCATGCGTCCCCAGCCCCAAACGTGGCTTCTCGTCGTGGCCTTGCTCGCCGGGCTCGGGCTCGGCCGGTGCGACCAGGCCCAGGGTCCGCTCAGCCTGGTGCGCTCGCAAGCGGGGCTCGTCCAGGTGCAGGACTGCGGCCAACTCGTCGAGACGCTCAGGGCCGGCGCCATCGCGGAGATGGAAGCCGCGCTGGACCGCAACCTCGAAACCGCCCTCGAATCGGGTGGCATGTGCATGTACGACTATGGCGGCGGCTACCCGAACGCCGTGCCCACGGCCGGGGGCGGCGCTCCGCCCTACGAGCAGGGCGGGGCGCGCGAGTACTCCACGACCAACACGCAGGTCGTGGGCGTCGACGAAGCCGACTTCGTGAAGAACGACGGTCAGTTCATCTATGTGCTCGCCGACGGCCGCTTCCAGATCCTCGCCGCCTGGCCCCCGGCCGAGCTGCACGTCCTCTCGGCAACGGCCATCGAGGGCATCCCGCGCAAGCTCTTCGTTCACGCGCGGCGGGCGGTCGTCTACTCGGCGCTCGACCCGTTGCCGGCCGGCGCGGCGCGCGACTTCGCGGGCTACTACGGGTTCGGCGGCGACACGACGAGCGACAGCTACCGGGAATGCACGTACGGCTACGACTGCGATTTCCGCGGCGACGGCCGCGCGCTCAAGATCACCGTGCTCGACCTCGCCCAGCCGGAGGCCCCCACGGTGCTCCGTGAACTGCGCTTCGGCGGCTCGCTCATCAACGCCCGGCGCATCAACAACGCCGTGCACACCGTGCTCAGCGCCCCGGCCGCCGCGCTCGCTGACGTGCGCTACTGGCCCGAAGAACTCGACGCCTGCAACGAAAGCCTCCCGGAGGCAGAGATTCGAGCGCAATTCAGCGAGTTGCGCGCGAAGAACCGCGCCCTCATCAACGCCGCCGCCCTCGACGCCTGGCTCCCGCAGGCCGAAGACCTGCGCTACGCCGGCGGGGGTGAGCCCGTGCGGGAGCAGGGCGCGCTCATGGCCTGCGACCAGTACTACGTCGCCCAGCAGCAGGACGGGCAGGACTACCTGGCGCTCGTCTCCTTCGACCTCACGACGCTGGCCGACCTGCGCACGACCACCGTGGTCGGGCGGCCGGGCGCCGTGTACGCCTCGACCGACGCCCTCTTCGTGGCCTCGCGCCACGAACAGCAGTCCGGGCAGCCCTGGTTCTTCGGCGCGAACACAGAGGGGGCACCGGCCGAGGCCAGCACCGTGCACAAGTTCAACCTCCAACTCGACCCGCCCGCGGCCGGCTACGCCGGCAGCGGGGTCGTCAAGGGGCGGGTGCTGAGCCAGTTCGCCATGGACGAACGCGACGGCTACCTGCGCATCGCCACGACCACCGGCCACGTGCCCGACCCCGCGGTGCACTCCACGGTGAGCGTGCTTGCGGCCGGGACCGCGGGCCTCGAGACCATCGGCGCCGTCGACAACCTGGCGCCCGGCGAAGACATCCGCGCCGTGCGCTTCGACGGCGCGCGCGGCTTCATCGTGACGTTCAAGAAGACCGACCCGCTCTTCGTGCTCGACCTCGCCACCCCGACGAGCCCGTACGTCGCGGGCGAGCTCAAGATCCCGGGTTTCTCGACCTACCTGCACATGCTCGACGAGACCCACCTGCTCTCCATCGGCTTCGACGCCGAGGATCAGGGCGATTTCGCCTACTTCCAGGGCATCTTGCTGCAAGTCTTCGACGTCACCGACCCGGGCAACCCGCAACTCACGCACCGCGAGGTCATCGGCACCCGCGGTTCCACGTCCGAGGCCGCGACAAACCACTTGGCGTTCAACTACTTCGCCCCGAAAGACCTGCTGGCGCTGCCCATGGTGGTGTGCGAGGGCGGTTCGGGCGGCAACTTCGCCGACGAACTGACCTTCAGCGGGCTCATGGTGTACCGCGTGACGGCGAGCGGCGGCTTCACCTACCTTGGCGGCGTCCCGCACGTGCCGGCGGGCAGCCCGCCGGCCGCGGGCTACGAAAGCCAGGGCTGCGGCTACTGGTGGAGCGACGCGCAGACCGCAGTCAAACGCAGCATCGTCATGGACGACTACGTGTTCTCGGTGGCCGAGGACGGCATCGACGTGGCCGAACTCTCGGCGCTGCGCCCGAGCAACGACACCCCGGTCGTCGCCCACGTCGGACTCGCCGCCGAGTAGCCCCCGCCGCGCCCCTCCAGCGGGGGCGCCGACCCTACCGGCCCGTGTACGCCGGGGGGCGCTTCTGCATAAACGCCATCATCGCTTCCAGCAGGTCTTCTGAGGGCAGAAACGCGCTGTTCCACACGGCCACGTGGTCGAGGCCGTCGGCCACGGCGCGCCCGACGGGTCGGTTGAGCACGCGCTTGACCCCCTGCACCACGAGCGGCGGCAACGCGGCGATCGTGCGCGCCTCGGCGCGCGCGTGTTCCAGCAACGCGGCGGCGTCGGGCAGCACGGCCGACACGAGCCCGAGCGCCAGCGCGCGTGGGGCGTCGATGTCCTTGGCGGTCAGCGCGAGCTCGCGCGTGGCCGCATCGCCGATGACGAACGGCAGTCGCTGCAGGCTGCCGAGGTCGGCCACCATGGCGACCCGGGTTTCGCGCAAGCTGAAGCGCGCGTCGGCCGTGCACACGCGTAGGTCGCAAGCCGAAATCAAGTCGAGCCCGCCGCCGATGCAGGCCCCCTGCACGGCCGCGATGACGGGATGGCGGCAAGCCGCCGCGGCGCCGCACTGGCGTTGCAGGGTCACAATCAGGCTGCGCAGCCGTTCGCGTTCGGCGGCGAGCCCGCCCTGCAGGAAGGCGCCGAGCTCGTTCGAAGCCGCCATCAGGTCGAGGCCGTATGTGAAGGCCTTGCCCGCGGCGTGCAGCACGACGACGCGCACGGCGGGGTCGGCGTCGAGGGCCTCGAAGGCGGCCGCGAACTCGCGAAACGACGTGACGGTGAGCGCGTTGCCGCGCTCGGGCCGTGCCAGTTGCACCTCAGCGATACCGCCCTCGCACGAAACGTGCAGGGTTTCGAAGGTCTGCATACGGGTCCTCCCTCTGGGCCAGTGCGGCGCGGCGCGCTGACCGGCCGTCTTGCTGGCCACCGCGGATTGTCCGCCGGTGAGGCCGGTGGCTGTCAAGCTGCGCGGCGCGCAAGAGCCCCGCCGGGCATTGATGCGCGCGCCGGCCCGCCGCACAATGGGCCCAGCCGCCCCGAGTGGCGCAGGCCCGTCAGCCCGCGCCGCGCGCGGCCCGCGGTCACAAGGAGGACGGCATGGACACAGGTCGAGGCCAGGGGTTTCGCCGCGCCGCCGGGCCGGCAGCCCGGGTCGGCCGGACGCTCGCGCTGGGGGTCGCGCTCTGGGCCCTGCTGCCCGCACCCCGCGCCACGGCGGGCGACTACCCCTTTGGCTTGCCGCTGCTTGCGCCCGACGATTTCAACCGGCTGGCGCATGCGGTCGCCGTGCCGCTCTTCTGGGAAGAGGGTGCCGGGGGCGACGGGCGGCTCAGCCCCGGTGAGCTGCGGCTGCTCGCTTCCGCCCCCGCGGGCGCGGCGTTTCTGTCGGGGCCGGGCTTCGGGCCCGACTTCGAGCCGGCCTACCGCAGGCTTGTCGAGGCCCGGCGCGTCGAGGCGCTTGCGCGCGAGCTCGCGCAGGGGCGGCCGACTCTCGTGCGCAGCGATCTGCGTGCCCTGCCGGCCAACGAGAAGCGCTTCGTGGCCCTCATGGAGGGTCTCGCGCGGCAGATCGACGCCCTCTACGAGCTGCAGCGCGGCGCGGCATCGCTGCGGCGCGAGCTCGATGCGGGGCAACCGCTCGCCCGGGCCGTCTTCGACCGCAACCATGGGCCCTGGTGCGAGGCTCCCGAAACCGAGGGCGACCCCTTCTGCAATGCTCTTGCAGCGTTTCCGGCGCGGCGCTTCGACGCCTACCCCGCCGACGAACCCCACGACGCGGCGCTCTGCAGCCGGCTCAAGGCCCACCCGCAGAGCCTCGCTCTGCTCGACCCGTTCACGGCCGTGCGCAAGAAAAACGGTGACTTCGTCGCGGTGCCCTACGCCGAGGCCTACGCGGGACCTTCCGCAAGCATCGCCCGCGACCTGCGTGCGGCGGCCGGGGCCCTGACGGGCGCCGGCGAGGAAGCCCTCGAACGCTACCTGCTCGCCGCGGCCCGCGCCTTCGAAACGAACGTCTGGGGCCCGGCCGACGAGGCCTGGGCCGCCATGAGCGCCACGAACAGCCGCTACTACGTCCGCATCGGGCCCGACGAGGTCTACGCCGACCTGTGTCAGGCCAAGGCCGCGTATCACCTGTCGTTCGCGCGCATCGACCCCGCGTCGCTGCCGTGGCAGCAGCGACTTGCCGCGCGTCGCACCGACCTCGAACGGCAGCTCGCGACGCTCATCGGCCCGCCGTACAAGCCGCGCCCCGTGACTTTTCAACTTCCCGATTTCATCAACATCGTCCTCAACGCCGGGGCTTCGCGCCAGGCGCTCGGGGCGGTCGCCGGCCAGTCGCTGCCGAATTGGGGCGCCGTCGCCCAGGAAGGCCGCGGCCGCACGGTCGTCATGACCAACCTCTACGAAGACCCCGACTCGCGGCGGCTGCGCCGGGCCCTCGCCGCCCGGCTGCTGAGCCCGGCCACCATGGCCGACTACGCCGACGAGCCGCTGGCGTCACGGCTGGCCGTCATGCTGCACGAGATCGTGCACAACCTCGGCCCGCACAGCGACTACGCCGTGGCCGGCAAGACGCCGCGGCAACTCTTCGGGGGCGAACTCGCCACGCTGCTCGAAGAGCTGAAGGCTCAGACGGGCGCCTTGTATTTCGTGGCGTTTCTGCTGGCGGACGGCGCCATCGACGACCGGCTGGCTCGCCAGATCTACGTCCACGAGCTGGCCTGGGCGCTCGAATTCATGGGGCGCGGCCTCTTCGGCGCCGACGGCCGGCCCAAGACCTACGGTCAGGTCGGCGCCGTTCAAATCGGTTTCTTCCTGAAATCCGGTGTACTGCGCTGGGTTCCGGCCCCGCCCGAGGCCCCCGCAGGGTCCGGCGGGCGCTTCGAGGTCGACCTCGCGCGTCTCCCCGCCGCCGTGACCGACCTCATGCGCCAGGTCGGCCACGTCAAGGCGCGCGGCGAGGTGGCGGCCGCGCGCGCCCTCGTCGACCCGTTTCTGACGGGCCCCGAGACCGCTCTGCTGCAGCTTGACGAGGTCTCGGCGCGCGTGCGCAGCCAGCCGAAGGCCAGCTTCGTCTACGCCATCGAACGCTGAAGGGGGATCGGTTCGCGCGCGCCCCCCGCGGCGCCACGGGGCTTCGCGGACTACGGCGCGGCAGGGGCCACGCGGCGGTAGTAGACGACCCCGTGCGCCGCGGCCTCCCGCACGTAGTGCGCGCGCAAGTAGTTGCGGATAATGGAAAAATCCTCGATCGGGTAGCGCCCGTAGCCGTGGAAATTGCCGGGGGACGTGTCGATGATGTAGAGCGGCCGATGCCGTTCGAGGTCGGCCATGAACGCCTGCCAGGCATCGGGGCGCGCGTAGCGGGTGGTGTCGATCTCCCGCGCCTCAGCCCGGTTGGGCCCCGGGGCGCGGCCCGTCATGAGGTCGGCCCAGAGGAAACGCGAGGCCGGCGGGCGCTCCGAGAAGAAGTAGATGGGTGTCGCGAAACCCCACACGAAGATGCGGTCGGTCGGCCGGCTGTGCGCCTCCAAGTACGCGACAATCGGCGCGTAGCTTCTCGGATCGTCGTCGGGAAACGCGTCCTGGAACCAACCGTAGGCGTAGCGCGGCACGGCACCGAGCGCGGCGGCGAGCAGCAGCACGCCCACAGCGGCGCGGCGTGCCCAGCGCCGAGGCGCAAACCAGCCCGGCCAGAGCCGTTCGAACTGCAGCCCGGCAAGCAAAGCCGCGGGCGGCAGCGATTGCAGGAAGTAGTGCGGGTAGAAGCGTCCGCCGGCCGAGGTGGCGACGAAATTGAGCCCGAGCCACAAGATGAGCAGCCACTGCGTGCGCACCGGCAGGTCGTCGGCGGCGCGGGCGGGCGCCGTCCGTTGCCGCCACGACGCGCGCACCCGCTGCCAGACGAAGGCGAGCGCCAGCAGCCACACGGGCGCCGACGGCGCCAGGTAGCGCCCGCCGCGCACAACGAGGCTCACGACCCAGGGCAGGTTCTGCTCTCCGAGCCCGAGGTAGTGCAGGCTGCCGAGGAACGACCAATTCCAGAAGGCCTCGGCCGCATCGTGGGCGACGAGGTAGCCCCAGACGGCCGCGGCGACGCCCCCGATGGGCAACAGGAAGGCGACGGCCGGCCAGACGGCACGCCGGCCGCACGTGACGAGCAGCCAGACCAGGGCCAACGGAATGTGCATTCCCGCCTGGTACTTGAAGGCGCACGCGAGACCCACGGCGAGTCCCGCCGCCGCGGCGCGCAGCAGGTCGGCGGGTGAACGGCCACGAATCCGGAGCAGCAGCCACACACTCACCGTGAGGGGCAGGGCCAGGATGGAGGCGATGTTGGCCGACGTGATCTTGGGGGCCGACGTGGTCGAGAACACGGCGAACAGCAGCGCCGCGACCAGGCCTGCGTGCGGCCGCCCGAGCCTGCGCCCAACGGCGAACAGCGTCCAGGCCGTGAGGATGTTGATGAGGATGAGCGCGGCGTGCACGGCGCCCATGTTCGTGCGCCCGAACGCCGTGAACAGCGCCTGGTAGAAGAGGTAGATGCCCGGCGGCTTGGTGTCGAGGCTGTCGATGTAGGGCCGCCCGCCGTCCATGAGCACGTGCGCGAAGCCGGCAAACTGCGATTCGTCGATGTCGAGGATGGGAATCCAGAGGCTCGGCAGGCGCAGCGCGAGCGTCAGCAAGACGAGGATGGCAAGCGCCACGCGCGGCTGCGTCAGGGTGTCGAGCGCCGAGCGGGCGCCCCCGGCAGGGGCCGCGCCGGGGCGGGATTCGCGTTGGGGCTGCATGTCGTGCCGAGCTCCTGGAGGTCCACGCGCAGGGCGGCTTGCCGCGCCGGGACCCGAGCGCACTCTACTCATTTCCAGCGCCGCGGGAAGCCGGCCAAGGCGGATGCCACGCCCAGGGGCTCGCCGCCTCTCGACAATGCGCGTACAATGCCTGGCCCGACGGAGCCCGCTGCAACGCGGCGGGCGGAGTGAGGTCGCGATGCGCTACAAGACTGCCATTTTCACGATCGTCGCGGCGCTCGGCGCGGGCCTGGGCGTCGTGTACAGTACCTTCTCCACGTACGATTTCGCGAACCACCTCGACCGCCAGCTGCATACGCTCAACTGCAGCTTCCTGCCGGGCTTCAGTGAGGAGACGCAGCTCGACGACGCCGCCGAAGGCTGTCAGGTGGCCATGTTCTCGCCCTACTCGTCGATGTGGCGCGACCGATACTGGGGCGGCATCCCGGTGTCGCTCTTCGCGATGGGGCTGTTCGGCTTCGCATTCGTGCTGGCGGTCTGGTCGCTCGCCGTGCGCCGGGCACACACCTGGCCGGTCAACGCGGTGCTGCTGGTCGCGGCGCTTTCCGCGGTCGGCGCGTCGCTGTTCTTCTTCTGGGTGTCGCTGTCCGAGCTCAACACGGTCTGCAAACTCTGCGCGGGCACCTACATCGGCTCGGCCGTGCTGCTCGTCGGGGCGGCGCTCGCCGCGCTCACGTCGCGCGCCGACCGGCGGGTTGCCGCGGCTGCTGCGGCCGCGGCGGCGCCCGGGCCCGACGGCGGGGCGCCGCCGGCGCCGAAACGCCCCTGGCTTGCCCCGCTCGTGAGCCTGGGCGTCATGCTCGCCGAACTCGGGCTCGCGGTGCTGGCTCCCGCCGTGCTCTACGCCGCGGCGCTGCCCGACTACACCCCCTACGTGACGGGCTGCGAAACACTCGCGCGCCGCGAAGACAAGGCCGGCGTGCTGCTGCCGCTCGGCCGCGCCGGCGGCTCGAACGACGCCCTGCTCGTGCTCGACCCGCTCTGTGCAGCCTGCAAGGCGTTCCACCGGCGCCTCGGAGCCGCGCCCGGGGCGCGCGAGATCTCGCCCAAGGTGCTGCTGCTGCCGCTCGACGCCGAGTGCAACTGGATGATCTCCGACTCGCCTCACCCCGGCGCGTGTCTGCTGTCGCGCGCCCTGCTCTGCGCGGGACCCGAGACCGAGAGCGTGCTCGAGTTCATCTACGCCGAACAGGACGAACTGCGCGCCATGGGGGGGCGAGGCGAAATCGCCGGCATCCAGGACGCGATCGTGCGGCGGTTCCCGAATCTCCAGACCTGCCTCGTTGCGCCCGAAACGAAGATCAAACTCAACAAGACGCTGCAGTTCGCGGTGGCCAATCGGCTTCCGCTGCTGACCCCGCAACTGTTCCTGAACGGCCGCCGGCTCTGCGACGAGGACACCGATCTCGGCCTCGATTTCGCGCTCGACCGGCTGCTCCATCCCCAGCAAGCGTCCGCCAGGCCCGCACAGCGCAGCGGCCGGGGGGAGGTGGCGCCATGAATCCCATCATCGTGTGGAGCGCCCACGCCGTGCTCGCCGCGGGGCTGCTGCTCGGCCTGGGGCTGGGCCCGCGCGCCATGGTCGTGACGGCCGCCGACCGGCTCGAACAGGGACACCGTCCCGGCGCCGCCGCGTCCGCCGCGCCGGCAACCCCGGCGCCGGCCGTTGCCGACCACAGCGAGGACGCCTACTGCTCCGAGCAACTCAAGACCGTGCTGCGGCGCGTGCTCACGAACTGCGGCCTCATCGGGCCGGGGCGACGGGGCTGCCAGCCGGGTGAGTTGCGCAACGTCGCTCAGATCTCCGATGAGGACTTCAACGCGCTCTTCCAGCCGCTGCAGAAACGCGGCGGCATCGTGTTGTTCGAGAAGGGCAAGGAAGACCTCGACGAGAGCTCGTTGAAACTCATCGAGGACCTCTGGTCCGACCGGCGCGGCGCGAGCTACTTCTTCGTCGTCGGTCGCGCCTCGACCGACGGGCGCACGGAAGTGAACCGCGCGCTGTCGCACCGGCGCGTCAACTCCGTGCTGTTCCACCTGCAAAAGCGCTTCTCCGACCCCGAGTTGGAACAGCAGGTGGGCCTGCTCTGGCTCGGTGAGGAATACGCGCAGCTCGGCACCGACTACTGCAATTGGCGGCGTTCGCGCGGCGACTTCGAGTGCAACCCGGAAAACCTGAACCGCAGCACGTTCCTGTCCTGGATCGACTGCCGGCTGTGAGCGCGGGGCTCACTGCCACGGCCGCGCCCGTTGTCCGGAGGCTCCTGTGAAGTACGTCGGTCTGCTGTTGCTGGTCGGGGCGCTCGCGGCGCTCGTCGTCTTCCTGTGGCCTTTCCTGCGGCCCCAGACGGCGCGCGGGCCGCGCCCCGAGACGTTTTCGGCCGAGCGCTCCCGGGCCGTGGCCGCGGCGGCGCAGAACCCGCGGCGCGCGGCCGGGGCCGCGTCGCCCG
>CAYRCM010000076.1:0-23781 GCA_964422715.1 uncultured Myxococcales bacterium | reverse complement strand
CTGGCTCGGCGCCGCGCGCGGCCGCGAGCACGCGCTGCACCATGGCGTCGTGGCCGCGCGTCGTGAGAGGCAACGCCGGGCCGGCGTCGGCCGGGTGCCGGGGTGCGAGCAGCCCGACGAGCGCTTCGTCGGCCCGACACTCGGCGCAGACCACCTGGTGCTGGGAGAGGAACGCGGCGTCGGCCGGCCCGAGGGTGCAGTCTGTGGCGCAGACATCGAGCAGCCGCCGCGCCCGACGGCACGCGCGCCGACCCCTCACAGCCCGCGGGGACGCGTCCGCGGGCCGACGCGCGGTCCCGTCATGAGCAGGAGGCAGCAGCGCCCTCATGGCGTTCGATCCGTGACGAAGTCGCGCAGCGCCGCGTCGCGCGCGAGCCATTTGCGCAACTTGCGGCGGGCGGTTTTCAGGCGGTCCTTCACGGTGTTGACGGATACCCCCGTGGCCCGCGCGATGTCTTCGACCGAGTGGCCGAGCACGAGTTTCATGGTGATGGCCTCGCGCCGTACCTCGTCGAGCCGCCCGAGATGCTCGGCCAGGCGCCGCCGCGCGAGGCGCAGCATGACGTCGTCGTCGGGGCCGCCGTCGGCAATGGCGTCGGGCTCGGCCGTGGGGGCAAACCGCTGCTCGGTCTGCCGCCGGCGGCGCACGCCGAGGCGGACGCTGCGCAGCACGATGCAATCGGCCCAACGTTCAAGGCGACTCTCCCCACGAAAACCGGCGGCGCTGCGCAGCACTTCGCAGAGCGCCAGCTGTGCCAGGTCGTCGGCTTCGGCGTCGTCCCGGCACCAGTAGCGGGCCGTGGCGCGACAGCGCAGCAGCAACCGCTGGACGACCTCGCGCTGCGCCAGCGCCACGCCGGCGGCCGCGCGCTGCATGAGTTCGAGGTCGGCCTGACGCCCGGCGACCGTGGCCACCGGCACGTCGCCGCCTGCCCTTTCTGTGGCGGCCGGGCCACCTTCCGGGTGTCCCTTTTTCAAGGCAGGTCCAGGGCCACGCCGAGGCGGGTGCGAAACTGGGCCGGCCAGGGGTCGAGCAACACGTTGCGTTCGCCAGGTCGCGTGAACGCGAACGCGAAGTCGACGAGCGGCACATCGACGCCCGCCGCCAGCACGAGGCCAAGCCGGCCGATGAGCCGCACGTCGAGCGCCAACTCAGCAAGCGCGCCCGGGATGGCGCGCAGGCCCACCCCCGCGGCCGTCCAACCGCGGGGCAACGCATCATGGTGGGGCGCGAAAAGACTCAGCGACAGGCCGGCCGCGGCCCGGAGCCGGAACCGCTCGGCGAAGGGCCAGACGAAGGCCGCGTCGAGTTGCAGCGGATGACGCTGAAGCCAGAGGCTCTCGGGCGTGCCGGCGATGCGCACGGTGGGGAGGAAGCGGTAGCCGAGGCCAATGGCCACGAAGCGGTGTGGGCGGGCGATGAGCCCGATGCCGAGCCCGTGCTGTGCCCGCAGTTGGGGAGCCAGCAGATCGAGCGCGTAGCCGAGTTCGACGCTGAGCCAGCACGGTCGAGCCGCCGGCTGCATCGGGCGCGCCAGGGGGTCGTCGGGCGGGCGGCCGGCCGCGCGCGCCGCCAGCAGGGCCCGGACTTGCGCCTGCACCGCGAGCCCCGCCGCCGCGAGGAGCGGGCGCAGCCGCGCCGTGTCGGGCGGGGCGGCGGCAGCGGGCTCGGCCGGCTGGCCCGCGGCGTGGAGCGTGCGCGCGATGAGGCGGGCGCCGCTGCCGTCGGTGACGACCAGCAGGGGCTCGGCCGGATGCGCGAGGTCGAGCCAGACGACGAGTTCGGCGCCGGTGCGCGCGGCGGCTTCCCGCGCGTGCGCCCATTGGACCGCCAGGCCGCCGTCGAGGCGCGCCAGGGGTTCGACGCGCACGTCGACCGGTTGGCCGATGAGTGGTTCGAGGAAAGCATCGAAGGCCGGGCGGACCGACATTTCCTGGTGCTGGGGCAGGAGAAACGCCACGATGGCCCGGGCTTCTGGACGGGGGGGATCGGCCGTGTTCGGGGTTGCCGCGCACAGCGTCGGGGCCAGCCAAACGGCCAGCGCGACCCAGGGGGTCGTGCGCCCGGGCCGGACCCCCCTGCCAACGCAACGGACCGCCGCGCGGCCAGGCATTCCGCGCGGTGCGCGCACCATCAGGGGCAGCCTTCTGCCGGGCACACGGTGAGGGGCAGCGTGCGGTTGCGCAGCCGGGCGACCGCCTCGCTGCCGACGGCCCCGCCGGTGAGTCCCATGCGGGTGAGGCGCAACACTTCCACCTGCACGGTCGAGCCGTCGAGGGGCAGTTCGTTGCCGGCGGGGATGTCGTGGCTGCCGTTGTCGGGCAGGCCGTCGGCCTCATAGCTCGCCAGGCGCACGCGAGCCGACTCGGTGACGTCGTCGGCCTGCCAACGCACCGACAAGGCTGCGCCGGACGTGAGCGGCGTGTCGCCTGTGGGCGTTGTGATGGCGTGAACGCGTGGGCCGACGATGACGACGTCGTCGAGGCGGTCGGCACCGGCCACGACGCGCAGCCGGTAGACGCGGTGGTAGCCCGCGTGGCTGCCTTCGAAGATGCCGGGTTCGTCGCTCGGGAGCAGGTGCTTTTCGCCGGCGTCGGTGTCGAGGATCACGTCGGCTTCGGCGACCCGGGCACCGTAGCGTTCGAGCGTGGCGCTCGTGTACGTGTCGAAGTCGGTGGGCCGACGCGCGTCGGCCAGATACGGCTCGGCCGTCAGCGAGAAGACCACCTTGAGGACCCCCGTGCCCGTGCCGGGGTCGGGCGTGGGCTCGGACTCGGTCGCCTGGCCGCTCTCGCCGCAGGCCGCGGTGGCGAGTGCCGCGAGGCCCCAGGCGATGACGAAGCGAAGGGCGCAGCGTTTCATGGGACCACCGTAACGTGCCGCAACCCGTTGCGCACGCTTGCGAACACGCGAGAGCCGGCGGCTCCGCCCTCAAGGGCGAAGCGGACGCCGCGTTCGACGCGCAACTCGCGCGGGCCCGGGTCGGCCGCGAGCAGTGCGGCCAGGTCGGCGGCGGCCAGACTCGTGCTGCTCGGGTCGCCCTCGATACTGTCGCGCAGCGTGCCGAGGTCGACCACGACGTAGTCGGCAGTGTCGGGGGCATCCCAGAGGACGGGGAGATCGGCCGTGGCCGACACCGAGGCCCCGTCGGCCGGCGCCGTGACCCGATGGACCGCGGGCAGCAGCACCTCGACGCCCGCGAGCACGTCGAGTCCCGCTTCGACGTCGAGCGTGTAGCGAGGCTCGTAGCCGACGTGGTCGCCGTGGTAGCGCTCGTCGTCGCCGGGCAGCAGCACGTCGGGGGCTTCGCGCCCCGGTCGACCGAGCGAGACGAGGGCGTCGGGCACGCGTTCGCCGTCGCGCGTGACGTCGACCGTGACGTAGGTGTCGAAATCGTCGGCCGAGACGGCGTTGGGCGTGCGGTTGACCGCGCTGACCGTGAGCACGACCCGGAGCGTGCTCGGGCCCGTGCCCGGTCGCTGGACGGCGGCCGGGCCGGCAGCGTCGTCGGCTTCGCAGGCCGCAAGCGTTGCGAGCCAGGCCCACCAGAGCAGCGGCACGGCCCGGGGACTCCATCGCTGAACGACACGTGGGTGCACGCGCGGCTCCTTCATGCCAGACCAGGCCGGAACGGGGCCTGAGGTCGGATGGGCCGGGCCGAGCAACCGGCGCGACCCGCGCCGGGGGTGGCAGCGGTCGGTCCCGCAACGACGGGGGCGTCGCTCTCCGGGCCCTCGACGGTGGCCGAAAAGCGCCCGCTGAGCGCGCTGCCATCCACGAAACGCAGGTCGAACTGGCCGCGCAACGACGTGCCCGGCAGCGCGGGGCCCGACCATTCGAGACGGCCATATTCGAGGGCTGGCAGCGGGCCCACGTCGTCGGCGCCCATGACCCGCCCGACGGACAGGTGGGCGGTGTCGTACATGCTCTGGTCGTCGGCGACGCCGCTCGCCACGAGTTTGAACGGGATGAGGGTGCCGCCGGAGACGTCGCGCACGTATTCGACCGCGACGGCGTCGCCAACGCGCAGGATGCGCACCCGGTCGAAGCCGAGGTCGAAGCGATCGCGGAGGCTGCCTTCGAGGCCACGGCTACCCGCGTCGCCGCAGGCCGCAATGAGCAGCGCCAGGAGCGTTCCCAAGGTGTACTTCGAAACCATGCCCCCTCGTCGTCGTGCGCTCAGGGCCCGCCGCGCCACGTGGCGAGTTGCAGCCGGACCACGGCTTGGCCACTCACGGGATCGAACCGCCGCGCTGCGAAGAGCACGCGGGGCTGACCGTCGCCACCGTACGCCAGGGCCGGCCAGAGGCCGTCTTCGGCTTCGGCGTCGGCGGGCAGGGCCTCGACCGCGAAGCCGGTGGCGGTGCGGCGGGCGACGCGTACGCCGTCTTCGCTCGGAGCGCAGGCAGAGGATCCGAGCCGGCCGCAGCGATAATACGCGATTCGCACAAGGCCGTCAGGCCCCCGCGCCGCACTCGGCCAGAACCCGCCGCGGCCGCCGATGTCGACGGGCTCGCGCCCCCAGCTGCCGTCGGCGGCGCGCCGCGCGTACCAGAGCGACTCGGTGTCGGCGTCGAAGAGCGCCATGGCGGGGCGCCCGTCGGCCTCGACGACAAGGGCCGGGGCGTAGCGCAGAAAGGCGCCCTCGGCAACCGTCTCGCGGGTCCACTGGTCGTCGGCGAGCGTGGCGAGGCGCACTTCGCCGGCTTTGGGGACGGTGTAGGCCACGTAGCTACGGCCGGCGGCAGAATCGCTCGCCACAGCGCTCGCCTGCGCCGCGCCCGACGAGTCGTCGACCGTCCAGAGGCGCCAGGCGCCGGCTTCGCGGCGCGCCACTTCGAGGTCGCTGCTGTCGTAGTCTTCCTTCGTGTAGCCGAAGTGGACGTCGCGAAACGCGACGAGCGGGCGGCCCGCAGCATCGGCGCCGAGCGCGGGGTTCATGCCCGTGACGTCGCCCGTGTTGCACACGTCCTGCATGGCGCTGCACACGACGCCGGCAACGGCGCTGGTGGTCTGCACGGCCGTACTGGTGAAACGTCCGGATGCGTCGCGGGCGGCAACGAGCAAATCGGAGCCGCCACAGAATTCCTCGCCGGGGGTACCCCCCATGAAGGCGACGAGCGGGTCCTGCGCGTTCTCGGCGAGGCCGAGGGCCAACCCGAAGCCGCCGTCGAAGGCCGCAACGGTCTCGACGGCCCAGGCCGCGGTGGACCCGCCCGTCAGCAGCACGGCCTCGTAGGTGGTGACCGGACCGGGCGGCTCGGCCAACGTGCAACCGGGCGCCGTGCCGGTGGGCCGCAACGCGGCCGCGAAGAGAGTGTCGCCCGGACCCTGGATGAGCCGCAGGGGGCCTTCGAGCGGCAGGTCGCTCACGACGGAGGCGACCACCCACTCGCCGCCGGCCGCGGCCGCGTCGACGGCATCGGCCGAGGGCGCGTCGGCGTCGAGGGGCGACACGGCCGCGTCGGTGGGCGCGTCGCTCGCCCCCGGGCCGCACGCGGCGGACGGGAGCACCCACACGAGCAGCGCGGCCAGCGTGGCGCGCGCACGGCGCCCGGGGCGGCAAGAGGTCAGTGGCGCTGAACACAACGCAGTTCGTCGCGAGGCGTACCTCTCGCGGAATGACTGCAAGGAGCGGGAGTGCAGGAACCCCGAGACGTATCGCGGGATACGTCGCAGGGTTTCGGGGGTCCCCGTGACGCCGCAGGCGTCCGGCAGGGGGCGCCGCAGCAGAACGGAGATTCGTTCAGCGCCTCTCAGTCGGCAGCCGGACAGTTGACGTCGCACGCGCATTCCTCCGGGCAGCCGGGCCGCAGCACGATCTGGAAACGGTAGGGCACCTCGGGATCGGTGCGCGTGCGCCCAAAATCGGACACCCGCAGCCACAGCGGCCGCTCGCGGAAGTGACAGAGGTAGAGACAGTCGACGTTGCCGTCGCCATCGAGGTCGGACAGCCCGTCGCCGAGCACCCCGCTCGCGGGCACGGCAGGCATGTTCCAGGCCGCGTGCACGTCGGGGCCTTCACCACGGAACAGCAGCCAGAAGACCTGCAGGCGCTCGCCGGTGTAGCCGTACTCGACGTCGAGGTCCCAATCGAGCTGCAGCCGCACCACCCCGGAGCCGTCGGTGGGGTAGATTTCTTCGGGAATGTCGATGCGATAGAAGTCCTGGTCGCCCTCGTAGCTGATGTAGCCCGAGATGGGCTCGAAGCGCACGGCGGCGATTTCGGTCGGCGGCGGCGGGCGCACGATGTCGGGGCCGGCGCCGTCGCCCGCGTCGCCGAGCGCCCCGTCGCGCAGCTCGAAGCCGTCGGCCGGTGTCTGGTCGGGGAACAGGTCGGGGGCCACGTCGGGCACGTCCGCGAGCGGCGCGTCGCCGAGCGGGGTGTCGGGCGCCAGCGCTTCGAAGCCCGACACGTCGGGCGGGGCATCGGATGGCGGCCCATCGGTGAACGGGCCGATGTCGGGGGCCACGTCGAGCGGTGGGCTGTCGGGGGCGGCCCCCGAATCGGCGACGTCGCCGATCGGGCCGGCGTCGGGCACGTCGGCGGGCGCGGCCGTGTCGGATGGGCCACCGGCGTCGGCTACGTCGGCAGGCGAGCCGGCATCGGTGTCACCGGTGGAGCCCCCGTCGGCCTTCGCTTCGGATTTCTTTTCGGCCGGTTGCGGAGTTTCGGGCCACGCGTCGGGCGGCGTCGCGGGGCGGGCGGGTCCGACGCGTGTCTCGCCGTTGCGGTATTCGATGGTGTAGGGCAGCGGCGTCGCGACGGCAAGCGAGGCGCGCCAACTGGCCCGGTCGCCGTCGTCGTCGACGCCCGGGAGCCAGGCGCCGTTCGGCTCGTACACGTCGGGCTCGGGGCTGAGTTCGACTGCGAGTGTCAGAGACTCGCTGCCGTCGTAGGCGCGGTCCTGGCGATCGCGCAGGACGACGTAGTACGGCCCGGGACCGTCGAGCGGCAGGATCGTGTGCAGCTCGGGCGCGGCGTCGTCTGCGCCCGCGGCGAGCGTGCGCAGGTAGCGCGGCACAGCGCAGCCTCCTGGCAGACACACACCGCCGCCGAGGCAGAGGCCCTCGGCGGCCAGACACCCGTGCGAGGGGCAGTCGGCATCGCGCCGACAGCCCGAGGCAGCGGCCAGCGTGAGGCAGGCGTCGCCCGGCACGCAGGGCGTGGCGGGGTCGGCAACGAGCAAGGTGAGCGTCACATCGAAGGCCGGCGGGGCGCCTTCGCTGGTGAGCGCCACGTGGAGCAGCGCGGCGTGGTCCGGCGCCGTGTCGGCCGGTGGTGCGATGACGAACCAGTCCTGGTCGGCCCGCGACGCGATGAAGATGCCGCGCGCTACCTCGCCCGCGGCGAGCGGCTGGGCCGTTTCGGGGCCGTCGTTGCGCAGGGGCGTCTCGTGGGCGTCGGGGTCGGCGAGCACGGTGGCGCGCACGTCGTACGGGACGTCGCTCGCGAACTCGTCGCCGTCGCGCTCGGTGACGACCACGTAGTACGTGCCGGCCGGCGCGGCCCAAGTGACGTCGATGCCCGCCGGGTTGAGGTCGTCGTAGGCGGCGGCGACTTCGCCAAGCGGCGCACCGTCGGCGGCGACGAGTGCGGCCTGCAACTCGGTCGGCGCCCCCTGCCCTTCGCCAATCTCGACGCGCACGAGAGCGGCCGGGCCGGCCGGGACTTCGAGGCGGTACCAGTCGCTGTCGCCGGCGTAGCTCAGCGCGCCGGTGCTGCTCTCGCCGGGCGTGAGCGCGGTGGCGGCGGCGGGGCTGTCGTTGGGCTCGTGCGAATCGAGATCGGGCGTGAGTTCGACCTGCACGGCGTAGTTCGAGAGCCGGTCTTGCTCGTCGCTGCCGTCGTCGCGCACGACGACGTACACGCGCCCCGGAATGGCCAGCCAATGGGCCCCGACAAGCCGCGTGGGGCCGTCGGCCCCGTCGGCATCGACGCCGTGCCCGAGCGGTGTCTGCGCATCGCCCGCGTAGACCGTGTAGCGCAGGTCGACGGCGCCAAACGCCGCCTCGCGGGTGACCGTCACGTGCAGGATGGTGCCCGCGGCCGGGCTCGTCGCGACGTACCAGTCCTCGTCGCCGACGGGACAGATGCGGCCTTCGGCGGGTGTGCCGGGCGTGAGTTCGAGGGCCTCGTCGGGGGCGTCGTTGTCGTCGGCGGGGCAGATGGCCGTGATCTCGGCCGGGCCCGCGTCGGCATCGGCCGGGAACGCCGGATCGGAGCCGGCGCAGGCGCTCCAGAGGGCAAGCGCGGCGAGCCCCAGCACGGCGGCGCGGCCGTGCGGCAGGCAGGGGCCGAGCCGGCGGTCGACAGCGCTTGCGACGGGACGCGTAGCGGAACGCGCCGCCGGGCGTGGGCGCAGGTTCATAGAGCACCTCCGACGCAGTGTTCGGCGGTCAATTCGAGCGGCGCGTGGAAGTCTTCGCGGCGCAATTGGATGACGCCCGAGAGCGGTTCGGTGGCGTTCAGCAGCGCGTCGTAGCGAGCGCGCACGCAGGCCACGCGGAACGTGCCCGGCTCGGCAGGCGAATCGAAGGGCGTCTCGCCAAACATCAGGCGCACGACGTTCGCGCCCGCGCTGGCCGGGCCGCCGTCGCGGGCGGCAGCGGTCGCCGCGAGCGCCAAGTTGTCGACTTCGAAGGCGTAGCACTGACGGCCCGCCTCCTGGCCGAGCGCGGTCAGCGCGTAGCGGGCGCTCGTGCGGGCCCGGTACGCCGCATCGGGGTCGCCCGGATCGGTTTGGCCGGCGACCTCGTCGCCGTTCGGCGTGCCGTCCTCGTCGAGGTCGGTGTCGGCGTCGGGCAGGCTCGGGTTGGTGCCGGCCACGGCCTCGACGCCGTCGGGCAGCCCGTCGGCATCGCTGTCGATGAGGGCCGGGCTCGTACCGAGGAACCGCTCCTCGCAATCGGCCAGTCCGTCGCCGTCGCTGTCGGCGCGGTCGTTTTCGAGGTGACAACTGGCGTCGTGGCCGGCAAGCGGGTCGTAGCCCGAGAACTGGAGTTTGTTTTCGAGGAAATCGGAGAAACCGTCGCCGTCGGTATCGGGGCTGCGGAAATCGGTGCCGAGCAGTTGCTCGTGGTCGTCGGCGAGCCCGTCGCCGTCGCTGTCGGGCAGCACGTCGCCCGGTTGGGGCCGCGCGTTGGCGTTGAAGGCGACGAAGCGCTTGAGCGCAAAGATGCGCTTCAGCGAGGTCAGGTCGAAGCGCAGAAAGTGGATGGCCTCCCCGTTGTCGTAATTGCGCAGGGTGCCACCGCCGTGCGCCGCCATGCTCTTCAGCAGATCGATGGCCGGTTGCTGGACGGCGAGCGGTTGCCCCGTCGCGAGGTACGCCGTGTGCAGCCGCAACTCGCCGACGCCGAACGCATCGGCCAGATTGCGGATTTCGTCGACGCGCCGGAGGATCGTGGTGGGGTTGTTGTGGTTCGCGTCGACCGGGTCGGGCATGCCGTCGGACAGAAAGATGACGACGTAGCGGGAACGGGCGCGGGTCACGGCATCGGCGTTGCGCAGATCGGTGTCGAGCAGCGCGAAGGCGAGCGCCAGCGCCCCGTCGTAGTCGGTCGTGGCCGCCGTGCGTGCAAGTTCGCCGGCCGCGACGCGCAACATGTCGCCGTCGCTCGTGAATCCGTCGCGGTCGAGCCGCCCGTCCTGGTCGCTGTCGACCTGGGTCAGCACATTGGCGGCGCCTTCGAAGCGTTCGACGGCCACGGACACGTCGGCCTGCGCCTGCTCGACGAGCTCGATGAGTTCGAGCACGGCCGCCACGCGGCGCGACACGGGGTTCGGCGGGTCGGTCGTGTCGAGACTCAGCGAACAGTCGACGATGAGCAGCACCTTGACCGGGAACTGCAGCTCGTCGGGGTCGTCGGTGCAGAACTCGCCGACGATGCGGATGCGGTTGTCCCGGGGCGCCGGCGGCGGGGTGGGCGCGCGTTCGAAGTGGGCCTCGCTGCACGCGCAGAGCGCCAGCGCGAGCCCCGCGAGCCGCCGGCAGTGCCATCCTGCAAGGTGTAGCCGGGTCGCCTTCATGGTGTCGTGTCAGCCTCCGGCGCGGGGGGCTCGGGGGCCTCGACCGCGACCCCGACGCAGTCGTCGGGGACCCGTAGTTCGGCGGCTGGCTTGAAGTCGTCCCGTTCGATGGTCATGACCCCGTCGAGCGGCTCGCGGTAGTACGGCTTGACCCAGCGGGCCAGCGCGCAGGCGCTCGTGAGCACCCCGGGGTCGTTCGGGTCGTCTTCGAGCGCCGAGACGAAGTGGAGCCGCACGACGTTGATGCCGGCCCGCCGGTCGAGGCCGCCCGCCAGCGTCTGGTCGAGCCGCACGTTGCTCAGTGTGAAGGCATAGCAGTGCCGGCCGGCGCCCTCGATGCCGAGCGGTTCGAGCCGCGCCTCGTAGGCCTCGCCGCGGGCCGCGGCGGCGTCGGCGCGGAAGGGGTCGGTGTGCTGGCGCAACTCGTCGCTGTTGATGCGGCCGTCGCCGTCGAGGTCGCGGTTGCCCTCGGCCACGAGCGGTTCGAGGCGGGCGAGCAGTTCGAGGCCGTCGGGCAGCCCATCGCGGTCGCTGTCGAAGAGCGTGCGGTCGCTGCCGGCGAAGCGTTCTTCGCAGTCGTTGAGCCCGTCGCCGTCGCGATCGAAGCGATCTTCGGGGGCGCAGGCGGGGTGTGGCCGGGCAGGGTCGAGCGGGTCGAAGCCACTCGTCGTGGCGCGCGCTTCGAGGGTGTCGTTGTAGCCGTCGCCGTCGCTGTCGCCGCTGAGCGCGTCGGTGCCGAGCGCGAATTCGGCGTCGTCGCCGAGCCCGTCGCCGTCGCTGTCGACGGCAGCGCGTCCGCTCGCGGGCAACACCGAGCCGTTCGTGGCGAAGAGCGCGCGCAATACGAAGTCGCGCCGGATGGCCGTGTAGTCGACGTCGAGAAAAGTGATGGCGTCGCCCGAGTAGAAGTTGGAATACGTGCCCGCACCGTGCAGCGCCATGTCGGACAGCAGCCGTTCGCCGGCTTCGCGATCGATGCCGAACGCCTGGCGCCAGGCCTCGGACAGGTTCGGGTCGTACAGGAAGCCCGTGTGGACCCGCAAATCGCCCACTGCGTAGCGCGTGGCCAGCGCGCGCATGTCGTCGATCCAGCGGAGGATCTGGTAGGGCTGGTTGTAGTCGGAGCCGGCTTCCATTTCGGGATACAACGACTCGGGCACCTGGATGCCGGCCCAGTCGTCGCGGTCGACCTGGCAGACGAGGAACGGATCGGTGCAGAACCCCTCCTCGCACTGCGAAAAAACGTTGCCGCAGTCGGCCGTCGTGACGCAGGGCGTGGCGCGATGACACTGCGGCTGCGGTGTGCCGTCGGACAGGAACACGACGACGTACTTGCTGCGGGCCCGCTCGGCGGCACCGGCGCGCAACATGTCCTGCTGCAACACGGTATAGGCCATGCCGAGCGCCCCCTGATAGTCGGTGAGCGAGTCGGCGAGCCGCAGCCCTTCGACGGCCTGTGCCAGCAGCGCCCCGTCGCGCGTGAATCCTTGCGTGAGATCGTTGACCGACTCGCGGAAACTGATGATGCCGAACTGCACGCCGGGGTTGTTGCGGTAGTGGGCGACGACTTCCTCGACGGCGGTGGCGCGCCGGTTGTTGGGGTCGGTCTGCTGCATGGAGCCCGAAGTATCGATGACGAAGAGCACCTTGACGGGGAAAACGACGTCCTCGGACGCAGCCGTGCAGACTTCGCCGACGAGCGTCAGGCGATCGTCGGCTGCCCCGAGCACGGGCTCGTCGACGACGGGCAGCAGGCCCGCATCGGTGCAGCCCACGACGGGGCCGCCCAGCCAGGCGATGGCCAGCGCGCAGCCGACGAGGCCGCGGCGCGACACAACGGGCGATGCGAGCGGACGCTCGGGCCTCATGGCCGGCCTCCGGCGGCCTCGCGCAGCCGCTGCAGTTCGAGCTGCGCCTCGGCGTTGTCGGGGCTCGCGGAGAGCGCCGCGGCAAACGCCTTCTCGGCGCCCGCGCGGTCGCCTTGACGCAGCAGGATGCGGCCGAGCGCCACATGGGCGTCGGTCAGGCGGGCGTCGAGGCCCGTCGCGCGACGCAACGCTTCGACGGCCTCGGTCGTGCGCCCGAGCCGATAGGACACGGTGCCGAGGTAGTAGTGCGCCTTCGCGAGTTTGGGGCTGAGTTGCACGGCTTTCTGCAACACCTCGGCCGCCTGGCCGGCTTCGCCCTTGCGCGCGAGCGCCCCGCCCCATTCGGCCCAGGCGTCGGCGCGGTCGGGCGCCACTTCGGTGGCGCGCCGGTAGGCCGTGAGTTCGCCTTCGATGTCTTTCTTGCGGTAGGCGAGCTCGCCGCGGGTGAGCAGCACGTCGGCCGAACGCGGGTCGCGGACGGCGGCCTCCTCGAGCGAGCGCTCTGCGGCATCGAGACGCCCGACGCGCAGGTACAGCACGCCGAGCAGGTGGTGGGCCCCGGCGAGCTCGGGCGTGAGTTCGACGGCCTTGCGCGTGGCCTCGATGGCCGGGGCGTACTGCTTGCCGGCCGCGAGCGTCTTGCCGAGATAGAAGTGCAGCTCGGCCCGCTGCGGATCGAGTGCGACGGCTCGCCGCAGCGTGGTCTCGGCCTCGCTGAGGCGCTGGTCCTTGAGCAGCAGCCGCGCCAGGTTGAGGTAGCCCGTGGGATCGTCGGGGCGCGCGGCGATGGCCTGCCGGAACTGGGCCTCGGCGCTGTCGGCCCGCCCGAGCGTCGAGTAGACGATGCCCACCGAGTTGATGGCTTCGCTGTAGTCGGGCTTGAGCCGCAGGGCGCGTTTGAAAGATCGCATGGCCTCGCGCGACTTGCCGATGGCGAAGAGCGTTTCGCCGAGATGGTAGTGCAGCTCGGCCACGTCGGGGGTGAGGCGCAGCGCGGTTTCGAACTGGGCGCGGGCCTCCTCGTGGCGTCCGGCGCCAAAAAGCGCAATGCCGAGGTTCTGGATGGCGTCGACGTATTCGGGGCGAGTACGCACGGCCTGCTCGAACAAGGGAATGGCATCGCCGAACTGGCCTTGGCGCCCGAGCAGGCTGCCGAGGTTGTTTTGCGCCTCGGGGAATTCGGGTTGGAGTTCGATGGCGCGGCGATAGGCCGCGATGGCCTCGTCGATGCGTCCGTCGTGCGCGAACGCCACGCCGCGATTGTAGGGAATGTCGGCGTCGCTCGGGGCGAGGGCCTGCGCGCGGTCGTAGAGCGCCAGGGCGTCGGAGACGCGTCCCTGTTCGACGCGCACGTTGCCGAGGTTGACGAGCGCCGGCACGTGGGCCGGGGAGATGGCGAGCGCCCGTTCGTAGGCGGCCGCGGCGTCGTCGTACTGGAAACGGCTGCCCGCCAGCGTGCCGAGGTTGAAGTGGGCCTCGGGCCGCAGCGGGTCGCGGGCGGCGGCCTCGCGATAGGCGGCGGCTGCGGTGTCGAGGCGGCCCGCCTGTTCGAGCACGACCCCCAGGTAGAAGCGGTTGGCGTAGCTGTCGGCGAGCCCCGTGGCCGCCTCGAGCGCCACGACCGCGGCGTCGTAGTCGCCGACGCGCATCCGCAGGAGGCCCATGAGGCGCTGGGTCGCGTCGGAGACGGCAGCGCCGCGCGTGAGCAGCTGCCGCAGCACGTTCTCGGCGTCGCGCAGGCGGCCGCGTTGCAGGTAGGCGCGGGCGAGCCGCAGCCGCCCGGCCTCGTCGTCGTTGCGCTCGGCGAGCTGTTTCTCGCCCGCGGCGATGGCGGCGTCGAGTTCGGACTCGGGGATGAGGTCGTCGGCCGCCGTCTCGTAGCGCGCCGAGGCCCGCGACAGGGGCCCCGAAGCGCCGGGCGCCGGCGCGGGCCAGCCGAGCCAGAGCGCGAGGAGCGCGGCGAGGCGGATGCCCCGCGCCGCGCGGCGCGGTCGGCCGGGACCCGCGGAGCGCCCGGCGTCGCGCAAGGCAAGCCTCACGTGCAGCAACGCGGCCATCATGGTCCTCCCTGCAACTCGGCCACGGCCGCGGCGGCCGCCGGGTGCACGTCGGCCCGCCCGAGCTCGATGCCGGAGAGTCCGTTGACGCGGCCGAGCTCGGCCCGCGCCCCCGAACCGTCGCCGAATTGCCAGCGCAGCACGGCCAGGTTGAGCCGCGCCACCGAGTCGCCGGCCGCCGCGGCCTCGGCCCAGGCAGCGTAGGCCTCCTGCGGGTCGCCGCGCCGCAGACGCGCGGCGCCGAGCACGGTCAGCAGTTCGGCCGGCCGCTCGTCGCCCCCGAGGTTGCCGAGCACGAAGAGCGCCGCCCGCTCGGGCGCGCCGCCGGCCAGCATGAGCCGAGCAAGGGCCGCCACGACGCTCGGCGCGTGTTCGCCCTTGCGCAGCCGCCCGAAAAGCGTCGCCTCTGCCTCGGATTCGGCGGCCGTCAGGGGGCGGCTGACAGCCGGGTGGTCGGCAAGCACCGCCTCGCCGGCCCGCACGCAGCCCATGACGTACGCATTGAAGACGTGCGCGTCGTACGCCTTGCGCCGGCAGGTGTCGAACGCCTGGCTGGCGGCCTCGGCGAGCGGCGCGGCTTTCTGCTCGATGGCGGCGCGGAGCGCGTCGCGCTCCCCGGCCGTCTGGCCCGCGGGCAACGGCATGCTGCGCAGGAACGCCGCGAGCCGCGCGAACATGAGGCCGCTGCGGTGCAGCGCTGCAAAGGCCCAGCGCGCATCGCCGGTAGCGGCCCCCAAGCGGTCGATTTCCTGAAGGTTTTTGACCAGTCGGACGGCCCGCGCGGCCGTCTCGCTGTCGCCGGGGGCGCCGCTGAAGCGCAGGCCGTCGAATTCGGCCACGGTGAGCGCTCCGAGCCGATAGGCGATTTCGCCGCGCGCCGCGGCGCTGCCGTCGCCCTTGAGGGCCGCCGACCAGGCCGCGCTCGCCCCGGCGGCGTCGCCCGTTTCGAGCGCCGCCCGGCCCACGGCCAGCGCCGACCAGGCCGCGTCGGTGGCCTTGAGGCGCTGCCCCGCGGCGGCGAGCCCGGCCCAGTCGCGGGCGGCCGCGAGGTTGCGCAGCAGCGCCGGCACGGCATCGTTGTCGCCGGCCTGGAGGAGCAGTGTGTAGTCGCGCGCGGCCGTGGCCGCATCGCCGAGTTCGTCGCGGATGAGCGCCGCGACGCGCAGGCCGTCGCGCTCGGCGGGCACCACGCGCTGCAACGCCTCGTAGGCCTCGGCCGCCTGCACGAAGCGCCCCGAGGCGAGCGCGCGCGTGGCCAGATCGGGAAAGACCTCCCGGGCGTAGCGGCCTTCGCGGTCGGCCTCGACGAGTTGCCGGCCGACCGCGAACATCTGGGCCCAGTTCTCGGCTTCGCGGTACAGCTGATAGGCCGTGTGCAGCGCTTCGGCCGATGCTTCGCCCTGCCCGCCCGCCGCCATTTCGAGCAGTTCGCGCGCCCGGTCTTCCCGGCTGCGGTCGGTGCTGACGGTGACCTTGGCGATGCGCCGCGATTCGGCCCCTTGCACGATGGCCTCGACCTCTTTCTTGAAGGTGGCGTCGCCGAGCCCGCTTGCGAGCAGTTCCCGTCCGTAGGCGGCAAGCCCATCGAGGTCTTCGAGGCGGAACAGGGCGTCCATGGCGAGGTGCGCGGCCGCCGTGGCGTCGCGGTGCTGCGGGTGGGTTTTGACGAACGCCTTGAAGCGCTCGACGGCCGTCGGGTAGTCGCCCTGGTCGTAGTGCTGACGGGCGATGTTGAATTCGACTTCGACCCGGCGCGGCGAACTCGGGTACGCCTGCACGTACAGGCCGCCGAGGCGCTTGAGGCCCTCTTGCGCCACCACCACGTCGAGATGGTGCAGCCCGGGGGTGTCGAGCGCCTTGCGGTAGGCCACGATGCCGCTGAACATGACCGCTTCGCGCTCGGGGCCTTCGGGAAGGGCGGCCGCGAGTTTCGAATAGGCCTCGCCGGCCGCCACGTGCCGCCCCGCTTCGAACAACGCCTCGGCTTCATTCGAGCGCATCTCGGCTTCGTGCGGTGAGCCTGGGAAGGCTTCGAGATAGCCGCCGTAGGCGTCGGCCACGGCCGCGAGCAGCGCCGGCGCGCCCCCCGCGCGGCTCGCCACCTGGGCGCGCGTGATGAGGTCGCGGGCGTACACTTCGAACGACTGCAGCCGCTGGGTGCGCTCGTCGGCCGGCAGGCGCCAGTCGGCGCGCACGGCGTCGGCCGCGCGGGCAAGCAGGGTCACGTCGCGCGCGACGGCCTCGTGCTGCTGAGCTTCGCGCACGGCCGCGTAGAGTCGGGTGACGCGTTCGACGAGCCACTCGGGGTCGTAGGTGCGTTCGGCCGCTTCGCGCAGCATGCGGGCGGCGGCGGCGGGGTCGCCCTTGACCTCGTAGCGGGCCGCCAGCCGCGCAGCGACGGTGACGAAGAGTTCGCGGGTGCGCGCGAGATCGCGGTAGAAGGCCACGGCTTCTTCGGGCTTGCGGGTTTCCGAGAAGCAGTAGACCGAATCGACGAGGGCCTCGCGGCGGACCGTGAGCAGTTTTTTGCCGCCGACGGCCGGTGCACCGTCGGGCTCGGCAGTCGCCTCGTCGTCGTCGGCCGCGTCGGCCGGGCTCGCGATGGCCTTTCGCGCAATGCCTTCGAGCAGTTGCAGCGCCTCGGGACAGCGGTCCTGGTTGACCCGGATCCAGGCGAGCTTGTACTGCGCCATCTCGTGCAGCGGCCCCTCCGGCAGGTCGAGGATGTGCCGGTAGTGGCTTTCGGCTTCGGGCAGATTGCCCTCGCGAAACGCGTCGTTGCCGAGCACGAGGTGCGCTTCCTGCGCGTAGAGGCTCTTCGGGTGGCTCTCGACGATCTGGCGGTACGTGGCCCGCATGGCGTCGCGCAGGCCGAGTTCGCGGTATTCGTGCGCGAGGAAGAAGTAGACCTTGTCGGTCTGCGCGTAGCCGGGGAAATCGCGCAGCAATTTCTGATAGATGGACACCGCCTGGTCTTTCAGCAAGCGCACCTCGGGCACGTCGATGGCCTCGGCGGCGCCTTCGGGCTTGGATTCGACCGCTTTGAAGTAGAGGTAGCGCGACTTCTCGACGTAGAGCTCGGCGAGCCGGATGTAGAGGTCGGGCAGATAGGGGCGGCCCGCGGAACGCGAGACGAGCGTGCGCGTGACCTCGATGGTCTGGTCGGTGCGTCGCAGATCGTCGTCGAGCCGTTGGAGGGCCAGCCGGCGTTCGGCGGCCCGATCGGGCAGTTCGGTCGGGTCGCCCCCCCCGACCGTGGCGCAGCCCGCGAGAGCCGGGAGGACGAACGCGCAGGCCAGCACGAGTGCGAAGCCCGGGACGTACGGCGTGCGGTGCGACGTGCGCATGGCCTACTCCCAGGGACGCGGCCGCTCGCAGCGGTCGTCGATGTGGACCCGAAACAGGTCGAGTTCTTCGTTCCAGTATTCGCCGTCGGCGCGGAAGTAGAGCGCCTCGCCCCAGACCGGCACGGGCGGCGCCGCCGCCGGGCCACGGGCCAGGTAGTCGGCCTGCTTGAAGCGGCGGAACTGCTCGGTGCCGACCTCGTGTTCGAGCAGGTTCATCTGCTCGTCGTAGTCGAAGAGTTGGCGCGTCAGGTCGGCGATGACCTGCCGTTCGGCCCGGTCGAGGCGACCCGCGAGGGCTGCCACGCCGGCCTCGTAGATGGCCGCCAAATGCGCGCCGAGCGGCCCGCGGATGCGCCGGGCGCGCTCCCGTTCGCGCAGGAGCGCGTCACGCACGGTGCGGAGCGCGCGTACGCCCTCGTCGGCCTGCACGACGCGTTGCACCCGAGGTTCGTGGTCGATGGGGGATCGCGCCCGCACCTGGGCCACGAGCCCGCCGAACTGCGCGCGAAACGCCTGCACGACCCCAAGGGCCAGTTCGTGATGGCACAGGTTGCGGTAGGTGAGCCCCGCCAGAGCGAAGCGCTCGGGCAGGAAGGCCTCCCGGTAGCTGGGGGCACCGAGCGCGTAGAGGTGGCCGAGCACGCTGCGCGGGTCGCCGAGGAAGTAGGCGCACCATGCGCGTTCGAGCAGCAGACGCGCCCCGTCGACGAGCGAGCGGGCCTGGAGGGGGCGCAGCAGGTCGGCCGCCTCGCGGAAGCGCTTCTGCTCGTAGAGGATGCGCGACAACGTACGGCGCGCATCCTCCGCGAGTTCGCGGCCTTCGGAGGTGAGGCCCCAGGAGGGCGGACGCCAGACCTCGGTGCCGTCGGACGCCGGCGCGGCGAGGCCCGGGGCCGTGGGTCCTTCGAGGCGCGCGAGGATGGCCAGCAGGCGGGTCTCGGCCGCCGCAAGCCGGTTCTGGCTCACGTCGGCGAGTGCGCGCACCCATTCGGCTTTCCAGGCCGCGTAGCCGTCGGGCGCGAGCCGCGCGAATTCGCGTTCGGCCCACACGGCGTCGCCGTTGCGGTAGTCCTGTTGGCCCTTCTGCAGGTGGACTTCGTCGGCAAGCCGGGGTTCGAGGTAGCCCAGATCGGTGTCCAGCACGAGCCGGTCGAGCCACTCGGACTCGACGATGGGGCCCGCCGCGCGCAGTGCCAGGACCTCGCGCAGAGCCGCCGGCAGCAGTTCGGGCGCCGCGCGGTTGCGGCCGACCTCGATGAACGTCTGCACGGCCGCGTGCGTGAGCCCGAGCCGCCCCAGCGCCACGCCGAGCAGCAGCCGTGCCCACTCGCGCGTTTCGCCTTCTTCGGCGCTCTGCGCGTAGGCGAAGAAACCGGCCGCGGCGGCATCGGCCGAGCCGGCCCGCAGCGCGTTCAGCGGCGCGTCGAAGCGCGCGTCGCGCGAGGCCGGCGCTGCGCCAGCGGGGAGCGCCAGCATGCACAACAGTCCGGCAAGCCAGAACCGCCCGGGCACTCGGCGCGGGCGAACGGCCGCGGATGTCGGGAGGCGGGCCGAGTCGCTCTTCATTGCACATCCACCTTCAGGTCGTACGCAGCGTAGGCGTCGGAGCGCACCTCGATGAGGTGTTCGCCGGCCTCCCGCAGGCGTTGCGTCGCGCTCACGATGCGGTCGGCGCCCGCCGCGACGAAGAGGTCGTCGAGTTCGGCAAACCATTCCTCGGAGCGGCTGCAACCGGGCTCGTAGAAACGCATTTCGAGGGAACTGCCGGGCCACACCTCGTCGCGCAAGAACAGGGACACCGTGACGTCGGCCTCGCCGTCGCTGACGACCACCAAGCGCCGGCCCCCCGGGAAGTTACCCTCGATGTAGCCCGAACCGTCGAGTACGCAGCCGGCGCGCACCCGGCAGACCGGCAGGTTGCCTTCGCAGGCCCGGCGCGCACGCGTGCCGACGAAGGCGTCCTCGATGGAGCAAGCCGCGACGAATAGCGTGAGCGCCACCAAGGCGCCGCCCACCCGCGGGCGATGCAGCCAGACGGCCGAAAGCGACGTGCGCGCGCTCATTCCCAACGTCCGAGCAGGACGAAGTCCTGGTCTTCGAGGGTGACGACGCCCTGGGGTTGCCGGTAGTCGGGCGCCACGAAACGCACTTCGAGTTCGGCCCCGCGAAACACGGGGGCCGCGGCCGGGTCGTTCGCGGGCACCTCGGAAAACAGGAGCCGGATGCGGTTGAAGCCGGGCCCGCGGCCGACGTCGGCCGTTTCGAGCAGCCGCACGTTGCGCACCGTGAACACCCCGCAGTTGCGCTGCGCCAGCCCGACGAGCAGCGGTTCGGCCACCGAGGCGGCGGGCAACTCGGCGGCCACGACGTCGACGACCAACGCCCGATCGAGCCCGGCGTCGGTGGCGAGTGCCGGCAGGACGTAGCGGCCGGAACCGGCGAGCGGTACGGCGGGCCCCGGCGCGGCGGCGCCCGCGTCCTGCCAGGCCAGGGTGGCCGGTTCGCCCTGCGCGTACACGAGTCGGGCCGGCCCGGCGGCGCAGTCGCGCCCGACGGTGGCGACGCTGACCCCGGTGAGCTGCCGTAGGCCGGTGACGTAGGGCACGGGCCGGCTGCCCTCGTCGGCGAACGTGTAGCGGTAGTTCTGGTCGAGAGCGCCCTGGACGTCGGTGGTGAGCGGATCGGCGTGTTCGCGCAACTCGGCGCCGTTGCCGAGTCCGTCGCCGTCGGGATCGGCGAGCGCATCGGCAGCCCAGGGGTTGGTGCCGCGCAGCAGTTCGAGCCCGTCGGGCAGCCCGTCGCGGTCGCCGTCGGTGAGGGTCGGCACGAGGCCGAGCACGCGTTCTTCGCAGTCGCTGAGGCCGTCGCCGTCGCGGTCGACGAGCGGGGCCAAGTTGAGGCACACCTCGGGCTGGTCGGGCCGCAGCGGGTCGAGCCCGTTGACGATGAGCAGGCGCTCGACGAAGTCGCTGAGGCCGTCGCCGTCGCTGTCGCCGCTGGCCGCGTCGAGGTCGGCGGCGCGTTCGACGTCGTCGGCGAGGCCGTCGCCGTCGCTGTCGGGGACGGGACCCGTGAGCCGAGGCAACACGTTGGTGTTGTTCACCAACAGCGAACGGATGACGAGGGCGTCGCTCGGCGGCAGCAGGGGCAGTTCGGTGAGCCGCAGGCGGGCGGCCTCGCCACGTTCCTCGAACTGGCCCTGCCCCGCGTTCGTGAGCGACTCGAAGACGAGCCGCGCACGGCCCTGGGCCTCGCCGTCGCCCTGCGCGGGCGCGAACAGCAGGCCGTGGAAGACCACCTCGCGGGCCCCGAGCCCTACGACGTAGTGGGCCGTGGCCCGGAGGTCGCGGGCGAGTTGGCAGGCCTCGTCACAGCCGGCAGCGTCGGGCTCGAGCGGCGGGTCGCCGGCCCCGGCGGCGAGCACCGCAAACACGTAGCGCGTGCGCACGAGCCGGCCGGGCTCGGCGCTGAGCGCGTCGTCGCTGACGAGGGCCTCGGCCAGGCTCAGGGCGGCCGCAAGGTCGCGACAGCGGCCGGCGACGCAGGCGGCGGGCAGGCGCAGGGCCGCAGCCGCCTCGTTGAGCTCGGCCGCGCTGCGGCTGAACCCGTCGGTCAGCAACGTGGGGCGGCCGCCGAAGCGCACGATGGCCATGGCGAGGCCCGGCGTGGTGGCATACCGGCCGACGACTTCGTCGACGGCTGCCGCGCGCCGCAGTTCGGGGTCGAGGCCCGCCATCTCAGGACCGGCGTCGACGAGCAGCACGAGGCGCACCGGGAAGCGCTGGCGGTTCGGGTCGTCGGTGCAGATGCGGCCCGTGACGGTGAGGCGGTCGGGGAAGACCGGTTCTTCGTCGAGGCGGTAGAGCGACGCATCGGTGCAGGCCAGCAGCCACGCGGCGAGCGCGAGGCCGAGGCGCCTGCCCGCGACGCCAGCGGTCGCGTGGCGGCGGGCTTGCCGAAGCGCGCTCAACGCAACCTCCAGGGGCGGTAGCCGGGCGGCGGCGTAGGCCCGACGAGCACGGAGCCGGCACTGCCGAGCAGAAACACGTGCGGCCCGAGCCCACCGAACACGCCTTCGAGCCGATGGGCTTCGCCGGGCACGATGCGGCTCGCGGTACCGCCGCGCAGCCGCAGCACGGTGCCCTGCCAGCCGACGACGAAGAGATCGTCGAACGAGCGCCCCCACACGCCGCGCAGGTTGGCAACGACGTCGGTCGGAATGCGCGTCCAGGCCCCGCCCTGGAGACGCAGGACGAGCCCGCCGAGCCCCACGACCACGAGGTCGTCGGCCGCCGTGCCCCAAAGCGCGTTCAAGTGCGCGGACGTGCCGACACCGCCGTCGCGTTGCCAGGTGTCGCCCACCCGGCGCAGCACGGTGCCGAAGTCGCCGACGGCAACGACGGCGCCGTCGGCAAACGTCTCGACGTCGGCCAGCCGGTCGAAGAAGCCGGTGGGGCTGGGTTCGTAGCCGGCGGCCGTGCGGTGCAGGACGACGCCGCCTGTGCCGACGAGCCAGAGGTCGTTCGGCTCGGGGCCGGCGAGCGCCAGCAGGTCTTCTCCGGTGGGGACGGCTTCGAGCGTCCAGCGGGGCCCGCTCGGACCGACCGTGTCGCCGGCGGTGGGGCCGGCGTCGGTTGCGCGCGCCCCGCCGGCGTCGGCGTCGGCCGGGGCCGGCGGCTCACCGTAGTGCAATACCGTGCCCGCGGCGCCGACGACGAAGAGGTCGGTGGGCCCGAAGCCGATGATGTCTTCGAGGCGCGCGTCGGTAGGCACTTCTTCGCGGTTCCACGCGCCCCCGCGGCGGCTCAGCACCACGCCGCGGTCGCCGACGACCCAGAAGCGTTCTTCTTCGATGCCCCAGCCGGCCATGAGCGTTTCGTCGCCCGGCACCTGCGGGTCGGCCACCCAGGTCAGCGTGGGCCCGACCTCGGGGTCCACATCGTACGGACCGAAAAGGGCATCGGCGTCGCCGGCCCCGTGCACGTTCTCGTGACAGCCGGCCGCGGCGCAGACGACGAGCAGGAGGGCCGTCAGACCCGTCCAGGCGGCTGCACGGCGGGCGGGTGCAGCGCCGGCCGGAACGGCCGCGTCCCATGGAGAGCGCGCGACCATCACAGGTTCAGGCTCGGCCCGAGGCTGATCTCGAGCACGTTCGTCGGGTCGGTGCCGTCGAAGTACGCGAAGTCGCGCACGTCGAGCCGCACCGAGAACCAGTTGGTCACGAACACGCGCACCCCGAGCCCACCGCCCACGATGGCCTGGAAGCGATCGGCCGGGGTGTTGACGAGTTTGAGCATGCCCGTCGTGACGGTGAGGAAGACTTCGTCGCGCAGCACGGCCCGGTTGAGGAGGCTCCACTTGCCGAACAAGGGTTTGAAAACGAAGCTCGTCTGCAGGAAATAGCGAATGCGATCGTAGGCCGTGGGCTGCACGCCGAAGTTGTCGCGCAACTCGTCGGCGAGATCGGTCTGGACCGGGAAGACGTAGTTGAAGCGCGCCACCTCCCAGGCGAAGGCCTCCGAGATGTGCCACGTGTAACCGCCGCCCGCGGTGATGCCCTTGTAGAAGGCGTCCATCGGCAGGACGCCGGCCTGCAAGGCGAGCTCGTGGCGCATGCGGAACAGCCGGTTCTGGACGACGTAGACGGTCTCGTCGGCGGCCGCGGGCCTTGGCCCGGCGACGAAGCACAACGCCAGGAGCCCGCAAACGGCGGCCCGCCGGAGCCCGGACGCCGAGCGACAGGCGACACGTCGCGACGCATCAGGTTGAAGCATGGCTACCAGCCTCCCGCACTGTCGAAGATGAAGGGATACGTCACGACGACGCTGCCGCCCTCGGGTTTGGGAAAGACCCAGCTGCGCACGCGTTCCTGGATGCAGGCGAGCACCTCGGGGCTGTCGAGCGACGTCGTGACGGCGCGCACCCCCGAGACCCCGCCGCTCGGCTGGATGGTCCATTCGAGCGTGAGCTTGCCGCGCAGCGTGGGGTTCTGCATCAGGCTGCGTTCGTAGCAGCGCTGGATCTGCCCGAAGTTCTTGTTGACCACGGCCGCGATGGCCTCCTTGCTGAGGGTACCGGCCCCCTTGAGGGCCTGCATGGGCGCCTTGCGCACGCGCCCCTGCACCCCCCGGGCTTCGCGGCCGCCGAGCGCACCGGGGCCTTCGGCACCGCCGGCGCCGCCCCCACCCTTGCCGCCCGGGCCGCCGAGGGCGCCGCCGCCAAACGGAATGCCGCGCCCGAGTTGCGGAGCGCCATCCCCGCCGCCGCCCCCGCCCTGGCCGACGAGCGGGTCGGAGCCGCCCTTGCGGCGCGGCGCAGCGTCACGGAAACCGCGCGCGCCGCCGGACGGGGTGGCCACCTCGATATTGCTGACGTCGAGCGGGCCGGGGCCGCCGCCGACGGTCTTGCCCGGGGCCACGAGGTCGCCGGCCTCGTCGAGGAAGCCGGGGCGCGGCGCCGGGCCGCCGGCCGGCTT
>CAYRCM010000075.1:0-23791 GCA_964422715.1 uncultured Myxococcales bacterium | reverse complement strand
TCGTCGCAGTCCCAGTCGTCGCAGTCGATGAACCCGTCGCCGTCGTCGTCGCTGCCGTTCGTGCAGTTCTCAGCGCCGCCCGCGCACGCCGGATCGGCCTCGCAACCGAAGTCGTCGCAGTCAGTGTACCCGTCGCCGTCGTCGTCGCTGCCGTTCGTGCAGTTCTCGGCGGGCGGACAAGGACATGCGGCCGTGCCTCGGCAGTCGAAGTCGGCGCAGTCGGTGTGGCTGTCCCCGTCGTCATCGACGCCGTCGCCGCAGTTCGACTCGCGGCACGCGGCGGCGTCGTCGCAGTCCCAGTCGTCGCAGTCGGTGTGGCCGTCGGCCTCGTCGTCGAGGCCATCGCCGCAGTTCTGCTCGTAGTCGGCGGCGCAGGCGGCGTCGTTCTCGCACGAGAAGTCGCCGCAGTCGGTGTAGCCGTCGGCATCGTCGTCGGTGCCGTTCGTGCAGTTCTCGACCATGCAACCGGGGGCCGTGTCGCAGTCGCTGTCGCTGCAGTCGATGCGCCCGTCGCAGTCGTTGTCGGCGCCATCGCTGCAGCTCGATTCCCAGGCCCAGGCGGCGTTCGACGCCAGAGCCAACCCGAGGACCAACATCACTCGCACCACGTGTCGCATCGTCTACCTCCCGCCGCCTACGGAGCCGACCGGGGCTCACACGGCGCCCGGCATTGTGCGACCCCGGCGCGCGGGAGTCAAAACGGATCGTGTCGCGGGCGGCAGGCTGCGCAGATTGTGCGGCGCTCGGGAGCGCCGCGCTGCGCCGCATTGCTCGGGCGACGGCCTCAAACGACGCCGCGTCGTGGCAAAACCCTTGACGCACGCAGTGGGGTTTGACGGACAATGGTGGAGATGGCGGCCTGCCCTCGCTGCGTCGGGCGGCTTGGTGCGGGCCAACCTCGTTTCAACGGCAGGCACCGTGCGCTGCGTCTTCGCGGACGTGGAGGAGTCATGACTACGATGCGTCGCCAGGTTTCTTGGTTGCGCACGGCCCCGTGGGTGGCCACCGGTTTGCTGCTGAGCCTGCTCGGCTGCGGCGGGACGTCGACGCGCGGACACGACGACACGGCCGGCGGCGAAGGCCTGGTCCAACCCGACGTCCCCGCGGACGCCGGCGGCGACACCCCCCAGGCGCCCGATGCCGACGGCGGCGCGGCCGCCGACGGCGACGCCGTGGCCCCCGGTCCCCCCTGCGCCACGGTCGACGACTGCGCGGCACTCCAGGGTGCCGCGGGCCCCTGTCGGGAAGTGCTCTGCGACGCCAAAGGCTACTGCCGCTACGACAACCTCCCCGACTTCGCCACTTGCGACGACGGCGACCCATGCACGGCCGACACGGTTTGCGTCACCGGCCGTTGCGCGCTCGGCGCCCCGGTGGTGTGCAACGACGACAATCCGTGCACGAACGACCGCTGCGTCGCGCCGAACGGCTGCGAAAACACCCCGATCGAAGGGCCGTGCGACGACGGTGACGCGTGCACCGCGGGCGACCAGTGCGCGGCCGGCAGCTGCACGCCCGGCGCGGCCCTCGACTGTGACGATCAAAACGCCTGCACGGCCGACCGCTGCGACGCCGGGCTCGGCTGCGTCAACACGCTCACGGAAGACCCGTGCGACGACGGCGACCCTTGCACCACCGACGACGTCTGCCGGGCCGGCGTGTGCCTCGGCGGCACGCCCGTCGTGTGCCTGGACGATGACCCCTGCACCGACGGCATCTGCGGCCCGAACGGCTGCGAATTCGTTCCCAACACCGCCTACTGCGACGATGCCAACGGCTGCACGTCGGGCGACCGCTGCGCCGCGGGCGCCTGCGTGCCTGGGCAGAACCTGTGCCCGTGCACGGTCGACGCCGACTGCGCCGGGCAGGGCGATGGCAACCTCTGCAACGGGCGGTTGCGGTGTCTGAACGGCGGCTGCAGCACCGACCCCGACACCGCGGTCGTGTGCGACACGACCAGCGACGGCCCCTGCACACTCACGGCCTGCGTCCCCGAGACGGGCGAATGCGCCGCGGCACCCCGGCCCGACGGCACGCCGTGCGACGACGGCAGCGTCTGCACGACCGGCGACGCCTGCGCGGGGGGCACCTGTACCGGCGCCCCGACCGTCACGTGCAACGACGACGACACCTGCACGAGCGACACCTGCGACCCCACGGCCGGTTGTGTGTACACGCCCATCGCGGGCTGCACCGCGGGCTGCGGCGACGGCGAATGCCTCGGCGACGAGACCTGTGGCGCCTGCCCGACCGACTGCGGCCCGTGCCCCGCGGTCTGCCCCAACGGCAGCTGCGAGGACGGCGAAACGTGTGCAACGTGCGCAGACGACTGCGGGCCGTGCCCGCCGGCCTGCGGCGACGGGGCCTGCGAAACCCCCGAAACGTGCGAGGCCTGCCCGGCCGACTGCGGGCCCTGCCCCGGCAACGGTTGTGTGACGTTCACCGGCGAGGCCGGCTGCGGCGGTTGCGCGTGCGAGGCCTGCGTGTGCGCGGCCGACCCGAGCTGCTGTAGCGGCACCTGGGACATGCTCTGCGCGCTGCGCTGCGACGCGAACTGCGGCGGCGACTGCGGCTTCGGCTGCGGCGACGGGGTGTGTTTCGGCGACGGCGAGTCCTGCGAGAACTGCCCGGCCGATTGCGGCACCTGTCCGACGACCGGCCCCGACCCCCGCGAGACGCCCGGCTGCTACGTCAGCGGCTCGGCCGGCTGCAACGACTGCGCCTGCGAAGACTACGTGTGCGCCAGCGAGCCCGACTGCTGCAACGAGGAATGGGAAGCAGAGTGCACTGAATTGTGCTTCGAGCACGGTGATTGCGGCAGCAATGCCGGCTGCGTGCCCCACGAAGATGCCGGCTGCGACGGTTGCCCCTGCGAGGCGAGCGTGTGCGCCGCGCGCCCCGAGTGTTGCACGGGGGAGCGTTGGGACCACGAATGTGTCGATCTCTGCGCCGAGGCCGGCGGCTGTGGCGGCACCGCCACCCCCAACTGCGGCGACGCGGCCTGCAACGGCACCGAAACGTGTGAGCGTTGCCCCGGCGACTGCGGCGCTTGCACCGCACTCTGCGGCGACGGCACGTGCAACGGCGGCGAGGCCTGTGCCACGTGCCCCGACGACTGCGGCGTGTGTCCGGGCGGCTGCGGCGACGACAGCTGCGACGGCGCCGAAACGTGCGCCACCTGCGTGGCCGACTGCGGCGCTTGCCCGACCGATTGTGGCAACGGCGCTTGCGAAACGGGCGAAACCTGTGCCGCCTGCCCCGAGGACTGCGGCGAATGCGTCATCGAGTGCGGCAACGGCCAGTGCGAGGCGGGCGAAGACTGCACGAACTGCCCCGGCGACTGCGGCGCGTGCCCACCGGTCTGCGGCGACGGCACCTGCAACGGCGCCGAAACGGCCACGCGCTGCCATCGCGATTGCGCGCCCGACTGGATGCAACCGGGCTCGGGGGGCGGGTTCCACGGCACGACGTTCTTCGGCGATATGGACGCCTGCCGCATGTGCCATGGCCAGAACCTCGACGGCGGCGTGCGCTCGTGCAACCTGTGCCACCCCACGTGGCGCACCGACTGCACGTTCTGCCACGGCGGGCTCGACAACCAGACCGGCGCCCCGCCCGAGGGCGTCGACGGCGAAACGCAACGCACGCAACGGCAGGTGGGCGCGCATACGGCGCACGTGACCGCCAGCGCGCGCCATGGGGCCTACGACTGCAGCGTGTGTCACGCGGTGCCGGCCGAGGTGTTCAGCCCGGGGCACATCGACGGCGACGGGCAGGCCGAAGTCGCGCTCGACGACTGCAACGGGGGCACGTACGCACCGGCAAACGCCAGGTGCAGCGGGGTCTACTGCCACGGCAACGGCCGTTCCACGACGTCGGGCGGCAGCGCGCTCTGGACGGGTCTCGGACTCACGTGCAACAGTTGCCATCCGACGAGCGGGCTGAGCGGACGCCACGACGATCACATCGGGGAAGGCGTCGCATGCGCCGTGTGCCACAACCGCACGGTCAACTACTCGGGGGCCATCATCGACGCGACGCTGCACGTCAACTGTGCTAAAGACGTGAGCGGGCCCTTCACCTGGAATGCGGGCACCCGCGGCTGCTCCAACATCGCGGGCTGCCACGGCTCGGAGACTTGGGGCGGCGGGGCCGCGGCGGCAGGCACGGGTGCGGCGTGGCCGAGGCTGCTCCAGGGCGTGGCCGGCGACACGAGATCGGGAGGGTACTGATGCGGCAGTCTGCACGGCGTCTCAGCGCGATCGCCTGGGCGCTTCTCCTCCTCGGGGCGCTCGGCGCCTGCGAACAAGACTACGGCGAGCTCTACCCGGCGGCCGGGGGCGACACGGCCCCCTTCGTGGTGCCGCCAAACGCCTGCCGCGACGTGGCCGACACCGCAAACGTGCCCGACGACGGCGGGGCGCCGCCACCCGACGTGCCCTGCGCCTGCCAGAACGACGCCGATTGCGCGCATCTCGCCGGGCCCTGCCTGGCCACGCCGCGCTGCGTCGACTGCGCCTGCGTGGCCGAACCGCTCGACTTCACGCCCTGCACGCCCGATGACGCCTGCGCCTTGAGCGGGGTGTGTGCCGGCGGCAGTTGCCAGGCCCAGGGCACGCGCGACTGCGACGACCAGAACCCGTGCACCGACGACGCCTGCGTCGCCGGTCAGGGCTGCACGCACACCCAGAACACCGCGGCGTGCAACGACGGCAATGCCTGCACGACAGGCGACGCGTGCAACGCCGGCCGCTGCCGCGGCACCCCCGGCGACCAGTGCGCCTGCCAGGCCGACGTCGACTGCCTGCCTTTCGACGACGGCAACCTGTGCAACGGCACGCTGCGCTGCTTCACCGGTACCTGCGCGGTCGACGCGAACAGCATTCCCACGTGCCCGGCCGCCGATCCGAGCCGGTGCGAGGTGTCGGTCTGCGAGCCGGCCAGCGGCCTCTGCATCGCGACGGCACGGCCCGACGGCGCCGCGTGTAGCGACCAGAACGCGTGCACGTCTGGCGACCTCTGCATCGCGGGGGCCTGCGTCGGTGCCGCAGGCGGCTGCGGCTGCGCGACGACGGCCGACTGCGCGGCGTTCGACGACGGCGACCGCTGCAACGGGGAGCTCGTCTGCGACGGCGGCGCCTGCGTCGTCGATGCGGCCACCCTCGTCGATTGCGGACCGGTCGGCCCCTGCGAGGTCCCCACCTGCGACCCGGCCACGGGCAGTTGCGGCACGGCTCCGCTCGCCGATGGCACGACGTGCGACGACGGCAACCCGTGCACGGGCAACAACCGCTGCGCCGCGGGCGTCTGCGGCACCGGCACGGCGCTCGCCTGCGACGACGGCAACGCCTGCACGACCGACCGCTGCGACCCCGGCTCGGGCTGCGCGCACGACCCGGCCGAAGGCCCGTGCGAAGACGGCAACCCGTGCACAACGGGCGACACCTGCAACGCCGGCGTTTGCGAGGCCGGGGCGCCGGACCCGTGCGAGGACGGCAACGACTGCACCGACGACTTCTGCGACCGGCAGACCGGGTGCGGTCACACGCCGAACACGGCGTTTTGCGAGGACGGCATCCCGTGCACGTCCGGCGACCGCTGCGAGGGCGGCCAGTGCCAGCCGGGCGCCAACATCTGCGGCTGCACCGTCGACGCCGACTGTGCGCCGTTCCAGACCGGCGACCCCTGCCAGGGCACGCTCATCTGCGTCGACGACGAGTGCGTGCCCGACCCGGCCACGGTGCCGACCTGCCCGCCCACCGGCGACCCCTGCCAGGTCAACACCTGTCAGGCCGGCACGGGCGATTGCGCCATCGAGCCCGCGCGCAACGGCACGCCCTGCGACGATGCCAATGCCTGCACGCCGAACGACAGTTGCCAGGCCGGCACGTGCCTCGGCAGCGGCACCACCCCGTGCAACGACGGCGACCCCTGCACCGAGGATTCGTGCGACCCCACCGAGGGTTGCGTCACCACCCCCATCGTGCCGTGCGGCCCCGTCTGCGGCGACGGCGGCTGCACCGGTGGCGAAACGTGCGAGGACTGCCCCGACGACTGCGGGCCGTGCGCCGAGGTCTGCGGCAATGGCTCGTGCGGCGGCGGCGAAACGGCCATCACGTGCCACACCGACTGCGCGCCCGACTGGCTGCGCAGCGGCAACGCCGGGTTCCACGGCGCGGCCTTCGTGGCGGGCGCGCCCGACCGCTGCACGGGCTGCCATGGGGCCGACCTCACGGGTGGGGCCGACGGCGGCTCCTGCGAGACGTGCCATTCGGGCTGGAAGACGAACTGCACGTTCTGCCACGGCGGCGCCGACAACGACACGGGCGCGCCGCCGACGGGCCTCGAAGGCGAAACGCAGTCGAGCCAGCGCGCGGTCGGCGCCCATACGGTTCACGTCGAGGCCGGGGCCCGCAAGGTGGCCTACGACTGCAACACCTGCCACCGGCCGACCGGCGATGCGCTGGCCCCGGGCCACATGGACGGCGACGCCACGGCCGAGGTCACGCTCAGCGACTGCGCCGGCGGCACCTACAACGGCGGCACGTGCAGCAACGTCTACTGCCACGGCAACGGCCAGAGCCCGACGGTCGGCGGCAGCGCCACCTGGACCGGCGCGGCGCTCAACTGCCAGTCGTGCCACGCGCAGGCGAACCAGTCGGAAACCCACGAGATCCATATCCTGCTCGGTTTCAACTGTGCGACGTGCCACAACCAGACCGTCAACGCGGCGGGGGCCATTTCCGACCCGGCGCGACACGTGAATTGCGTCAACGACGTGAGCGGCAGCTTCACCTGGACGCCGGGCACGCGCACGTGCTCGAGCGTCGGCTGCCACAACGACCGGCCGTGGTAGCCGCGGCCCACGAACCCGCGGCCTGCGCGCCGCTTGCCGCGCTCGGCTCGGGGCCGCGCGGCCAAGCGGGGACGGGGCCCGACCCGAAAGCAGAGCACGGCGCGCCGCGGGTCGACGGTGCGGGCGCCGGATGGGGTGACCGAGCATGAGGGGCAGCACAGATTTGGGGCGATTCATCGTCTTCGCGCTGCTGGTCGCCGGACTCGCCGGCTGCGCGGCCGTGCGCGAGGAGGCGGCCGGCGATGCCGCGGGCGACACGGGCGGTGGCGAAGCAACGGCGCCAAGCGACGAGTGCCGCACGTGCCACGGCAGCGCAGAACACCCGCTGCCCGGCGCCCATGCCGCTCACCTGGCCTTCGTCGGGGGCGCCGAGAGCGCCGCGTGCGCCACGTGTCACGTTGTGCCGGCCACGGTCGATGCACCGGGACACATCGACGGCGATGGGCGGGCCGAAGTGACCTTCTCGGGGTTCGCCGTCGCCCCTTGCGCCGAGCCCGCCTACGATGCCGCGCACAGCAAGTGCTACAACATCTACTGCCACGGCGCGACGCTCAACGGCGGTACGGTGCAGGCCCCGGTCTGGACCGACGAGCACAGCATCGAAGGCTGCGGCGCATGCCACGGCACGCCGCCACCGCCGCCGCACTTCGCGAGCCCCAACTGTGCGAATTGTCACGGGGAAACCACGTCCGACAACATCACGCTGATCGAAGGCGGAGCGCACCTCAATGGCCAAGTCGACTAGGGTTCCATCGGTCCGGCGCTGCGCGGCCCGGCGCCCGAGTGCGTTGCGGGCGGCGCCGCACGGTGGTTGTGGGCGCAGGCGGCCGGCGGGCCGCGCGGGGCTCGGGGCCCTGCTCGTCGCGGCGGCCCTCGTGGGGTTTGGGCCCGCCGTTGCGCAGGCTGCCGTGACGCCCACGTTGTATGGCCACACCACGGGCTGGCTGCGACTCAGCGACGAGCGCAGGAGCAACGGCAGCGGCGACACCGACCTGCAATTGCCCTTCTACCACTTCCTGCTCCTCGGCGCGCGCAACCTCGGGGTCAGCGGGCTTTCGGCCGAGGTGAGCGGCATGTGGGGCGTGCACATCCTCGACCCGCTGCTGCCGGGGGTCGACGTGGCCACGGGCGACCTGCTGTTTGGCAACATCTCGTATGACGGCTTCGACCATCGCCTGTTCGTGCGCGCGGGCCGCCAGCACGTGTTCACCGGCAACACGTTCGGGGCCATCATCGACGGCGTGCACGTACGCGGACGGCCGGTCGGCTCCCTCGACATCGGGGCGTTCATCGGGGCAACGGCCGACCACCGCTTCACGACGTACTACGGCGGCTGGCAGTTCGGCGGGCGCATCGCCTACGGGCCCTGGGATGTCGGCCACATCGGGCTGTCCTACGTCGAAGAGCGCGCCGACGCGCCCACGAACGGCATCGCGGTTGGCCAGAACGGCTATACCGAGGCCCAGCTCGAAAGCATCCGCTCGGCCACCGACCAGGCCGTCGGCCGGCGCGACGTGGGCATCGACGCCTCGCTGCGCGTGCTGAAACCCGTCGAGTTCGTCGGCAATGCGTCCATCGACACCGTGGCGGGACGCGTGCAGCAGGGACGCTTCGAGGTCTCGAGCGCGCTGCCGGCCGGCTTCCGCCTCGCGGCCGACTACGGCTATCTCTGGGCCGCCGGACGCATTCCCAAGTACTCCATCTTCTGGGTGTTCGCCGGGGCCCAGCACCACCGCGCGGGTCTCGACTTGACCTATGCCGGGCCGGGCCTGCTCTCGGCGAGTCTGGGCGGTCACGTGCTGGCCTTCGACGACGACGAAATGGGCTACGAGCTCGAGGCCGAGGCGCGGGTCAAGTTCCGGCCCGGCCGCGACGACTCGGTGGCGCTCCAGATTTCCCGCTTCGCCGAGCCCGCGAGCGCCTACACCCTGGTCCGGCTGTCGGGCCATGTGTCGTTCCTCGAACGGTTGCGGCTCTCGGCCGACGTGGCCAACTACTTCTATGACGACCCCATGAACGGCTACGAGCGTTCGCACGTGGCCTATCTGAGCGCCGACGTGAAGGTGGTCGACCGGCTGGTGCTCAACGCGGGCTTCGAGAGTGCCGTCAACCCCAACTTCGACTACGCGCTCGCCGGGCTTTTCAAAATCGTGTGGGATTTTTCCTATGATTTCGCGGCAAACTGACCGTTTCTCGGCGGGCTCCCGAACCCGTCGCAAGGTCCTCGGGGCGCTTGCGGTGCTCGCCGGCTTCGCGGCCCTGGCCGTCGCGTGCAGCCTCGTCACGGCGCCCGCCTCGGGCGTACGGTTCTCGCACAAGAAGCACGCCGACGCCGGCGTCGCCTGCGGCGATTGCCACACGGCCATCGCCGAGGCCAAGACCGTCGAGCGCGGCAAGCACGTGCCGCGCGAAGCCGACTGCCTGGCCTGCCACGAGGACGCCAAGGCCGAGAAGAACTGCGCGCTCTGCCACACCGACCCGGCCCATCCCAAGGGCTACCCGGCGCGGCTCGCCATGGGCATTCGCTTCAGCCACGCCGACCACATGGGCTACCCGGACGTCACGAAGCAGGGCTGCGCCACCTGCCACGCCCAGACCGCCGCTGACGGCGAAGGCGGGGCGGCGGCCGAGCCTCCCTGGCACGCCACCTGCATGGGCTGCCACCGCCAGCAGTTCCGCGACATCGGCTGCGAGCGCTGCCACCTCGACCTCATCGACAACCCGCAGAAGCCCCTCTCGCTCTTCGACCACGAGGGCGATTTCCTCAAGCGACACGGGGGGCTTGCGCGCTCCGACGGGCGCGTCTGCGAGCACTGCCACAAGCAGGACGACTGCGCCCAATGCCACAGCCGCCTGCAGCCCATTTCGCCCGCGGCGCGCTCGCCCGAGGCCGAAGAACGCGGCCTCATCCACCGCCACGACTTCGTCTCGCGCCACGCCATCGAAGCCCGCGCGCAGAAGTCGCAGTGCCTCACGTGCCACAAGCCCGACGACTGCTCTTCGTGCCACCAGCAGCGCGGCGTCATGACGGGCGGCACGATCGGCGCCGGCCAGCACCCCACAGGCTGGATGACGCCCGGCTCGCCCGACCACCACGGCCACGACGCGCGCGCCGACGCCGCGCTCTGCAGCGCCTGCCACGAACGCGGCCCGGCGACGAACTGCATCGCCTGCCACCGGGTCGGCGCCGGCACGGGCAGCCCGCACCCGCCGAGTTTCCAGCCGAACATGAAGCGCAACCAGGACGTGCCCTGCATCTACTGCCACCGGTAGCCCTGGCCGCCCGAGAGCGCGGCAACCCGCGCGACCGGTGACGGTTCGGCGGCGCGCGCAGCGGCTTTGCGTCGGGCAGGTTCGGGTAGGGTGACCGGGGACGGAGCGGCGGAACGCTGCGATGCGACCCGGCCGTGACGGCCGGGGGACCGGGCGGCCTCGAGCCGCCCGCGCGCACCTACTCGGCACAGGCGCCCCAGCCGCCGGCCCCGTTCGGGCAGATGCAGGTTGGCAGGCTCAGCGCGGCCAGCGTGGCGGCGACGACGTCGGGGTCGTCGGTGATGGCTACGGAGGCGAAGACCTTCATCGTGGCGTCGGCCGCCGGCGTGAATTCGGCGGCATCGCACACGCTCAACACGGCCGGACGATTGAAGTCGGTGACGCCGGTGAAGCAGACGCGCGTCGGCTGGAGCGCCTCGTCGAGCGAGACGTCGGCCACGGTCGTGACGATGGCGCCCGGGTTGTCGGCGCTCACCTCATACCGGCCCTGTTCGTCGAGCGCCGAGAAGATGGTGCGGTCGAACGACACCGTCAGCAGCCGCAGGGGCGCCGTGCTGTTGTTGGTCGGCGCATAGGACTCGATGTCGAGCCGTTGCTGCAGGCCGGACATCTTGAGCCGCGCCTGTGAGCCCCAGCCGTAGAGCGGCACTTCGCCGTCGGCCGTGTCCTGGACGATGTACGAGACGCCGGCCACGAGCGGATCGGCGCCGATGGCGTTGATGGGGCCCTTGAAGCGCAGGTTGACGTACGGGCCGTCGGTGGGCTCGAAGAAGAAATCGGCGGGCTCGGGGCACACCGTGCGGGCCTCGGCCGTGCCGTTGACCAGCAGGTCGAGGATCTCGTTTTGCAGCGTCTCGGACTGCTCGGGCAAGTAGTTGTGCATGTGGGACAACGTGAGGCCGTGGTCGGGGATGAAGTAGGTGCTGGCCTGGTAGCCGAAGTTGAGCCCGCCGTGGCCGTAGGCCGTGCCGACCGGGGTGTCGCGCACCTGCATGCCGAGGCCGTAGTTGACGGGCTTGCCGAGAATGATGACCGGCGTCGTCGATTTCATCTCGGCGAGCAGTTCGGTGCCGAGCAACTCCCCGTTCAGCAGCGCGTACATGAACTGCAACATGTCGTCGCTCGACGAGATGAGCGCACCCGCCGCCCACGTGAGCGACGGATGGAAGAGGTACGAGCAGTCGACGATGCCGCCACCGAGGCGGTTTTCTTCGGGAATGAACGCCAGCACCTGGGGCGGCACGCCGAAGAGCTGCCCGACGATGGTGAGGTCCATGTAGCCGCGCGCCACGTCTTCGCGAACTTCGCCGCTCATGTCGAGCAGCGTGTCGTGGAGGCCGAGCGGCTCGATGATGCGCGTGCGAATCTCGTCTTCCATGCGGTTGCCGGTGAGGAGTTCGACGATGAGGCCGAGCAGCAGGTAGTTGCTGTTCGTGTAGCGCCCTTCGCTGTCGGGCTCGAAGAGCAGCGGCTCGTCGTTGACGTAGGCCAAGATTTCGGCCGGGGTGTGGACCGTGCCGGGGTGCGTCACGAAGTCGAGCATGAGCGCCGCGTCGGCCAAGTAGTCCTTGATGCCGCTGCGCATGGCCAGCAGTTGGCGGACCGTGATGGCGCCCCATTGCGTGTACTCAGGCAGGAAGTCGGACAGCGGGTCGTCGAGGTCGAGGAGCCCCTCTTCGACGAGCTGCAACACCACGACGGCCGTGAACGGCTTCGTGTTGCTGCCGACGCGGAAGCCCATGCCGAGGGTCATGGTTTTCCCGGTCTGCAGTTCGGCGATGCCGGCCGCGCCCGACCAGCGGTCGCCGTTCGAGAGCCGCACGCTGAGCGTGAGCCCCGGGTCGGCGCTGAAGATGGCGTGCTCGTCGATGACGGCCTGCAACGAGGCGGCCAGAATCGGGTCGAAGGCGGGTTCGACCGTGTCGCCGCCGGCGTCACCGGGGGCCGTGTCGCCCAGGGGGGTGTCGCCGAGCACGGTGTCGCTCGGAGGAGTGTCGCCGCCGGCCGCGTCGCCGGGCCGCGCGTCGCCCTGCGGCACGTCGGGATGGGCCACATCCGAGGGTGGCGCGTCAGGGCTCTGCTCGTCGCCCGCGGCGACGTCGGGCGTGCCGGCGTCGGGGTTGGCCCCGTCCGGCGCGGTGTCGCCCGGCGTCGCGTCGGCCGCCGCCGTGTTGCTCGTTTCGCAGGCCGCAAGCCACAAGACACCGCAGAGGGCCAGGCCCCACCCAAACCACCGCCGATTGCGCATGCGCTCCTCCGTGAGGTTGTCGCGTGGATGTCCGGGCCGCGACGGTCGACCGCTCGCCCCCGGCGGCGCACGGAGCCACGCGCGGCCACACATACGCACAACGGCGCGCCGTTGCAAGGCGCGGCGCCGGGTACGGCGTGCGGGCAGGCTACGGGGCGGCGCTTGTGACGGTGAGGCGCAACGTGTAGTGCGGAATGGCGGCGGTGTCGGGCTTGGCGCGGACCAGCACGAAGTACGTGCCGGGGTAGAGCGTCAGATCGAGGCGCGAGAACGCCCCGCTGCCGCCGTCGTCGTCGTAGGCCAGGGCGTGCACGGCGGGGTCGAGCAGCCAGAGTTCGCTGTCGCCCGCCGCTCCGGCGGTTTCGAGGGTGACGGCCGCGCCGGCTTCCAGCGTGAAGATTGCCCAATCCTCGTCGCTGGCGGGACAGATCGACCGCGAGAGTGCCACGCCCGGCAACACGGGCAGCGCGAGCCGCCAGTCGTCGTCGGGCTCGTAGACGTCGGCCTCACAGCCGCAGCCGGGGGCCGTGGCGCACTCGCCGTCGGCGCAGTCGAGTTGGCCATCGCCGTCGTCGTCGAGCCCATTGGTACAGAATTCGCGCAACGGCCCGCACGCAAGCGTGAAGCCGAAGGGCTCGGTCTCCGCGCCCGACCCGTCGACGACGAGGTAGTAGGTCTGGCCGGCATGCGCCGTGAAGGCGGCCCCCGAGGAGCCGTTCGTGATGCAGTGGAGGTCGTCGCACGCCCCTTCGAGGACAAGGAGTTGCTGACCGTCGGGCGTGCCGGCCGTGAACTGCGCTTCGGCACCAACCGTGGCGGCCGGCGTGAAGGCGTAGACGCGCTCGCCGGCCGCAAACCACCACGGCGAGCAGTTGTAAGTGGAGAGGGCGTCGGGCAGGCCCGCCGTGCTGCCGGTGACGCCGGCGCCGCACGTGATGGGCGGGAGGCTGGGGCCGCAGCTCTCGAAGAGGCACGACGGGTAGCCCGTGCAATCGGGGTCGGCGCAGTCGAGCAGGTGGTCGAAATCGTCGTCGAGGCCGTTGTAGCAGACTTCGAGGTCGAGGGTGAGCCAGATGCCGTAGGCCTGCACGGGGGCGTCGTTGCCGGCTTCGTCGACCGCCACGAAGTACCGGCCAGGGGCCAAATTGAGGGCCAGCAGGGCGAAGCCGCCGGACCCGCCGTCGTCGTCGTAGCCGACGAGGTTGAACGCCCCATCGAACAGCCAGAGCTGCGTGTCGCCCGCGTCGCCGTAGGTGTCGATGAGCGTCCAGTGGGCCGCGTCGAGGTCGAAGTAGTACCAGTCGATGTCGTTCGCGGGGCACAGCGAGTGAACCTGCGTGACGTCGGGTACGAGGGGAGTGGCGTACTGGTTGTCGTCGGGCTCCCAGGCGTCGGACGCACACTGACAGGGGTCGGCCGCAGCGCAGTCGGGGTCGGCGCAGTCGACCAGCCCGTCGCCGTCGTCGTCGGCCACGTTGTCGCAGACTTCGCCGAGGGGGCGCACGTCGAGCAACACCGTGTAGCGTGGCACTTCGCCGTCGGAGCCGGACTCTGCGATCTCGACGTAGTAGTCGCCCGGCGGCAGCGCGCTCGTGAGGGTCACGAAGCCGGCGCCGCCATCCGCGAAGGCGAGGAGCGTCATGGCGGCATCGTACAGCCAAAGGGTGACGGCGCCGGCGGGGCCGGCCGTTGTGAGTGTGACTTCGGCCTCACCGGCGAGGGTCAAGCGGTAGCCGTCGAAATCGCCGACCGGGCAGATGGAGTGCAGTTGCTCGGCGCCGGGGTCGAGCGGGGTGGCGGCGGCCAGACCGTTGTCGGGTTCGTACGCATCGGCGCCGCACGTGTTGGTGCAGCTGCCGACTTGGAGTGCGGTGGCAAAAATGCGTTGCGCGTCTCCGGCGGTGACCGCGTCGTTGCCGTCGCAGTCGGCGGCACAGCGTTCCGTGAACGTGGGCACGATGAAGCCGACCGCAATCTGGAACGCGCGCTGGGCGTCGCCGGCCGTGACGTCGCCGCTGCCCGTTGGGTCGCCGTCGTGCATGCAGAGGGTGTTGGGGTCGATCGGCTGCGCCTCAGCCACGCCGGCGCCCAGGACCGCAGCCAGCGCGCCCAGGGCGCAGAGGAAGCGACGCGCGCACAGAAGTTTCATCGCAAGCCTCCCTTCAGCGGGCGTGGCCGGCCCACTAACTCACGACGGTCTGGAGGAGGTGGGCCGTGGTGCGGATGCCGCCCCAGAATTGCTCGAGGTTGAACTTCTCGTTGACCGAATGGATGCCGTCGTCGGGCCGCCCGTAGCCGAGCAGCAGCACCGGGGCCCCGAGACAGGCCTGGAACGTGGCCACGATGGGAATGGAGCCGCCCTCGCCGATGAAGACCGGCCGCACGCCGAAGCCGCGTTCGAGCGCCAACAGCCCGGCGTTCACCATGGCGTTGTCGCGCGGAATGCGCACGGGCCCGGCGTTGTGCAGGTTGACGACCTCGACCTCGACCCCGGGCGGGGCCACCTGCGCAACGTAGTCCTGGAAGGCCCGCGCGATCTTCTCGGGGTCTTGCTGCGGCACGAGCCGCATGCTGATCTTGGCGGTGGCCGTGGCCGGGATGATGGTCTTGGCCCCGGCCCCCGTGTAGCCCGACACCATGCCGTTGACGTCGCAGGTCGGCCGCACCCACATGCGTTCGAGCGTGGAGTAGCCCTCCTCGCCATAGGGCGCCGGCGCTCCGGTCTCGGCCAGCAGCGTGGCGTCGGCGTAGTTGAGCGCCCGGAAGCCCGCGCGTTCGTCGTGCGAGAGCGGCAGCACGTCGTCGTAGAAGCCCGGCACGAGCACGTGCCCGACGCCGTCCTTGAGGGCGGCCACGATGTTGCAGAGCGCGTTGGCCGGGTTCTGCACGGTGCCGCCGTAACTTCCCGAGTGCAGGTCGTTTTTGGGGCCGCGCACGTGGACTTCCATGTAGCTGAGCCCGCGCAGGCTGTAGCCCATGGCCGGCGTGCGGGCATCGTAGAAGCTCGTGTCGCTCACGACGACCGCGTCGCAGGCGAGTTTCGCGGCGTTCTGCTCGGTGAAGCCGTAGACCCCGTGGCCGCCGCACTCTTCTTCGCCTTCGACGATGAACTTGACGTTGACGGGCCAGGCCACGCCGCAGCGGCGGTAGGCTTCGAGCGCCTTGATGTGGCAGAAGAGCTGGCCCTTGTCGTCGCTGGCACCGCGGGCGTAGACGGCACCGGCTTTGACCACGGGTTCGAAGGGCTCGGTGGCCCAGCCGTCGGATTTCTGCGCCGGCTGAACGTCGTAGTGACCGTAGAACAACAGCGTGGGGCGACCGGGCTGCCGCGCACTTTCGGCGTAGACCAGCGGATGGCCGTCGGTTTCGTGGAGTTCGACCGAGAGCCCAAGGGAGGCCAGCGCCTCGGCCACGAAGCCGGCCGCCCGACGGACGTCGGCACGCCGTTCCGGCACGGCACTGATGCTGGGGATGCGCAGAAACGTCAGCAGTTCGGCGAGTTGGGCTTCGCGCCGCGCTTCGAGGTCCGAGAGAACGGGGTCGATGGACATGACAATCTCCGGCGCCGGCGCGACGCCACGCCGGCCAGAGTGCGGGCTGGCGGAAAGCGAACGCCGACGCCGTGCCGGCGCTCACCGCACAGCCCCGGGCGCTACTGGAGGAAGCTCGCCTGCGCGGCCCGGCACGCCGCGACGAAGACCGGCTTGAGGGACAGCGCGGCCTCGTCGAGCGTGACGTGGCAGGTCAGGTAGCGGCCGGCGCCCTCTTTCCAGCGGGCCAGGGACACGTAGGCGCTCTTGCCGTCTTTGGTGGCGGCCACGAGCAGTTTGCCGGCCGGGCCGGTGAGGTCTTCTTCCTGCTCGATGACGAACGTCTCGGCGTTGCGCAGCTGCGCGAAGTCGACCTTCTCGGCCGTGGCCTTCCAGTCTTTGGCCGTACACGAGCCGTCGCAGTTGCTGCCCACGGAGAAGCGCGTCTGGAACCCGAGTCCGGCATCGTCCGGCGGCTGAAAACTGTCAGGGATAACGCCTGTTTTCCAACCCGCGGGCACGGCCGCCGCGACCCGTTTGTCGTCGACGACGCGGGCTTCGAAGGTGACTTTGGGCCCAGCCGCCGGCACGAGCCCGTTGATGGCCGGGACGTCCTTGTCCTGCACGGCCTTGAGCAGCGTCTGAACGTCGCCGCCCGCATGGCCGCCGCCCCCGGCCTCGTCTTTCTTGCAGCCAGAAAGCGCAATGGCCCCGACGCAAAGGATCGTCATACCCAGTTGCATTCCAAAGGATAACGAGGCGCCGAGGAGCGATCCCCCGAGGCGTACTCCTGGTACGCCGCAGGGGGGAGCGACGACGGCAACATGGGTATCCGAAGGAAGGCGACTTGGTATCAACCCGACCGTTGCGAACGTCCGCATGCCCTGTCTCCTTCCAGCCGGCGCAAACGGCACCGGCGCATGGCATTCGGGCCTTGCGGGTATCACCGTCCTGCCGGGCGGTCAAGCGGGATGACGGGCGGTCGCGGCAGGACCGGAGCGGCGGGAAGGACAGCCGCCGGAAGTCCGGCGGAACGCAGCGGACCCTCCGATGAACGAGTTTGGGGGCTGGGCGGAATGGACGGAGACGAACGAGGGGCGTGAGCCGACCTACTTGTGGCAGCCGCCGCAAGCCATGCCCGGAACCTTGCTGTCGGGCTTTTCGGCCTTGACCTTCTTGTGGCAGCCCTGGCACGAGGCGTGGAACGCGGTCTTGGCGTCGGGGGTCTTGCCCTCGGCCGCAGCCTTGTGACATTCGGTGCACGCCTTGACGTCTTCGCCCGCCTTGGTGGTGTGGTGGCAGGTGCTGCACTTGGCGTCGCCGCCGGCCAGATCGGCGTGCTTCTTGTGCGAGAACGGCACCGCACCCTTCGTGGCCTTGAACTTCTGGATCGTGATCTGGTCGGGGGCCGGCTTCGCGGCCTGAAGCGTGGCCTGCACGGCGAACAACCCGGCCGCGATGAGCGCGACGCCCATCACCTTGCGTACCCAGCGCGGAGCATTCTTGGACATACGGCAAATCCTCCCGTGGTGGTGGCCTATCCCCTGCGCCGCGGGGGCCGTGGGCCTGTGTGGCAAGAGCCCCACGCATCGCAGCCGGCAGGGTAGAATCATCGCCCGGCAACCGCAAGCCGGTGGACCCAAATCCAGCGCAGGCATGGGTTTTTGCGAACGCATCGTGGCGCGCAGGCCCGCGCCCGGGCGGTGGGTCGGGGGCGGCGTGGGGGCGTTACGGGGACGCGGGGCCCGGCGCTCACTCTTCGGGTTCGGCGAGTTCGACGAGCCCGTCGACCTCGACGTCGAGCCGCTCGCTCGTGCGGCCCGACGGCCACCGCACGGTCAGCCGCTCGACCCGCTCGGCCGGGCCGAGGCCGAAGTGCAGTAGGCGGCTGTTCTGGCAGCCGAGACCCGTGCCGCCCTCGACCTGGCGCAAGAGCGTGCGCCCCGCGACCTCCACGACGACCTCGGCCCCGATGGCGTCGCGGTTCGAACCCGCGGCCGGATTCTCGGGGCGGGCCGCCCCGGTGAGGCGCACCGCCAAGAAATGATTGCCGAATGCCTGCTCGTTGCGCCACAGCCGGTCGGCCACGAGATCGACGTCGCCGTCTTGGTCGACATCGCCGGCCGCGGCCCCCCAGCCGTTGAGGTGCAGGATGCCGGCCGCGTGCGTCGCGTCGAAGAAACGCCCGGCCCCGTCGTTGGCGTACAGGTAGGCGCGCCGGCCCTCGTAGATGGCGGTGAGGTAGAGGTCGAGGTCGCCGTCGTTGTCGGGGTCGAACAGCACGGCGTGGGAGTGCGTTTCGTCGTAGGCGATGCCACGGTCGGGCGGTTCGTAGCCGGCAAACGTGCCGTCGCCCGCGTTCACGTACACCCACGTGCGGTCGGAGAAATCGAGGAAACGCGGATGCGCGAGGTTGGGCACCACGAGATCGAACCAGCCGTCGCCGTCGAGGTCGCCGAAACTCGGACCGATGGTGTGGCCGTAGGCGCCCATGTCCTGGCTGCCGGCCACTCCGGCGCTGCGCCCGACGTCGCGGAACCCCGCCATCCCGCCGGCGTTCTGCCAGAGTTGGTTCGGGTTGAGGCGATAGTTGCCGACGTAGATGTCCGGATCGCCGTCGGCGTCATAGTCGGCCACGGCCACGCCGCGCCCGTGGTAGACGATGTACTGGATCGGGATGCCGAGTTGGGCGGTCACGTCGCGGAACGTGCCGTCGCCGTTGTTGCGGAAAACGTAGTCGCGGGTCGCGAGTTCGGGATCGGCGAGCGTGCCGTAGCTCGCGGCATAGAAGTCGAGCAGCCCGTCCTGGTCGATGTCGACCCAGGCCACGCCCTGGCTGTTGGCGTCGATGAAGAGCCCGGCCGCGGCCGTGACCTCGTCGAATTGGCAATCGCCCGTATTGCGGAACAGCCGCACAGCGGTGCCGACCGACAGCAGGTCGGGCGCACCGTCGTTGTCGAAGTCGCCGAAAACGGTTTGGCCGCCAAGCCCCGTAAGCCCGGCCGCGGTCGTGACTTCCGTGAAATGGCCCGCGCCGTCGTTCTGGTAGAGACGCCCCGAGCCCGCGAGGTCGTCGTCGCCGTCGCCGTCGTAGTCGCCCAATGCCACCTGACCGCCGACGACCGGACCCTCGGCGGCCTCGACGAACCAGGGCATGGGTTCGGCGCCGGTCGGCGCCACTTCCACGCGGATGAGCCACGTGAGCGGGTGGCCATCCGCGGCGGTGAACTCCGACGTGGTCGGAAAGCACGAAACCCCGTCGCCCGGCACGTCGGCGATGAGCCCGCCCCACATCGGGTAGTCGCCGGCAACGCCGGTCGTTCGCGGCGGGCCGAGGCCCACGCGCGCCTCTTCGTGCTGGTCGAACAGCACGAAGAACTCGTCGAAGCCGCCGCTTTCGTAGCCGATGTCGCCGACATCGATGACGCGCCAGCCCGCCGTGGCACTGAGTTGGACGCGCCGCGCGCGGTCGACGGTGTTCGGGTCGGCGCCCGTGGCCTCGTCGAGACACGGGTAGTGACCGCCCGGAAATCCGGTCGAGAGCGTCACGTCGAGCGCCCCCCCGCCGTCGCCGGTGTACACGAAGATGCGCGTGACCCGCGCCGGAAACGGGCTGCGGTAGCGCGCAAACGCGCGAAATGCGTAGGTCTGGCCCTCGATTTCGGTCGTGAAGTCGGCGGCCTGGGACAACGCCACGTCGGTGATGCCGTCGAACCGGTCGTTTGCGAGCACGCGGCAGTCGGCGCAGCCGGCCTCGGGCGCGCTCACGAGCGCCTCGGCGACCGGCACGACGGGCTCCTCGGCCGTGTCGCCCGGGGGGCCGCCGGCGTCGGCCGGCGCGTCGCTGGGCGCATCGGGGGGCGGGGCCCCGTCGGCTGGGACGTCGGTGGGGGCGGGGGCGTCGGGGCGCACGTCGGCTCGCGGCGCGTCGGAGCCGCCATCGGCCGGCGCGTCGGGTGCGAAGGTCGTGTCGCCTCGCGGGACGTCGGCGCCAGCGTCGCCGACGGGCACGTCGCCGGAGCGGGGCAACTCGGGGGCCGCCAGGTCGACGGTCTCGGGACCGACCTCGGCGGGGCCGGTCGCGGCATCGCGCACTTCGGCCGCCGGGCTGTCGGGCGGCCCACCTTCGCCGGCCCCGGACGAGGCGCAGCGCAGAGCCAGGAGCGACAAGAGCAGAAGCGACACGAAGCGACGCATGGAGACCTCCAAACGCTGAGCCGCAATGCAGGATAGGCCGACGGCCTCGATTTGGAAACGGCGGTGCGGGCCCGCGCGAGCCCGTGGCCGCCCGGGCGCGACCGTGCTAGGCTCACGGCATGGAAACACTCGACACGCTCCTCGACCGGATCCGCGCGTATCTCCCGAACGCCAACACGGACACGATCCGTCGCGCCCACGACTTCGCGGCCGGTGTGCACCGCGGGGTGTGCCGCCGTTCGGGCGAACCGTTCATCGCGCATCCGCTGGCGGTGGCCCACATCGCGGCCGAACTGCGGCTCGACGAATCGGCGCTCGTCGCCGCGCTGCTGCACGACTGCCTCGAAGACTCGACGCTCACCGAGGCCGACGTCGAACGCGAATTCGGCCCCGAAGTCGCAAAAATCGTGGGCGGGCTCACGAAGCTCGCGCGCATCCAGTTCCACAGCCGCCAACAGCAGCAGGCCGAGAACTACCGCAAGATGATCGTGGCCATGGCGGCCGACTTGCGCGTCCTGCTCGTCAAACTCTGCGACCGCGTGCACAACATGCGCACGCTCGATGCGCTACCCCCCGAGAAACAAACCGAGAACGCCCAGGAAACGAAAGACATCTTTGCCCCGCTGGCGAACCGCCTCGGCATCCAGTGGGTCAAGGTCGAACTCGAAGACCGAGCCTTCCGCTACCTGATGCCCGCCGAGTACTTCGCGCTCGAAGGCCGCTTCGACGAGACGCACGCGCAGCGCGAGGCCTACGCGGCCGACGTCGTCGAACGCATTCGCGAGCTGCTCGCCGACCAGGGCCTCGGCGACTTCGAGGTGAAGGGCCGGCCGAAGCATCTGTGGTCCATCTACCGCAAGATGCAGGTGCAGCAGGTCGACCTCGACCGGGTGTACGACGTCATCGCCTTTCGCGTGCTCGTCGAGCGCAAGGTGCAGTGCTACGAGGTGCTGGCCCACATTCATTCGGCGTTTCGGCCCATCCCGACGCGTTTCAAGGACTACATCGCCAACCCCAAACCGAACGGCTACAAGAGTCTGCACACCTCGGTCTACGGGCCCGGCAACCAACCCGTCGAGGTGCAGGTGCGCACCTTCGAAATGCACACAGAAGCCGAAAACGGCATCGCCGCGCACTGGAAATACAAAGAAGGGCGTGGGCTTTCGATGCGCGACGAGCAACGCTTCCACTGGCTGAAGCGGCTCGTCGAGATGCAGCGCGACGTCACCGACCCGAACGAGTTCCTCGACAGCGTGCGCTACGACCTGTTCGAGGACGAGGTCTACGTGTTCACGCCCGTCGGCGACGTGCGCGTGTTCCCGCGCGGGGCGACCACCATCGACTTCGCCTACGCCGTGCACTCGAAGGTCGGCGAACGCTGCCGCGGGGCCAAGGTCAACGGGCAGCTCGTGCCGTTGTCGTACGAATTGAAAAACGGCGACACCGTCGAAATCCTGACCGGCACCGCCATCCGCACCAACAAGGATTGGCTCAAACTCGCGAAGACGCCCGCGGCCCGCCACCGCATCCAGGCCTTCGTGCGCCAGGAACAACGCCAACTCAGCATGCAGCTCGGGCGCAACCTGCTCGAACGCGAGTTCCGCCGCGTGGGCAAGAGTTTCCAGCGCATCATCCGCGCCGGAGAGGCCGAAAGCGCCTTCAAGCACTTCAAGGTCGAGAACGTCGACGAACTATGCGTCAAGGTCGGCAGCCAGCGGCTTGCCGCCGACGAGGTCGTGGCTCACGTGCTCGGCCGGGACGCCGCCGCGTTGCCCGAAGCGCCGCCGCCGCTGCCCGAGCCGACGACCTCGCGACGGGGGTCGCGGGCCGAGGCCACGGTCCGCATCGACGGCATCGACGACCTCATGGTGCGGTTTGCCCGCTGCTGCTCTCCGCTGCCGGGCGAGGCCATCGTCGGTTTCGTCACGCGCGGCCGCGGCATCACGGTGCACGCAGAGCGCTGCGGCCACGCGGCGTCCCTCGACCGCGGACGTTTCATCGAGGTGTCCTGGGACGGCGCGGCGCGCTCGGCCCGGCCGGCGGGGGTGCGCGTCCGCTGCGTCGACCGCGCCGGGCTGCTGGCCCAGATGACCGAGACCATCTCGAAGTTCGGCGTCAACATCAGCGGCGCCCAGGTGCAGACGCACCCCGACCGCACCGCCACCTGTCAGTTCTCGTTGCGGGTCGACGACCAGGCGCAGCTGCGCTCGCTCATGGACACGCTCGACGCGCTCGACGGCGTGCTCTCCGTCGAACGCCTGCGCGGCTGAAGGGGCCTGCGGGGCAAACGGATCGCGGGGACGAAAGTCGGCGAGAACAACGGTTGTGGGGGTCGGTCGCAAGACGCTGATTTGAAGGAACTTCGACTGGTTGAGCCGTCGAACACGGAGAGCATCCCCGCGATCCTCACAGGCAACACGCCCAGCGCGCCTTCCATTCCCCGGGGGCCCCGCGGGCGCGCGGCGCCGGCCCCGCGACGTAGCCCGGCCGGGCGGAGCCAGCATTCTTGGAAACGAACGTCCGCGAACTGCCGCTGCTGCGCTTCCGCGTCAACGAGGCGCTCGGCCGGGCGCCCGCGGCTGAACGCCGCGGCCTGCGCCGTGCCGGCGACGCGCTCTGGCACGGCTATCGCGTGGCCACGCGCGAGCTCGTTGTGTCGCACGACGCCGAAACGCTCCGCCCCATCCCCCTGACCATCGTGCAGACGGGCCCGAGCGAAGGGCCCTTCCTCGTCGACCTCGCGTTCGCGGGGGCCGGGCGCGGCACCGATCTGCGCTTTGCCGCGCACGCGGCCACCCTGCGGCTGGCGCTGCCCGGGCCGCCCCCGTACTGGGGCGCGGCCGCGGCCCTGCCTTTCGACCACGAGGCGCTCGGCGACGGCGAATTCGGGCGCCTGTTCGAGGCGGTGCTTGCCGCCGTGGCGCGCCCCGGCGATCGGCTGGCGCCCTTCTGCCCCGCGGCCGCGCTGGCCTGGAAACGGCTCGGCTCGGTGGGTTTGCGCGCGGCGGCGGCGCACACACCGAGTCTGCAACTCGTGGAGGTCGCACGCGCCGAACGCCTGCTGGTGCGGCCCGCGCGGCTCGCGGCCATCGTGGCGGCGCTCGTGACCGCCTGGCAGAGCGCGACGGCGCCCCCGGCGGGCCCGCCCTCCGTCGCGATCGCGGGAGCCGGCGCCGACGTGCTGCTCTGTGCGCACGTACTGCGCCGGCGCTTCGGCTTCGAGACGACGCGCATCGACGACGGCGAGTGGCTCTACGCCGACCCGGCGCTGTTTGGCCAACCGGCCGACGCCGGGCCCATCATCCTCGGGCCGCCGAGTGGGCCGGAAATCGTCTACGAACCGGTGACGGCGCTCGTGCTGCTCGACGGTGCGCCGCAGATCGACCCTGCGCTCGGCGGCGACGTGCGGGCCCCCCTCGTCATCGAAATCGGCGCAGGCAGGGTCGCGCCGGAGGCGGCCCGCGGGCTCGCGGCGGCCGGCATCACGGTCGTGCCCGAGCTGCTGAGCACGGCTGCGGGCGAACTGCTGGCCGCCCTGTGCGCTGCCGACGGCACGCCCGCGCGGCCGGGGGGCGGCCGGATGCTCGCGCGATTGCAGACGGCGCTGGGGGCCCTGCTCTCGCGGCACCTCGGCCCGGCACGCGCGGCGGGGCGCACGCTCTGCGACGAGCTGCTGCTCGCGGCGAT
>CAYRCM010000074.1:0-23847 GCA_964422715.1 uncultured Myxococcales bacterium | reverse complement strand
TGCGGCTCGACATCGAATCCAACCCGCCGGTCGTGCACAGCTACAAGCCGTCGGGTTGGGGCAGCGGCAACGAGTTCTACGGCATCGTGGTCGACGCGAACGACGACGTCTGGGTGTGCAACTGTTGGCAGTACGGCATCTGGCGCTTCCACCCCGACACCGAGACCTTCCAGTACTTCGGCACCGACGTCATTCCGTCCGACCGCGGCATCACGCGCGGTGCGGCGGCCTCGAAGGACGGCTGGGTCATCATCGCGCACTCCCACGCCGGGCGATCCGCCGTCACGCGGGCCAACGTCAACGTCGACCCGCCGACCTTCGAGACCATCTGGATATCCGACGGGCCGCGCTGGGACACGGTGGGGGTGGCTTTCGACTATCAGGGCTACGCGTGGGGGGTCAACAACCTCGCGTCCACGGCCACCAAGATCGACGTCGAGAACCTCTCGGTCATCGGAAACTACCCTGTCGGTTCAGGACCCTACACGTACAGCGACATGACCGGCTACAACCTGCACGTGTTCACGGCGCCGAACGGCTTCTACCGCCACACCGTGGCCGGCTGGCCGGCGCTCGGCACCCGCTGGCTCTCGCTCGACGTTCACGCCGACATTCCCGACGCCACCTACTTGCAGGTGCGCCTGCGCTCGGCGAGCACCGTGGCCGGGCTTCTGCAGACGCAGTGGTCCGACTTCATCGGGCCGTTCCCGCCGAGCGCCTTCCCGCTCGATCTCTCGGCCATCTCGGGCCTCGAAGGCAGCTACCTCGACATCGACGTGTGGCTGTTCTCGACCGACCAGCACCTGACGCCCACCGTGTGGAGCCTGTCGGTCACCTACACCGCGGCCAACCAGTAGGCAGACCGTTCCGACGCCCCGCGGCCGGCGCGGGGCCCCTCCCTCTCCGTGCAACGGCCGATCGACTATTCGCCGGGGACCCCGGCCTCGGCGTCGGCGGGTAGTTCGGACGGTTCGGCGAAGGCCCGTGGCAGCAGCGAAGAGAGGCGCGTCACGCGGTCGTCGGCGCGCAGGAGATCGATGACGCGATTGCCCCGCGCGGCGCGCCCCATCAGCGGAAACGCCTCGGCCGGCAGACGCAACGCGTGGCCGGCGGCGGTGAGCACGAGCAGGTCGGCCGCCGGCTGACAGGGTGCGATGCCCACGATGGCGTCGCCCGGCCCGAGCTTGGTCGCGACGAGGCCCTGGCCCCCCCGCGCCTGCGGACGAAATTCATCGAGCGCCACCCGCTTGCCGAACCCCTGGGCCGTGATGAGCGCCACCTCGGGGACCTCGGCCATGACCAGGCTCCCGACGACGTGCGCCGTCCCGCGCAGTTCGATGCCCCGCACGCCCGTCGCCTTGCGCCCCTGCGGCCGCACGTCGAGCAGCCGGAACGCAATGCCGAAACCGTCGCTGCTGACGAGCAACAGGTGCTGCAGGCGCGACGCGGCGTGCATGCCGACCGGTGCATCGCCTTCGTCGAGCAGCGTGGCGACGACCCCGTCGGCCGCGATGGGCTGCGGGAAGGCGTCGAGCGGCGTGGTCTTGACCTTGCCAGCGGCCGTGACCGTCACGAAAAGTTCGGCGCGGCGCAGACCGCTGCGTTCGAGCAGCGCCGTCCACTGTTGGACGCCGCTCTGGGCGCCGAGCCGCCGCGCGGGGTCGGCGTCGGCGGCGTCGGGCACGAGCCGGAAGTCGAAGCCGAATACCCGCCCGTCGGCGGCGAGCGCCAGAATGGCCTCGCCGTCACCGAGGTCGGCGACCCCGGCAAGCCCTCCTGCCGCCGCGCTCAGCAGCCCGCGCGCGTCGCCGAGCGCCCCCGGGCCGGTGGCCGCGGGCAGGTCGGCGCCGCCAATGCGCACGAGGTAGCCCGCGGCCGTCCAGCCGTAGACCGGACGCAGGGCCTCTGGATGCGGCGTGCGCAGCGGGCGAGAGTAGGACGCGGCGGACTGAGGGGCGCGCCCCGCCGGCCCGGCGGCCGTCCCACCGGGGCTTTCGGCGCCGCCGGCGGCCGCCGCGGGCTGCTGCACGGCCGCCACGAGCGCGTGCGCCAGCGCCTCCGGCCACGAGCCGAACGCCCGAACGGCGGCCTCGAAGAGTTGGGGAGCGGTCGCGGCCATCGCTTCGGCCCGCAGGTCGGCGGGCGAGCACGAGGGAACGCGCGCGAGCAACTCGCGCAGCACGGGGTCGAAGGGCATCGTCGGAAACCTCGCTTACTGGGGCGGCAAGGCCACGCAACTGTAGTCGGGGCCGCAGACTTCGGAGCAACAGTCGGCATGCTGGACGCAGAACCCGAGGAAGGGCACGCAGTCGGTCTCGCTTGGCTGACACAGGCCGTCGCGGCATTCGCCCTCGCAGCAGTCGCCGTTCGTCGTGCAAGGGCTGCCGAGTTCGACGCACGCCTCGGCGCAGAGCAGGAGCCCATCGCTCGGCAGGCAGTAGCCGCTGCAGCATTCGTCTCCGAAGGCGCAGGCGGCACCGTTCGGGGTACAGACCCAGCGGCAGACGCCCGCCACGCAGTCTTCGCCGGACGCGCAGCTGCCGCAGCTACCGCCGCAGCCGTCGCTGCCGCACTCGCGCCCCACGCACTGGGGCTCGCACGGGACACACTGTCCGCCGATGCAGGTGTCGCCCGCCGCGCAGGCGCCGCAGAGCCCGCCACAGCCGTCGCTGCCGCACTCGCGGGCCGTGCAGTCCGGCGTGCAGCCGGCCACACACTGGCCAGCGACGCACAGCGCCAGCCCGGGGCAGAGACCGCAGAGCCCGCCGCACCCGTCGGGGCCGCACTCGCGCCCCACGCACTGCGGCGCACACGTGCGGCACTGGCCGTCGACGCAGGTGCCGAAGAAGCCGCAGCCGCCGCACGAGCCGCCACAGCCATCCGCGCCGCACGTACGGCCCGCGCAGTCGGGCGTGCAGGCCGCGCACTGGCCGCCCTCGCAGGCCGTGCCGCTCGGGCAGCTGCCGCAAGAGCCGCCGCAGCCGTCGTCGCCGCACGTACGCCCGCTGCATTCGGGCTCACACGGCGTGCACTCCCCGTCGAGGCAGGGGGCCTGCGGGGGGCAGCTGCCGCACGAGCCGCCGCAGCCGTCGTCGCCGCAGGCGCGACCGACGCAATCGGGCGTGCAGAACCGGCAGGAGAACTCGATGCAGGCCCGGCCCGCGGGGCAAGTGCCGCAAGAGCCGCCGCAACCGTCGTCGCCACACAACTTGCCCGCGCAGTCGGGCGCGCATCCGACGCAGACGCCGTCGCCACAGGCCGCGCCCGCGGCGCACTCGCCGCACGACCCGCCGCAGCCGTCATCGCCGCACTCGCGGCCCGTGCAGTCGCCGATGCAGGCCCAACAGCTGCCCCCGAAGCAGGCTTCGCCGGCCAGGCAGTCGCCGCAGGAGCTGCCGCAACCGTCCGCGCCGCACTCGCGCCCAGCGCAATCGGGGGTGCAGGTCGTGCACTGGCCGCCAGCGCACGCGACGCCGCCCGGGCAGCTGCCGCACGTGCCACCGCAGCCGTCGTCGCCGCATTCGCGACCCGCGCAATCGGCCTGGCAAGGCAGACAGGCGTGGTCGAGACAGGCTTCACCCTCGGGGCATTCGCCGCAGGAACCGCCGCAACCGTCGTCGCCGCACTCGCGGCCCGCGCACTCGGTCAGGCACGGCACGCAGACCCCGGAGTAGCAGGCTTCTCCGCCGACGCATGCGCCGCAGGAGCCGCCGCAGCCATCGGCGCCGCACGCCCGGCCGGCGCAGTCGGGCTCGCACGGCAGGCACAGGCCATCGAAGCACGCCTCGCCGCCTGGGCATTCGCCGCAGGAGCCGCCGCAACCATCGTCGCCGCACGCGCGGCCGGCGCAGTCGGGCTCGCAAGGCGGGTGGTCGTAGCAGCGATAGACCCCGGCAATGGTCGGCTGGCACGCGGCGTGGCCCGCGCAACAGTTCATGGGCGCGGCGACGAAGCAGAGTTCGCCCGCATCGAGACAGCCCGGCGGGTTGTCGCAGCGCTTGACGACGCCACCGTCGGCGTCGCGGCATTCGCCAGAGCAGCATTGTTCGTCGGTCAGACAGACTTCGCCAATGGGCCGGCAGCCGCTGAGATACTGACACGTGGGCACGCCGGTACCCGGGTCGACGCAGGCGTTGGAACAGCATTCGCCGCCGCCGGTGCACGGCTCGCCGGCCGTGGTGCAGCCGCCGAGCGCGGGACAACGCCCCTCGACGCAAGCCCCCGAACAGCAGTCGGCAGGGAGCGTGCAAACCTCTCCAGCCGGGCGACACGAGGCCAGCGTGGCGCACCGCGAGTCGCCCGGCGTCACGTCGACGCACAGGTGCGAGCAGCAGTTGCCGGCGCTCGCGCACGCGGAGCCGAGGGGCTCGCAGTTCGTGGGCGCGCGGTCACAACGCTGCGTGGCGGTCGAGCACACATTGGAGCAGCACTCGGCCGCCGCGGCGCAGGGCTCGTCTTCGAGACGGCAGGAGGACGAAGCGTCGCAAATGCCCGCCAAGCAGCCGAGCGAGCAGCAGTCGGCGGCCACGGCACACGGCGCCCCCTCTGGGCCGCAGCCGCCCGTCTGGCACGCCAACGCGCCGGACAGGCCTGCCTCGCAGTTGCCCGAGCAGCACTCGGCGCTGGCGGCACAGGCCGCACCGAGGCCCAGGCAGGCCCCGGTTTCCGTGGCGCAGAAACCGCCGAGGCAGATGCCGGTGCAACAGTCGGTTCGACTGCTGCAGGGTGCGCCAAGCTCTCCGCAGGCCGGCCCCAGGTCGGCGTCTCCGGTCGCCGGAACGTCGGGCGTGGCCCCATCGGGCGGGGTGCTGTCGGCGCTCCCGTCGGGGCCCTCGGGCAGGTCGCCCGGAGGCAGCTCCGGGGTGACGTCGCCAGGACCGGCCGCGTCGCCATCGGGTCTCGGCCCGGCGTCGCCGCCGTCCCCGCCGCCGAGGTCGCCGCCGGCCTGGTCGGCCGGGGCATCGCCGGACGCGTCGGGCACGCCGGGGATGTCGCCGCCCGCCTCGGGCAGTTCGGCCGGCGCGTCGGGCACGCCGTCGGGCGGGACGGCCGTGTCGCCCGCGCCGTCGGCGAGCGTGTCGCCGGGGCCACGGCCGTCGGCCGCCTGGACGTCGGGTGCGCTGACCGCGTCGGATCCGTCGGGCAGGCCCGCGTCTCCGCCGGGCTTGCCGGCGCTGCTTCCGCAAGCCGTGGCTGCGACACTGAGCCAGAGCGCGCTGGCCAGAACCATCACAGCGCGGCTCTCTCGCGAGGCGTGGGTGTTTGCGATCATCGCGTTCCTCCTGTCGCTGCGCCGCAGCGTTTCTCATGGTAGCGGCAAGCCCGCGGAACCCGCAAACAACGCGCTGCAGAAGCCGGCCGCGCGCACGCTCGCGCCGGCCGCAGGAAGCGCCGACGGGGGCGCCGTTGGACCCGTTCAGCGCCGCAGAACGAAGCCATTTCTAACATCTATATAGTCTTTTCATTCAAGCATGTTGCAATCGATTTTCTCGCCCTCTACGTAGGATGAGAATCGCGGGGCTCGGGCCCCGTGCGGCCGCGCCGGGATGCGGCGGCAGCGGCCCCCGGTTGTTCGACGCAGGCCATCCCCCCTTGGAATCGTTGGGCGCTGCTGGTAGGGTCTCTTGGTCGTGGGGGGGAGGTGCGCCATGCCGTTGCACGATCTGAATGAGTTCTTCCTGTTGTCGGCCAGTCTGCGCTACCAGCTCGACGCCGCACACGTCGGCGGGCAGAACGTGCTTGGCCTCGTACTCGGTCGCATGCGGGTCACGCCCGCCGAACGGGAGGTGCTGCTGCGCGTCATCGAGTATCTGGGCCGGGCCTACGCGGGCAAGCGGCGCCGCGTGGGCACGCCGTGCGTGCTGCACCCGCTGCGAGCCACGGCGCTGCTCGCCCGCTCGGTCGAGCAACCCGAACTCGTCGATCTGCTGACGTCGCTGCTCCACGACAAGCTCGAAGACATCATCGAAACCGACTTCGAGCCGTCCGAGTGGCGGGCCCTCGAAGGCGGCTTCCAGGACCTCGTGCACGGCGTCGACCCCCAGAGCCGCTGGTTCCTCATGGAACGACTCGAATGGCTCACGCGACGCCCCGGCGAGACCTACAACGGGTACCTCGGTCGCATGCTCGTGCAGACGAGCAAAACACCTGAAGTTCTACGAGTCAAGTTGGCCGATCGACTCGACAATACGCTTGACATGCGCGTGGCCATCGCCGACCCCATCCAGGGCATCGACTTCTTCCAGACCGTGTTCGAGATCATGTTCATCAAGAGCTACGCGGGCTACTGCCCCGACGCCCCTCATCCCGACAAGACGTCGCTGCACGGGGCGGCGCGCCTCTACCAGCTGTTCAAGAATTCCATCGTACTGTCGCTGGTGCGGCAGATGGCGCACTTGGCCGACGACGTGGCCACCCAGCGGCTCTTCCACGCCCTGGCGATGGCCAGCATGAAGGAGGCCGAGCGCATTGCGCTGCACATCTTCGGCTACCACCTGAAATCCGTCGAGGAACAGCGCACACTGCTTCGCGAAACGATGGACTACGTGCTGGCCGGCGGCACCGATCGGGTGACGGCGCCCACGCGCTCCGGCCGGCTCGACGGGCTTTTCGTGAGCCTCTTCGAGCACGCCACGTCCGGTGGCCAGGGCAGCCTGAACCCGCTGTATGCCGACAAACCCAAGATGGCCGCGGCCGCCATCGCTTTCGTGGTCATCTTCCTGCGTTTCATCAACGACCCGACCTACTACGTGCACAACATCAGCGAGCGCGGGGTGACCCCCGACGAGCTGTAGCCGTCCCGGCCTGCCGGCGTTGCGCCGACGCGGTCGGCTCCACGTCGCTGCCAGCCCCTGCCTGACCCCAGAACGGCTGCTCAGCAAGCCACGCCCGCGCTGCGGCGCGGGCGGCCGACTCAGCGAGCTCCTGCGTGCCGACGAGGTGAGCCGCGAGGCTTGCGGCGGCCTCGACGAAGGTCTTGCATTCCCCATTCGGCTCGGCACAGCGCGGGCAGAGCGTGTGCGCCCGGGCCTGCGGCGCCTTGCCCGCGCGCACGGGTAGGCCGCACGACGCGCAGGGTACGAGGACGGGCGACGGCTCCTCGGGCCCCAGCGGCACGATGAGGCCCAAGAAATGGCCAACCAGGCGGGGGCCGTGCGTGGGCAGAACTGCGCCGCCCAACCCAAACCACTGGGGATTCGTGACGTAGTGATGAAGCAGCCCGAGCCACGTGCTGAACACGAGCGGAAAGGCCGGTGCGAGGTGCGGTGCCTCCCGGCAGAGCGCAGCCTCGAACGGCAGCGCCACGGCCGTTTGCAGGCGGAGCAACACACTCTGCACGTCCACCGCGAGGCTCGGCGCCTCCAGCACGAGGCACCGGTAGAGCGCCTCGTCGGGCTGGATGGCGGCCACGTGGGCTTCGAGAACGACCCGCGTCGAGGCGCCGGCGAGCTCGGCCGCCAGGAAGCGCGTGCCCACGCGCGTGGCGAAGTCGGTCAAAACGGCCGCCAGCAACGCCTCGCGGGAGGCGAAATGCACGAACAGCGCCCCGTGCGACAACCCCACGGCTGCGGCGACGTCGGCCGTGCGGGCGGCACTGAGGCCCCGCTCAGCGAACAGCCGGGCGGCCACCGCGAGGAGCCGGGCGCGGGTATCCCCGCCCCGTCCCGGGCGTTTCGCGGACGACTGCGCCGTGGCACGTGACGACAGGCTCGCACTCCGGTTCGGACGGTCGGCGGGCGGCATGGCGCATCTCCTCAACCGCAGAAGTGAGTCATTGCTCACACATGGTACCGACAGTCTGGACCAAGCGGGCGACCTGCGTCAACTGGCGCACGTTAATGTGAGTAATAACTCACATTGAGCCCAATGCCTGGGGAGCGGCCGGCCGGCCAGTCGGCTTGAGAGCCGCCTTCGCGAAGGGCAAGGCAGCGCGCTGCCTGCGTTGGGCGCTCGTCGGACCAAATGAGTGATTGCTCAGTTTGGCAGGACGGATTCGTCTTCGGGAACGTCGTCGGAACCCCAGATCAGCTGCCATCCGCGGCGGTAGCTGTCACTGCTCACCGCCGGGGGGCCGCCCGGGCGCGCCGGCGGCGCGGGCCGACCCGCGGGTGCTTCGAGGTGCACGGTCACGTCGCAGAGTAGCGGAAACGACTCGCGGGGCTTGAGGCTGACGACATCCCCCTGAATGGGCCGGCCCTCGACGAGCGGGCGGACCTCGCCGACCTCGAGCCGTTCGCCGCGCACGCGCAAGACGCGCAGGCCGGCCCGGTCGGGCGTGCGCCCGTGCACCAGGACGACGTCCTCTGCGCTCTTGTTCTCGCCGACGCCCATGCCGGTCTCCCGTCGCCCGCGTCGCGGACCGCGAGGCGGCAACGCACCCCTGCCCCGCCACAGGCGTAGCACGAACGGCGCCGAAACGAAACGCGCGCACCGCGGAGCGGCGCCGCTCGTCACGCCCGTGTGAAGCAGGGTCGCGAAGCCGGAGGCGCCGGACGGACGCCGATGGCCCCGCGCGCGCCCGCGGGCCGAGGGCCACCGCGAACCGCGGGACTCTGCAACCGAGACCCATCTGCGGGAGCCCGCCCGGAGCAGACCATCACGCCGCCAGGGCGGCTTGATCGCACGCCGGCAGGTCGAGTATATGGGGGTCCGGGTTCTTGACGACCCATTGCCGGTGGCGGCGAGGAGGTACAGCATGCGGCGAATGGTCTATCAGATGATGGCGTGGGCGGCGGTGGCGACCGTCGCCTTCGCGGGTTTTGGTTGCGGCTCGTCCGACAGCGTGGCTAACGGACCGAACTGCGTCGAGACGAACGGTGGCGTCGAGCAGTGCGACGGCATCGACAACAACTGCGACGGCCAGACCGACGAGGCGCTCGATCCGCGGGCCTGCGAGTCGAACGGGCAGACCGGCCAGCAGACCTGCACGGCCGGCGCGTGGGGCGAATGCCAGGTCGAAGGGCCGCCGCCGGCCGAGACCTGCAACAACCTCGACGACGACGGCGACGGCCAGACCGACGAGGATCTCGAACGGGACTGCGAGTCCGACTGTGGCGACGGCGTCGAGACCTGCGAGGCCGGCGAATGGACGGACTGCACGGCACCCGAGCCCGCCGCCGAGATCTGCGACAACCAGGACAACGACTGCGACGGCCAGACCGACGAATCGTTGACCCAGGGGTGCACGAACGACTGCGGCGACGGCACCCAGACCTGCGCGGCCGGCGTCTGGGGCGCCTGCGACGCGCCCGAGCCCGAGGCTGAAGCGTGCGACAACCAGGACAACGACTGCGACGGCCAGACCGACGAATCGTTGACCCAGGGGTGCACGAACGACTGCGGCGACGGCACCCAGACCTGCGCGGCCGGCGTCTGGGGCGCCTGCGACGCGCCCGCCCCCGAAGCCGAGTTGTGCGACGGCCTCGACAACGACTGCGATGGCGACTTCGACGAGGACGTGCAGCGCGCCTGCAACACGGCTTGCGGTTCGGGCGTGCAGGCCTGCCTCGGTGACAACGAATGGGGGCCGTGCGACGCGCCCGCGCCCGCAGCCGAAGTGTGCGATGGCGACGACAACGACTGCGACGGCCAGATCGACGAGGGCCTCAGCCGCGCGTGCGAAACCCTCTGCGGCAACGGCCAGGAAACCTGCTCGCTCGGCAACTGGGTTGGTTGCACCGCGCCGCGTCCGACGGCCGAAACCTGCGACAACCAGGACAACGACTGCGATGGCAGCACCGACGAGGATCTGAGCCGCCCCTGCTCTTCGGCCTGCGGCCCTGGCGAAGAAACCTGCAACCGGGGCCAGTGGGCCGCCTGCAACGCGCCCACGCCCGCGGCCACCGACACGTGCGGCGACCTGCGCGACAACGACTGCGACGGCGACACTGACGAAGGTTGCGCCTGCACGCCGACTTCCACCACCGTCTGCGGCGTGACGCAGGGCGTCTGCGTGCAGGGCGTCTCGACGTGCTCGGCGCAGGGCGCCTGGGGCCCCTGCCTGCAGGGCGGCTCCCCGGTCATTCTGCCGGGCCAGATCCCCGAGTCGTGCGACGACACCGACAACGACTGCGACGGCGACACCGACGAGACCTTCCCGGGCGCCGGCGACGTGTGCGGCACCGACGAAGGCGAATGCACCGCCGGCCGCAAGGCCTGCGTCGATGGCGACGAAATCTGCCAGGGCGAAGTCCCGGGCGGCGACGAAATCTGCGACGGGCTCGACAACAACTGCGACGGGGATGTCGACGAGGGTCTGGCGGGCGACCTCTACGAGTCGAACGAGACGTGCGGCTCGGCCGAGTACATGAACACCGTGACCGAAGGCTCCGACGCCCGCCTCTGGACGGCCACGCTCTATCCGACGGGCGATGTCGACAACTACCTGATCGACGTGCTCGAGGGCTTCAGCCTCTGCAACCCGTTCACGGGCGACCCGCCCGACGACGACTACACGTTGTACGTGGCGCTCGACAACGTCCCCGAGGGCGTCGACTACGACCTGTGCATCGTGGGGGCCTGGGTCGACGGCCAGCCGTCCGAGTTCTGCACGCAGGAATTCGTCATCGAGGAATACTGCGTAACCGAGGCGGTCGATGGCATGAAGGCCGTGGCGATCGACGTCGACTGCACCTGCATGATCAGCGACGACCTGCGCATCCAGGTCATCGTGCGGCCGCACGACGGCTCCGGCGTGTCGTGCCTGCCCTACTCGCTGGCCGTTTGGGCCGAAACCATTCCGCTTCCCGAAGAGTAGCCCCGCACGCGGCGCGGCGGGGCGCTTCCTGTGCCCCGCCCGTGCCGAATCCCCCCACGGACCGCGACACTCCCCTGCGATCGTTCAACGGGTGACCGGCTCCCCACCGAGCGGCCGATCGTCCCCCCCCTCGGCAAGCGCCCGGAACTGGGCGCTGCGAGCGTTCATGAGCAGGACGGTGCCGAGCACAGCCGAGACGAGTTGGCCCACGAGCGGCAGTGCGCTCGCGCCGGGGTGGCTGTGGTAGTAGCGTTCGACGCTGGTCGCCGTAAGCGCTCGCCCCTCGGCCAGAAGCACCAAGATCGGCAGCATTTCGGCGCCGATCCAGACCACGAGCGGAATGATTCCCTTCAGTTTGCCCGTCAGACGCGGGGCCACGAAAAAGACGCCGATTGAAGTCGCGACGCAGGCCACAACCGCCAGGATGGAAAGAATGAACATGACGCTCCTCCGATGAGTTGCGGCGCCCCGGGTCGGGCCGCGCCCCACCGTGGGGCGAAGCCGTCCGTAAGCGTCGCCGGAGGAATCGGCCGGGCCGCCGGTCTGTCCCCTGCCCGCTTGCACTTTTTTCTTCGAGACGACGTCCGCGGAGACGACGAGGCCGAGGGGGACGTCAGGGCGCCGGGCATCCGGAGGCGGGGGCGAAGCCGAACATGCGCTCGCTGCCCAGCGGCTCGGGGCCCACGAGCGCCCCGCCGAGGGTCTGGAACACCTCGCGCGCCCAGAAGTCGGCGCCCGCGTCGCTCAGGTGCAGCGGGTCGCTGAGGAAGCGGTCGAGGTCCTCTTGGGCCGTGGCGGCGAGCAAGTCGGCGAGCAACACGCCGGGCACCCGGCTCAGGTCGCGGCGCATGTCGCGCAGCGTGTTGTCGAGCACGAGTTCGACGAGGCCGATCCACTCGCCGGCATACTCGGCCCAGAACGACGAACGCCCGTAGTTCGGATAGATGAGGTACACGACGTCGGCCTGCGGCGCCCGCGCCCGGACCTCGTCGAGGATGATATGGATGCGCGCCAGCACCTCGGCAAAAAACGCCGGAAACTCCTCCATGCGGGCCGCGAGTTCGGCGGGGTCGCAACCGCTCCAGCAGTTCGCGAAGTTCTGGATGTCGTTGCCGCCGAGCGAGATGATCGCGACATCGGCCGCCGCCAACTCGGGAGCCAAGGTGTTTTCGAAGAGCGCCGTGCCGGGCAGCCAGTCGGTCGTCATGGTGCCGGGGACGGCCAGATTGACATCGCTGACCGGCGCGAGCGGCCGCAGCAGCGCAGCGAGCCGCGCCGGGAAGAATGGCTCGGCGCCATAGGCGGGGATGCTGTCGCCGAACGTCACGAGGGTGACCGCCCCCGAGCGAATGGCGTCCGGCAGCCGCACCGGGCGGTTGTTGCTCGTGCACGGGCCCGGCCGGGGCAACGCCAGGAGGTAGCTGCCGGCTGGCAGCGCCCCGAACGCGAACGTGCCGTCGGGGCAAGTCGCCCGCTCGGCCGCCGGATGGGCGCCAAGCAGTTGCACGAGCTCGCCCCCGAGGCCGCTATCGGCCGGCGCAACGAAGCGCTGGGCCCGGAGCGATTGCGCCGAGCAGTCGCCATCCTCGTAGACGCGGCCGCCGATGCTCGGCTCGACGAGCTCGGCGGGCGGCGGGCACGGGGGCGGCGGGGGGACGTCGACGTCGTGCGCCAGGTCGGCGGTTGCCTCGCCAGCGGTATCGCTTGGGGCCCCGGTGTCCGGCAGGCCCTCGCCCACCGCGTCGCGCGCCGCGTCGGCGGAGGTTTCGGGCGACACGTCGCGCGGTGCGGCGCCGTCGGCCGCAGCGACGGCATCGCCGCCGGTCTCGCCGCGCAGCGGCACGTCGCCGCCGGCTTCGCCGACTGCGTGGTCGCGAGGCGGCGCATCGGGGGCCGCGTCGCCAGGCGGCGCGTCGGCGAGCAAAGCGTCGAGTGGCGCGTCGGCGAGCAAAGCGTCGAGCGGCGCGTCGGCGGACGGTACGTCGGTGGCGATGCCGCCGTCGGGCATCAACGCGTCGGGCTTGGCGAGATCCGACGCCCCGGCATCCCACTCGCCTACGTCACCTGCCCTGCCGTCTGGCTGCGCGTCGCCCGGCTGGGCGCTGCCGCCGCCGCAGCCGCACAGACCGGCCACAAGGGCGGAGAACAGTGCGACACGAAAAGCGAAACCCATCATGGAGCCTCCGCCGGGGACAGACCGGAGGGACGTGCGGCGCCCCGCAACCACCCCTCGACGAGCCGATGGAGCGGGCTTGCCACACCCGCGGCCCGCAGCTGCTGCCACTCGGGCAAGCCGGCGAGCGGCGCACTGACTTGCAGCCGACCGCCGGCGATCCAGGTCAGGTGGGTGGCCCAGTCGTCCAACCCGTCGAAAACATGGGTGGCGTAGACGACGCCGGCCCCATGCCGCTCCGTCTCGGCGCGCAGGAACGCGAGGAGGTCGGCGCGCGCCACGACGTCGAGGTCGCTCGTCACCTCGTCGAGCAGCAGGACGCGCGCGGGGCGCAGCAGTTTGAGGAGGATGCGCACGCGGCGGCGCTGGCCGTCAGAGAGACGGTGCAGGCGCCAACCGGGCTCGACCCCGAGCAGGCGGACGAGCTGCTCGCGGCGCTCGGGCGACACGTCGGGACGCCGCGCCAGCATGTCGGCCACCGAAACGTCGACGTCGAAGGGGGGCGAGCCGCCGAGAAAGCAGACGTCGCGCACGAGCGACGTGTCGTGGAACGCCGGACGCCCGAGAATCTGCACGACCTCGGGCGCCACGAGGTGGGCGCCGGCCAGAATTCGCAGGAACGTGGTCTTGCCGGCCCCGTTGGCCCCGACGAGCAGGTGCCGCTCGAAGGAACCGAGTTGCCAGCGCTCGCAGCGGAGCCGCCACGCTTCGTCGGGGCCGTGGCGAAAGTCGAGGTCGCGCACGTGGATGAGGCCATCGGTCACCGGGTGCCTCCACGGGCCGACGCGGCCTGCCGGCGTCGGCGGTAGCCGCGCGACACTCTAGAGATCTGGCACACGCTTGTCACGTGTCCCGTCGGCCCAGAATCCGTCGCGGCGCCGAGGTCCGAGCGAGTGGAGGCGGGGTCCAGCGCAAGGAGGCAAGCCGATTCGGGCGCAGTCGCAGCAGCGCTCCGGCGAGCACCAAAACGGCGCAGCCGACACCGCGATTGCCCCCGGATCCGCTCGCGAATCCCGGCGTGGGCGACGGATTCTGGCGGCCAACCCGCCGAGCGGACGCCACGCTACGGGGTGAGGGGCGGAGCCGAGGGGGGCTTGCAGGCCGCGCGAAACGCTTCGGGACTCCAGCAACGCTCGAAGTCGGCACACCGCCGGCACTCCGCGAGCAGCCCGCGGAGACTCAGCAGGGTCTTGCCCGAGAGGCGCCGTTCGGCGGCCGTACGGGACAGCCCGAGGCAGGGCGGCACGGGGCTGCGGCAGCCGTGGCGGTTGTCGCAGTTGATGCAGAGTCGGGTCACGGGCGGGCAACTCTCTCGGGACGACATGCGCTCCTCCACGGCGCCGAGGGGCCGGCCCAGGCGCACGCCTCGGAGCGTACCGCGCCCGCGGCCGGGACGCCGCAGCAAAGCCCCGCAGGTCGAGCAGGTCAGCCGAGGTAGGCGCGCACGAGAGCCGCGTATCGCTCGGCCGCAGCTTCGACTTCGCTGAGGAGCACGCGTTCGTCGGGGGTGTGCGACCGGCGCGAGTCGCCCGGGCCGAGTTTGACCGTGTCGATGTCGCGCAGGAAGACCCAGTCGGAGGCCGTCGGAGAACCGAAGGGCACGGCGTCGGGCCGCACGCGCCGATGGGCGGCGAGCAGGGCGGAGTCGGCCGGCGTCTCGGCGGGCAGGAAACGGCTGGAAACGACCTCGACCTCGCCGCTGACCGCGTCGCGCACCGCCTGTACGACCGCGTCGTTGGCGCGGCTCGGCGTCGTGCGCACGTCGAAGGTGATGGTGCAGCGCGGGGGCGTCACGTTGCGGGCGACCCCCGCCTCGGCCATGGTCGGAATGAGCGCAATGGGCCCGAGCACCGGATGGGGCGGCCCCCAGTCGATGTCGCGGAGCACGAGCAGGTCGCGGGCGGCGTCTTCGATGGCGTTCGGCAGGCGCTCGCCCGCGGCGGCGGCCCAGCCCGCGTGCCGCTGTTCGCCGCGCCAGGCCACGCGCAGAATCAGGAGCCCGCGCTGCGCCACACAGGGCTCGAGCCCAGTGGGCTCGCCCACCACGGCCGCGTCGGGCTTGGCGGTGAGCCGTTTCAGCGCCAGCGGCAGGGTCGTGTTGGCCGTTTCTTCGGAGAACGTGGCGAGGAAGACGAGCCGTCCGCGCGGAAGACCGCCTTGACTCGCGAGCGTGGCCGTGGCCGCGGCCATGGCAGCGACCGAGGCCTTGGCATCGACGGCCCCGCGGCCCCAGAGCCACCCGTCTTTGACGGTCCCGGCGAACGGGTCGACGGTCCAGCCTTCGCCCGGGGGCACGGTGTCGAGGTGCGACACGAGCAGCAACAGGGGCCCCGATTCGCGGCCGGGCAGCTCGACGCGCACCGAGGTTTCGTCCTGGACGACCGAGAGGTTGCAACCGCGCGCCCACTGCCCGAGTTGACGCGCGGCGCGTTCCTCTTGGCCGGAGGGACTCGAGATGCGAACGAGTTCGAGCAACAGGTCGGTGGCGGTCATCGGCTCTCCTTCCCGGTCGCGGACGGAACGACATTGGACCCGCGGCGGCGGCGCTCGGCGGCGCCCGCGTCGGCCTCAGAGCCCCTGCTCGCGGTAGGCGGCTTTCTCGCGCTGGCCGACGATCATGGTGCCGCAACCGGCCCCCGTGAACAGCTCGACGAGCAGCGAGTCGGGGCTGCGGCCGTCGATGATGTGCGTGCGCCGGACGCCGTTTTGGACCGCGCGCATGCAGGCTTCGACCTTGGGCCGCATGCCGCCCGAGATGACCCCGCCCGCCATCAGGTCGGCCAGGTCGTCGGGCTCGGCGAACGTCACGAGCGATGCCGGGTTCTGCGCGTCGCGCAACAGCCCGGCCGCCGTGGTCAGGAACACGAGTTTGTAGGCCTTGAGCGCCGTGGCGAGGGCCTCGGCCAACGTGTCGGCGTTGATGTTGAGCGGCCGTCCTTGAGCGTCGGCGGCGAGCGAGGCGACGGTCGGTACGTACCGGGTCGAAAGCAGCGACTCGACGAGCGCCGGGTCGACGCTCTCGACATCGCCGACTTCGCCGTAGTCGACCGTGCGCTCGACTCCCGCGTCGTCGACGACCGTGACCGGCGGGCGCCGCCGCGCCGTGACGAGTTGGCCGTCGATGCCCGAGAGACCGACCGCTCGCACGCCGTGCTTGCGCAGCGCCGCAAGCAGGTCGACGTTCATCTGGCCCGCGTAGACCATCTTGGCGACTTCGAGCACCGGCGGGCTCGTGACCCGGCGGCCGGCGACCATCTCAGGTTCGATGCCGAGCTGCCGCGACATGCGCGTGGCCTGGGGCCCCCCGCCGTGCACCAGAACCACTCGGATCGAAAGCGATTCGATGAGCGCAATCTGGACGGCGATATTGTCGAGCGTGTCGGGGCGATCGAGCAGTTCGCCACCGACCTTCACGACGAACGTGCGGTCGCGATAGCGGCGCGTGTAGTCGAGGGCGCCCCGGAGCGCGTGGACGACGTCTCTCATGCGGCCGCTCCCAGAATGGCGTGGAGAAGAGCGCGTTGCGCGTGCAGGCGGTTTTCGGCCTGGTCGACGACCACCGACCACGGACCGTCGAGCACGCCGTCGGTGACGATGACGTTGCGGCGCACGGGCAGACAGTGCATGAAGATGCCCTTGCCGCCGAGCGTGGTGCCCATCAGCCGTTCGTCGACGCGCCAGGCGCGGTGCGGCGTGCGCAGGGCGCGCTCAGCCTCGGCGTTGCCAAAGGCCGCAAGGCTGCCCCAACTCTTGGCGTAGATGGCCTCGGCGCCCGCGATGGCGGCCTCCTGGTCGTGCACGACCTCCACCGACCCGCCCTGGCGCGCCGCCGTGGCGCGAATGACCTGCATGTCGTCGGGGTCGAGCTCGAAGCCCGGGGGATGGGCGATGGTGACGGCCATGCCAAGCCGCGCCGCGGCGATGGCGGCGCTCACGGGCACCGCCGTGGGCAGCGGCCGCGGATGCCAGGCCCACGTCAGGGTGAAGCGCCGGCCTTTCAGGTCGCGGCCGAGCTTCTCGCGCAGCGTGAGCGCATCGGCGAGGCCCTGGCAGGGGTGGCGGCGCGCCGATTCCATGTTGATGATGGGCACGCCGGCGTGTTTCGCGAAACCGTGGATGACGTGGTCTTCACGGGCTTCGGCCCAGGTGGGCGCCTCGGGGAACGAGCGCACGCCGAGCGCATGCACATAGCGCCCCAGCACGGCGGCGGCCTCGATGATGTGCTCGACCGCGTTGCCGTCCATGACGGCGCCGAGCCGTGTCTCGAGCGGCCACGCCCCCTTGCCCGGTTCCACGATGACGGAGTGACCGCCGTGCGTGAGCATGGCCACCTCGAACGAGGCGCGCGTCCGCAGCGACGGGTTGAAGAACACGAGCCCCAGCACCTTGCCGAGCAGCGCCTGGTCGGGCCCACCCTTCTTCAGGACGGCCGCCCGATCGAGCAGGGCGAGGATTTCGGCATCGGACCAGTCGGTGGTGGACAGGAAATGGCGAATACTCATGCGCTAACCTCACGAAAGGCGGTGAGAAACTGTTCGCACTCCGCGTCCTGGATGACGAGGGGCGGCAGCAGTCGCAACGTGTGGGAGTCGGCCGCGGAGCCCACGAGGACGCCGCGTTCGAAGAGCGCTTCCTGGACGGGGCGGGCAGGCCGGTCGAGCACCACCCCGATGAGCAAGCCGAGCCCGCGGACGCGCACGACGCCGCGCACGGCGGCCAGCGCGGCGCTGAGCTCGGCCCCGCGCCGCCGGGCATTGTCGGCGAGCGCCTCGACATGCAGCACCTGGAGGCTGGCGGCCCCCGCGGCACAGGCGAGCGGGCCGGCGCCGAAGGTGGTGCCGAGGTCGCCCGAGCCGAGATCGGCGACCCAGGCGGAACGGGCCAGCACGGCGCCCATGGGCACGCCTGAGGCCAGCCCCTTCGCGAGCGTCATGAGGTCGGGGATGACCCCGTAGCGCTGCGCCGCCGAAAACGCACCGGTTCGGCCGCACCCGCTCTGCACTTCGTCGAAGATGAGGGCCGCACCCGTGGCGTCACAGACAGCGCGCGCGGTTTGCAGGAAAGCGGGCGCCACGTCGCGCGCGCCCGCGAGCCCCTGGACGGGCTCGACGAGCACGGCGGCCGTGTCGCGCGTGACAAGCCCGGCGAGCGCCTCGGCATCGTCGAATGGGCACACGCGCGTGAGGGCCGTGAGCGCGCGACCGGCCGGGCTCAGTTCGGCGCGGCGGCGAAAGGCGGGCAGACCGGACAGTGCCAGCGTGGCCAGCGTTCGGCCGTGGAAACCGCCCTCGACGCTCACGACCGCGCCCCGCCCGGTGCGGCGTCGCGCCAGTTGAACCGCCTGTTCGTTGGCCTCGGCCCCGGTGCTGATGACGAACGCGCGGTCGAGTTCGGCGGGCACGAGGCGCTGCAACGCGTCGAAGAACTGCCCACGCGCCGGCAGGTCGACCGCATTGGAGTAGAAGAGCAGTTGCTCGGCCTGCGCCGCCAGCGCCGCGACCACCGTCGGATGGCAGTGCCCCGTCACGGCGACGGCATGGCCGCCATAGAAATCGAGGAAGCGCCGGCCCGCGGCGTCGTAGACGTAGGCCCCCCGCCCGCGCACGAGCGTCAGCGGCAGCCGGGCGTACACCGGCATTTCGAAAGGATGCATCAGCACGGATAGAGCCCCGCGTGTTCGAGCCCGGCGGCTTCGGGCAGCCCGAGCGCCAGGTTCATGGCTTGGATGGCCTGCCCCGCGGCCCCCTTGACGAGGTTGTCGATGACCGTGGTGGCGACGACTTCGAGGCCGCCGGCGCGCGGCGCCGCGTGCACGTGGATGAAGTTCGTGCCGACGACGGCCGCCAGCTCGGGCGGCTCAGCCTTGACGTGCACGAACGGTCGGCCCGCGAAGGACGCCGCGTAGAGCGCCAACGGGTCGGCGAGTGGGCGTTGGAGCCGGGCGTGCAGCGTGGCGTGGATGCCGCGTACGAGCGGTGCCGAATGCGTCAGCAGGCGGCACTCGGCATCGGCCCGGGCGCCCCAACGACGCATCTCGTCGGCAATCTCGGCTTCGTGGCGGTGACCGCCGAGCGAGTAGGCGAACAGGTTGTGTGCCCGCACGGGATGGTGCGTGGTGCGCTTCGGCTGCACACCCGCCCCGGAAGACCCCGTAAGGGCCCACACGACGGGCGTTTCGGCGATGAGTCCGGCCCGAACGAGCGGGTAGAGCGCGAGTTGACAGGCGGTGGCGAAGCAACCGGGGGCCGCGATGCGGCGCGCCCCGTGCAACGCCGCGCCGTGGACGTCGGCCAGCCCATAGCGAAACGCAGCGGCATGCTCGAAGGCCGGGTGCGGGCCGTAGTACGCCTCGAACAACGCGCGGTCCTGGATGCGGAAGTCGGCCGCGAGATCGACGATGAGCGGCGGGTCGGCCTGCAGCAGTTCACCCATGCATTCCGATGACTTGCCGTGCGGCAGGGCGAGATAGACGACGTCGGCGGCACGCGCCGCCGCGGCGACATCGAAGGCCTCGAACGTGGCGGTCGGGACGTGCTGCAGCACCGGATGCGCTTCGGACCAGGGCCTGCCGGCGTGGCTGTGCGAGTACGCCACGAGCCGCGCGACGGCGGGATGCGCCGACAGCAACCGCAGCAGTTCGCCCCCCACGTAGCCGGCCGCACCGAGCACGGCAACGCGCAGACTGGCGGTCTCAGGAGTCACGGCAAGCCTCCTCGCGGACACGCAGCGCATCGAGCACCAATGCAACGAGCGCCCGGGCATCGCGGCGCGCGTTGTGCGCCGGAACCCCCAACGATTCTCGAATGAAACGCGTGCCCACGTCGTTGTCGGTGGCCGGCCCGGTGATGGCCGTGGGATGCAGACCGAAGCGCTCGACGAGCAGCCGCTGCGCCCCCCACGCGCCCACCTGGTCGGGAGCGCACACGATGAGCGCGACGCCGATTTTCATGATGGCCGCATCGGACAGGATGCTGCCGACGCCGTATTCGCCGAGGATGCCGTCGCCGAGTTCGGCCACGATCACGTCGGGCGCGACGCTGCGCGCGATATGGTTCAGGAGCCCGCGGGCGCCGCGCAACGCGTCGCTCTCGCGCGTCGACACGATGCCCGCATCGTTGAACGTGAGCCCCACCACGGCACCCGCGTCGAGCATGGACAGGGCATCGCGGCGCAGCGATACCCCCGTGAGCTTGACGCCCGCGACGCGCAGCCCCGCCTGCCAGAGGCCGCGCACAATCTCGGTGGCAGCGACCGTCTTGCCGGCATCCATGGAGGTGCCGGCCACGTAGACGACGGGCCGATCGCACTGCAGGTCGTCGGCGAGCGGGATGGCGTTCTGGCGAATGTGGGCGGGAAATCCGATGCGGTCGCCGAGCGGGGGAAACGCGAGCACAGCCCCGAGCACCTCGGAATCGAAGGGGGGACCGAGTTCGGGATTGATGGACGTGCAGTGCCCAAGCACGCCGCCCAGGTTGAGGACATGGATGTGGTCGCCTACCCTGAGCGCCTCGGGCACGACGCCGGCGTAGCCGCGCAGCGCGCGCCGGCTGCCGAGCGTACCCGCGAACACGTCGCCCGAACGCACGCGGATGAAGCGCCCGTTGACGTCTTCGACCACGTTGTAGGTGGGCTTGTCGGTGAGGATGCGCACGGCCAGGACGTAGCCGTCGGCGCTCACGACATCGGGTCCGACGATGACTTCGCGCTCGAGTCGTGCGTTGCGCGTGGACGAGGCGATGCGATCGAGGCGCAGCCGCTGGGTTACGACCAAGGATCGCCCTCCCCTGGCCGCCGGGCCGCAAGCAGACCGGGAATGGCCGCAACCTTGGCAAAAGCGCGGGCCTCGTCGCCGGTCCAGAGGAAGTGCGTTTCGCCGTAGCGTGCCACCCCCGGGTCCATGAGCGTGTGCGGGCTGCGCACGCCCGTGACCTGGAAGTGCTCGGGCTGCACGTGGACCCGCGTTTCACCGCTCACCACGCGCTGCGAGTGGCCGATGAAGGCCTCGATGTCGCGCATGACGGGGTCGAAATGCTGCCCTTCGTGCAGCCGGTCGCCGTAGAAGCGCGCGAGGTGGTCCTTCCAGAACATCTGCCAGCGGGTGAGCACGAGTTTCTCGAGCTCGCGGTGGGCCTGGATGAGCAGCAGCGCCGAGCCAGCCTCGAAGCCGATGCGGCCCTTGATGCCGAGCACCGTCTCGCCGAGGTGGATGGCGCGCCCGATGCCGTAGGGAGCCAGCCGCTCCGACAGCACCTCGACGAGCGCGTGGCCCCCGAGTTTCTGGCCGTCGAGAGCGCACGGCAGGCCGTCGGCCCATTCGATGACCAGGTCTTCGCCTTCGGGCCGGCCCGTGCAGGGCGGCCAGGCATCGGCGGGCGGGGCGTTCCAGGGGTCGTGTGTCCAGCCGCCGCCGAGGGTCGTGCCCCACATGCCGCGGTTGACCGAGTAGCGCTGCGCGCCGCTCGGCACGGGCAGGCCGCGCTCGACGAGATAGGCCGTGGCGCTTTCGCGCGTGAGCCCGAGGTCGCGGATGGGGGTGATGATGGAAACCCCCGGCAGCAACGTGTGGAACGCGATGTCGAAGCGGATCTGGTCGTTGCCGGCCCCGGTCGACCCGTGGGCCACGGCGTCGGCGTCGATTTCGCGCGCCACGCGCGCCACCTGGAGCGCCTGCTCGGCCCGCTCGGCGGCCACCGACAGGGGGTAGACCTCGCCGCGCAGCACGTTGCCGCGGATGAGGTGCGCGATGTGCCGCGAGAAGACCGTTTCGCGCGCGTCGATTTCGCGGTGCTCGACAGCCCCCAGCGCCAACGCGCGGCGTTCGATTTCGGCCAGATCGGCGGGAGTGGCGCCCCCCGTGTTGACCGTGACCGTGGTCACTGCGGCGCCCTTCTCTTCGCGCAGGTACACGACGCAGAACGAGGTGTCCAGACCGCCGGAAAATGCGAGCACCACTCGGAACATGCGCAACTCCCCTGGTGTGAGGTTGGTTCGCCGCGGGCGGATGATGCGAAGCTGGCCAGCCCTTGTCAAGGTCCGCGGTCGGAGAAGTCGAGCCCGCCGGCCGGAAGCCGCGGCGGGCGCGCTACCTCTTGCGTTGGGTGCGCCGCCAGACCCAGAACAGGCCGAACACGGAGATGAGGGCAAGACCCAGAATGGCCCAGAACATGTGCGGTTCGCGCTGCAGGGGCAACTCGACGTTCATCGAGAACACGCTCACGACGAGCGTGGGCACCATGATGGCAATCGTGATGATGTTGAGCGTCTTCATGAGCACGTTGAGGTTGTTGCTCACGATCGAGGCTCGGGCGTCCATCATGCTGGCGAGAATGTTGGAGTAGATTTCGGCTTGCTTGAAGCACTGGGCGTTTTCGATGGTGATGTCGTCGAGGAATTCCAACCCTTCCTGCGAGAAGCCGAATTTGGGCGCGTTGTACTTCATCTTCTCGATGAGCATCGAGTTGGAATTGATGGCGTTGAGGTAGTACACGAGGCTTTTTTCGAGGACGAAGAGACTCAGCAGGTACTTGTTTTCCATCGACGAATTGATTTTGCGTTCCAAGTCGTCGGTGAACTGGTTGATGGTCTTGAGGTTTTCGAGATACTGGGCCGTGGCGCGGTTGATGAGTTTGAGCGCCACGTCGGGCAACGACGTGACCTTGGCAAACTGCTTGCCCTCGAAGAGCGGCAAGTCTTCGGCGACGACCATGACGAGCTTCTGGCGGAACAGGAACAAGCCCGTCGAGGCCACGCGGAAGAAGAACTCGTCGCGCCCCGAACCCGCGTACGGCCGCGGTCGCTTGTAGATGAGCGCCACGTGTTCGGGCTCGAATTCGAGGCGGGCCAATTCGTCGGGGTCGAGCGCCGAGGCGAGCGTGTGTTCGTCGACGGCGAGCGTGCCCGTCAGGTAGCGGCGCTCGTTTTCGTCGGGCGCGACATACACGAGAATGCAGCCCGAACCGTCGTAGCGCTCGGCAATGCGACCGCCTTCGAGTTCAAAGGTTCTGAGCATCGCGCCACCTCGGCGTGCCCTGTACGCCGACAGGGGGGAACCCGCCGCCGCCCTGGAGGAAGGGGTGTCCCGCACCGCGAGGCACACTCATAGCGCCCCCGCCCCCGACTGTCCAGCCCCTCCGAACGCCGGCCGCGACGCGGTCAGGCGTCGAGCAACAGACGCTCCGGAGCCTCGATGCACTGCACGATGCGCTTCAAGAACGTCACGGCCTCGGCCCCGTCGACGAGCCGGTGGTCGTACGAGAGCGCCAAGTACATCATGGGCCGGATGACGATTTGATCGTCGACCACGACCGGCCGCTTCTTGATGGCGTGCATGCCGAGGATGCCGCTCTGGGGCGGGTTGAGAATGGGCGTGGACAGCAGCGAGCCGTACACCCCGCCGTTCGAGAGCGTGAAACAGCCGCCGGTCAGCTCGGAGAGCGTGAGTTTGTTGACCCGCGCGCGTTCGGCGAAGTCGCCGATGTCCTTTTCGATCTGCGCGAACCCCTTCCGGTCGGCGTCGCGGAGCACCGGCACGACGAGTCCGCGCGGCGTGCCCACGGCCACTCCGATGTCGTAGAAGTGGTTCTCGACGATTTCGTCGCCCTGGATCTGCGCGTTGAGGGCCGGCACCGAGCGCAGCGCGTCGACCGCCGCCTTGACGAAGAACGACATCATGCCGAGGCGCGCACCGTGGCGCTTCTGGAAGGCGTCGCCGTGGCGTTCGCGCAACGCCAACACGGCGGACATGTCGACCTCGTTGAACGTCGTGAGGATGGCCGCCGTGTGCTGGGCCATCACGAGCCGTTCGGCGATGCGGGCGCGCAGCGCGCTCATGGGCCGGCGCGTTTGGCGCGGGGCGGCCGAGAGCACCGGCGAGGGCGCGGCGGGCGGGGCCGGAAGGGGTGGCGCGGGCGGCGGCACC
>CAYRCM010000073.1:0-24142 GCA_964422715.1 uncultured Myxococcales bacterium | reverse complement strand
CCGGAGCCGGCGCGAGGCGCTTGCACTTGAGGGTCAAGTCGCCGAGCGTGAGCAGGCTGTCGTCCGGCACCGGCAGCCGGTCGAGCACCGGCTCGCCGTCGAGCAGAAGCCCGTATTCGCACAGGTTCGTCACCCAGATGCCCTGGTCGCTCACTTCGAGCAGGGCGTGCAGTGGGGCGACGCCCTCCCCTTCGAGCACGAGCCCGGCATCGCGGCTGCTGCCGACGGAGACGTTGCGCCGCGCATAGCGTTCGCGCCTCAGGAACTCGCCGCCGCGGAAGACGAAAACCTGGAACACCACGGGCGCGCTCTGGGTGTCAGCGCTCATGGTCGGCCGCGCTCCTTGAGCAGGCGTTCGAGTTCGGGCCGGTAGTTTTCGCGGCGCCGGATGAGGCTCGGCAGGTCGGTGAACTGCCGTTCGAAGAGGTAGACCGCCCCCGATGCCTTGGACTGCCCCATGATGGTGAGCGCGTCGAACTCGACCCGCCGACCGAGCGGCGCAAAGGGCACCGGCTCGGCCGCTTCGATGTCGAGCCCCGTTTGCGGCGGGCGCTTTGGCGCGGGCGCGCCCGGCGCGGTGGCGGGTGGCGCGGGAATCGCGCGTTCGGCGGGGACGGGCCGCGCGCGCCGCGCCGGCCGGTTCGGGGCCGGTTTCGCGAACGCCGGCAACGCGCAGACGAGCACAAGCAGGGCCGCGAGCAGACCGCCGCGGCCCGGACGGCGCGCGGCAACGAACGTCGTCGGTTTCATGGAGCCCCTCCCGCCACGCCGCCAAGCGTGGCCACGGGCGCGCCTTTGAGCACGCCGAAGCGGGCATTCGGGTAGCCCGCCTGGGCGGCCGTGAACAGCACCTGATGCAGCAACTCGTAGGGGGTGCCCCGGTCGACCAGGACCACGAGAACCGCGTCTTCCTGGGTGGCGTCTTCGCCGCGCCGCTCGAGTTCGCTCAGCCGTTCGCCTTTGAGCCGGCGCAACACGTCGAAGAGCGGCACGATGCGCTGACCGTCGACCGCAACGCCGGCGACCTGCCCCTCGCGGATGTCGGCGATGAACACGTCCTGGACGCGCAGCGCGTCGGTGGCGAGCGACACGCGGATGGCGTCTTTCAGCGTGTTTTCCTGCGACGAGTGGGCCAGGTTGAGCCCCTGCACGTCGACCGGGTCGTCGGGACTGAAACTCATGATCAGGAACACGAGCAAAATCGTGAACATGTCGACCATGGGGGTGAGCATCAGCTTGGCGTCGCCCGCCGCCTTGACCCGCCGTTTCATGAAACTATCGAACATGGCCCCTCTACAGCAGCCGCGAGAGCACGACGCGCGGAAACAGCGCGAGGCGGCTCGCCAGCCCATTGGAGCCGGACGCGCCCGTCTCGACTTCGCGAGAGGCGTCCATCGTCTTGACCAAGTCATCGAACAAGATGTCGCGCTCGGGCACGATGACGATGGTGTCGCTGCTCGGATAGCGCTTCTTGACGGCCAGCAGCGTGCGGGTAAGCCCCGCCGTATCGAACGCGGAGCCGCGCTTTGGCAAGACGCGGGCCAGACTGGCGAGCGCCTCGGGGCTCACGCCCGTGCCGTTGGCGCTCAGCACGTAGCCGCGGGCGTGGCTGACCCCCAGCGTGAGCGTGACCGCCGACGCGCTGTCGGCCACATCGGACGTGCCGTCGGCCGAACGCGTGGGCACCGCGGCCGAGATTTCGGCCACGTGGTAGAACGTTACCCCGAGCAACAGGAAGGGAATGATGGTCATGAACAAATTCATGACCGGGATGAGTTCGACCTCGACATCCGAGGGAGGCTTCTGGCGCGGGAAGCCCATCGCTCCGCCGAACATCAGCGTGCCTCGCCCGGTTCGCCGCCCACGCGGGCCTGGGCGGCCTCGCGGTTGCGGTCGGAGAGGTAGTTGAAGAGCGTCAGCGCACTCTCCTCCATGGACTCGATGATGCGGTTCTGGCGGTTGCCGAGGAAGGTGAATGCAACGATGCCCGGGACCGCGATCAGCAGCCCGTAGGCCGTGGTGTACATGGCCACCGAGATGCCGGAGGCCAGCACGTTCTGCTTGTCGACGGCGTTGGCCTCCATGAGCCCGCTGAACGCCTGGATGAGGCCCATGATCGTGCCCAGCAGCCCCGTCAGCGTGGCCACGTTGGCCAACATGGAGATGTAGTTGGTGCGCCGCTGGATGCGCGGCACCTCTTTGAGCGCGGCCTCCTCCATGGCCCGCTGGATTTCTTTGTCGCTGCGATTGCCCTTGAGCAGACCGGCTTTGAGCACCGTGGTGACGGGATGCGTGCGTTTTCCGCTGACGCGTTCGAGCGCGCGCGTGAAGCCGTTGTCGCGTTCGAGCAGGGCGATGACCTGACGGGTAAGGGCGTCGGCATCGAGGCGGTAGCGCAGAAACAGGCTGTAGAGCCGCTCGAAGACGAGGAACACCGTCAGCACGGCCCACACCGTGAGCACGTACATGAATTCGCCGCCCTTTTCGAAGATTTCGCCCATCCCTCGGGCCTCCTCCGCTGTGTCCTGACGTGACGCCCGCCGGCGGCGGGGCCGGTCCACCCGGAATCTCTCGTGGTGCCGCGGGAGAAAAACGGGTGGGCCGATCGCGCAACCCCCTGGCCACCCGCCGCGACCCCGGCGGCCCCGAGTCGGCGGACACGCGCATGGTTGCGGTATCCGGCCGGAAGCGCAAGCCCCCGCACGCCGCTTCGGGGCGGAGTCCTGCTCTCGACTGGTCGGCAGCGGGCGCGAGGAGCGGCCCGGAGGGTGATTTCTTGGGGCGTGACAGCGACGCGGCGGTTGGCCTACACTGCCTCCCGCCGAGGCCGGACGGGCCTCGCCGCGGTCACGGGGCCGCCGAGCCGAGCCTGCAACCGGCCCCCGCTCCGCGGAAACGCTGTGAATTACTGGCAACCCGTGAGGCATCTGCACCATGACGAACCCAGCGCCGCTCCACGAGCCCCACAAGATCAAGACCGTTCGTCTGCTGAGTTTCCCCTCCCTCGAACAGCGCAAACGCCACCTCGCGAATGCCGGGTTCAACGTCTTCCGGCTGACGCCGAGCCAGGTGACCTTCGACATGTGCTCGCTCGGCACGAGCGCCGTCAGCCAGGAACAGCTTTCCGGCGAGTTCATCGGCGACGAAGCGTATGCCGGAGCGCGCAACTTCGAGGCCCTGCAGGCCGCGGTGCACAACGTGCTCGGGCTCACGTACGTGTGCCCCACGCACAACGTGCTCGGGTGCGTCAAGTTGGTCGTGGCCACGCTGGCGCCGCATGGCGGAGTGCTGCCGAGCAACGGCCGCACGCGCGCCGATGTCCTCGAACCGCGGGGGCTGCGCGTGCCCGACGTGCGTGACCACGCCGAGCGGGTCTTCACGGGCAACGTCGACCTCGCGAAGCTGGCCGAGGTGCTGCGCGACGACGGCGTCGTGTTCGTCGGGCTCCAGGCGTTTGCCGACGGCCAACACCCGTTCAGCCTCGAAAACCTCGGCGCCGTGCGGGCGCTGGCCGACCGGCACGGGGTGAGGCTCGTGCTCGACGCCTCGCGGGTCATCGAAAACGCCTGGTACATTCAGCGCCACGAGCGTGGCCAGTCCGCGACCTCCATCGCCGAACTCGTGCGGCGCATCTGCAAGTCGGCGCACATCGTGCAAGTCGACGCCGCGCAAGACCCGAAGTGCACGGTCGGTGGCCTGCTCGCCACCGACAACCCCGCCGACGCCGAAAAGTTCATGAACGAGGTCGTCGTCTACGAGGGTCTGCACACCTACGGCGGCATGTCGGGCCGTGCCATGGAAACCTTCGCGCGCGGGCTCGCCGAGATGTGCGACGAGGCCGAGGTGCACTGGGTCATGCACCAGACCGAGCGCTTCACCGAACGGCTGCGGCGCGCCGGTGTGCCGCTCGAACGGGGTTGCGACGGCGCCTACATCGACGCCGCGGCCTTCCTGCCGCACGTTGCCGCGCAACAGCAGGACGCGCTTTCGGCGGCGCTCTATCAGATGTCCGGCGTGCGCGCCGTGGCTCTCGGGCGCACCAACCGCGACGCGCTCGTGCCCGTGCAGATCCCGCGGCTCGCCATGACCAACGAGCACCTCGACCAGGTGGCCGACGCCATCATCCAACTGTTCGGTGAACGCGATCGCGTGGCCCCGCTCGACGTGCTCGCCACGGGCGATTGGCGCGACCAGATGCGCTATCGCTCCGTGTTCGCCGACCTCACCCCCTACGAGTTCGACGTCTACCCGTATCTCATCCACACCGTCGAGCGTGTGGGCACGTTGAGCCGCGAGGGCCGCCTCAATGCCGTCCGTGCCGCGGGCTACAACACGTTCCTGCTGCGGTCGGCCGACGTCACCATCGACTTGCTCACCGATTCCGGCACGTCGGCCATGAGCACCGACCAGTGGGCCGCCTACCAGGCCGCGCGCGCCACGCCCACGACCAGCGACGCCTATCACCGCTTCGTGTCCGTGTTGCGCGACGTGTTCGGCTACCAGCACATCCTGCCCACGCACCAGGGGCGTGCGGCCGAACACATCCTGAGCCAGATTCTCATCAAACCCGGGCAGTTGGTTCCGGGCAACATGTACTTCACCACCACCAAACTGCACCAGGAACTGGCCGGCGGCGTGTTCGTCGACATCATCGTCGACCAGGCGCACGACCCGGCCAGCGAATACCCCTGGAAGGGCGACATCGACCTTGGCAAACTCGACGCCGTCGTGCGCGAGCACGGCGGCGAACGCATCGCCTACATCTCGTTCGAGCACTCGGTCAACATGGCCGGCGGTCAGCCCGTCAGCATGGACAACATGAAGGCGGTCTACGCGTACTGCCAGCGCCATCGCATCCCGGTGCTCTACGATGCCACGCGTTCCGTCGAAAACGCCTACATGATCCAGCAGCGCGACCCGCGCTACCGCAACACCCGAATCCGCGACATCCTGCGCGAAATGATGGAATACGGCGACGGCTGCACGGTCTCGGGCAAGAAAGACTTCCTCATCAACATCGGCGGCTTGCTCGCCTTCAAAGACAACGCCGACTGGAGGGAGCGGGCCGAGCAGATGCTGCGCATCTACGAAGGCGGCGTCGCCGACGGCGGGCTCTCCGCGGGCGACCTCGCGGCTTCGGCCCGCGGCGTCGAAGAGATGCTCGACGACCGCTACATCCGGTCGCGCGTGCAGCAGACGGCGCTGCTCGGCCGGCTGCTCACCGAGGCGGGCGTGCCCATCGTCACGCCGCCCGGCAGCCACGCCATCTTCCTCGACGTCAAGCGCTTCCTGCCGCACATCGACCAGGACGAGTATCCGGCGCAGCGGCTCGCCTGCGAGATCTTCGTCGAGACCGGCGTGCGCGCGATGGAACGCGGCAACGTCTCGAAGGGCCGCGACCCGAAGACCGGCCAGAACTACCGCCCCGCCCTCGAACTCGTGCGGCTCACCATCCCGCGCCGCGTCTACACGAACGACCACATGCGCGGCATCGCGGCGGGCATCATCGCGGTTTGGGCGCGCCGCGCGAGCCTGCGCGGTCTGCGTTTCGTCTACGAACCCGAGAAGTTGCGTTTCTTCCAGGGCCGCTTCGAACTGCTGTAGCCGGCGTCTGCCTTCAGCGGCGGCCCGGCGCGCGCCGGGTTCGGCGCGGCGGCTGGGCGCCGTGAGGGCGGCCGGTCGGCGCGTGCGGCGGGCGAGCGAGCGGCAGGCGTGCGGCTCGCTCCTCGTAGAGTGCGCGCGACACGGCGCGTAGTTCGTGGGTGAGCGTGGTCCAGATGGCGGCGTCTTCGCGGGCCGTGCGCTCAGCGAGAGCGGCGACGTCGTAGCGGGCGCGCGGCGGCGCCGGCTCCCGGGGCGGCGCGCCCGCGCGCCGGGCCACGGTCTTGAAGGCCGTGGGGCCGTAGCGCTCGTACCAGAGCAGCGTGTGCGCCGTCGAGAGCGCGCCGGCCCACGGGTAGCGCCGCAGCCGATAGTGCCGGGCAACGCGATCGAGCGCCTCGTCGATGGCGGCGCGTTCGGCCGGGCGCTTGCCCGGCCGCGCCTCGGTGTAGAACCGCGCCGCGCGGAACGCGTCGCCCGCCGCCGTCCAGAGGTCGCGAATCCCGTAGTGGGCCGGTTCGCGGGCGACGCGCGAGCCCGCGGTGAGATCGAACGTGCCGCACACGAAGAGTGCGAGGTCGCCGCGCGCTTCGGCGAGCCAACGCAGGGTTTCGAGCGCTTCGGCGGCCGTTTCGCCAGGGAAATCGGTGAACACCATGGCCTCGACGGCCACGCCGGCCGCGGCCAGGGCGCGGGCCGTGTCCCGCGCCTCGGGCACCGTGACGCCCTTGTCGATGCGTTCGAGCACCCGCGGGGCCGCGCTTTCGAGCCCGAGCGAAGCCGCGAGCAGGCCGCCCCGCGCCAGTTCGGCGGCCACCCCGGGGGCCGCGAACGCGCGTTCGGGGCGCACGTCGCTCGCCCAGCGCAGCCGACGTGCGCCCCCGGCGAGCTGCCGCGCGAGCGCCAGGCCGAGGCGCGGCGCCAACGTGTCGTGAGACAGGTAGAAGAGCCCCACGTCGTGGCGTTCGGCGAGCGCGTGCAGGTCGGCGGCGACGCGCTCGGGCGGGCGGCCGCGGTAGCGCGCGGTGCCGCATTCGGCGAGCCCGTAGTGGCAGAACGCGCAGCGGCCCCAGTAGCAGCCGCGGCTCGCGTCGTACGGCAGCACGAGGCGCGGCGCGAGGTAGGGACTCGCGCTGAGGTCGGCGAAGTCGGGCGCCGGAAGGGTGGCGAGGTCGGTCACGGGGGTCCCGCGCACGACGCCGGCCGGGCGCTCACCGCGCCGAACGGCGTCGACGAGCCCGAGGAGCGCCTGTTCGCCCTCGAAGAGCACGAGCGCGTCGAACGGCGCGCGCAGGCGTTCGGCCTCATCGGGTGCGAGGGGCGCAAAGCGCTGCGTCAGCGCCGGACCGCCGGCCACGAGCGTGACGCCGGGCAGCGCGGCCCGCAACGCGTAGGCGAGCGACCACGCCGGCTGCAACTGGCCCGGAAACGCGATCGACAGACCGATGAGCGCCACGTTCGCGGCCCGCAGGCGCGGAACGAGGACGTCGCGGGCGTAGCCGCTGAACGGGTCGCGCTCGGGCGCGGCGTCGGCGCGGATCTCGGCGCCGTCAAGCCAGGCGAAGGGTGTCCGGTAGGCCGTGAAGTCGAGTTGCAGCGGCGTGTGGGCTGCGCCGAGGAGCGTGAGGGCGCGCTCGACCGTGTCGACCGCGCCGGCGTACGCTGCGGGGTCGAAGAAGCGGCGCCCCGTGGGGTCGCGCAGCACGCTCAGCGCGGCGCCGATGCGGTCGGCGATCCCCGCGGCGGCGGCGAGCGCATCGAAGAGCGCCACGTAGGCGCGCTGTTCGGCCGGGTGCAGCAGCGGTTGACGGTCGAGCCGCGTGAACTGGGCCCGCACCCGGCCCTCCAGAGCGTGCAGCGCGTCGCGCGAGAGGAGCGCGGCCGTGGCCTCGGCGTTGGCGTCGATGGCCAGCACGTCGTGGCCCGCGCGGCGCAGCACAGCCGTGAGCAGCGGCACGGCCACATACGGCATGGTCGGGTCGGCGAGCGGCGGATGGATGAGGGCGACGGTCATGCGTCCCCCGCTACGCCGGCCGGCGGCGCCGGGGCCCCCGCGGCCCGGCGGGCCCACCGGAATTTCGCGGGCGCGGCGCGTGGATTGTCGCGGATCTCGCTCGCGCTCGGGCGCAGCGGGTCGGGCGCCACCGCCGCGTAGAGGCCGGCCCGCAATCCGCCGCGAAAGGCGTGTTTGACGCGCCGATCCTCGCCGCTGTGGAAGGCCAACACGCCCACGCGGCCGCCGGGTTTGAGGATGAGCGGCAGGGCCGAAAGAAAGGCGTCGAGCCGCGCCGTCTCGTCGTTGACGAGCATGCGCAGTGCCTGGAACGTGCGGGCCAGCGCCGGATTCTGGCCGGCCCGGCCGGCCGGGGCGTCGGCCCGGGCCGGGTCGGGGGTGCGTGCCGAGCGTGCCGTGGCGGCGAGCACCACGTCGACGAGCTGCCGCGTGCGGAGCAGCGGTCGCTCGCGCCGGGCGCTGACGATGGCCGCCGCGATGCGCGCCGCGTCGGGCTCATCGGAGAGTTCGCGCAGCCCGTCTGCGAGTTGCCGCTCAGAGAGTTGGGCCAGCAAATCGGCGGCCGTGGTTTGCGCCCGGCGGTCCATGCGCATGTCGAGCGGCCCGTCGTGCTTGTATGAAAAACCGCGCGTTGGATCGTCGATTTGCATGCTGGACACGCCGAGGTCGGCGAACACGACGTCGAAGCCGCCGGGCGCGTGCGTGCGCGCCAGGTCCGAGACATCGGAGAACGGCCGGTGGTGCGCTTCGAGGTGGATGCCGCCGGCAGCCAGGCGGGCCGTGGTGCGGTCGAGCGTGTCGCCGTCGACGTCGAGGGCCACGAGCCGGCCCTGCGGCCCGATGCAGCGGGCGAGGGCCTCGGCGTGGGCGCCGTAGCCGAGCGTCGCGTCGAGCACGCATTCGCCGGGCGCCGGGCGCAGCGCTTCGAGCACCGGGCCGACCAGGATGGGCACGTGGGTGCCGGCCGGTGTGGCCCCGCGGGCCCGCACGTGGGCGCGGATGTCGGGGTAGCGCTCGGGCGCGAGCTCCTTGTAGCGCTCGTGGAAGGCCCGCGGGTGCGTGCCCCGGTAGCGCGGCCGGCGCGGCGGCCGCGGTCCGCCGCTCGATCCGCCGGGGGGCGCCGCTTCGTCAACGGCCATGGGGCGCTCCCCGCGCATCGGCGTCGCGCCGGGCAACGTAGCGCTGCCAGGCCCACTGCCAGGCGCAGTCGGCCAAGGCGACGCGTTCGCGCTCACCCGCGGCGGCGTACAGCTGCGCAAAGAGGCGCGGCCGCGCGCCGATCGGCGCGGGACTCCCGGGCGGGGGTTCGAGCAGCAGCCAGTCGTCGAGCGGCACGGGCCCGCGGAGTGCGTGGGCGAGATCCTGCGGCGTCGTGCAGCGCGCCCAGAAAACGAGCCGCGCCAGTTGCCGCGCGTCGGCCGCCCAACTCTCGTCGAGCCGGGCCACATCCGTGGCCGGCCAGAGCACATGCAGCCGCCGCTCGGGGTGCGGCCACTCGGCGAACCCGGCGTGGATTTCGTCGACGTAGCGGGAGGGCCGGTTGGCGGCGAGCGCGGCCTCGATGGCGTCGAGCCCGTCGAGCGGGAACTCGGCGTCGCTCGCGACCGCCACGAGCAGCGTGCCAAACGGCCCCGCCGCAACGGCGCGCCGGGTGGCGTCGGCGAGCGAGCGCGCGTGCCGTTGCGGGTCGCGCGCGTGGAAGACGAGGTTCAGCAATCGGCCAACGCGTGAAAACGACAAGCGTTCGAGTGCCCGGCGGCCGGCCGGTCGGTCGAGGTCGAACGCGAATTGCAGAATGACGTCGGGCGCCAACTGCGCGGGCAGAGGAAACGCCTCGAAGCCGGCAGCCGGCGGCGCGCCGGGCGAGAGGAACAGCGGCGTTTCGTCGACGGACAGGGCCACGTCGACCCAGGCGGTGCCCTCTTCGAGCGCTTGGAGGGCCTCGGCACGGCCCAGCGTCGGGGTGGCCTGCACCGCGTAGGGCGGCTGCGGGTCGTAGACGAGGCCGAGGCGTTCGGCGTGGCGCCGCAGCGCCGTGCCCGGCAGCACGCTCGTCCAGAACACCTGCACGTCGGTGAGCCGCTCGGCCGCGAGGAAGCGAAACGTGTCGCGGATGCCCTGCGCATCGTCGCCCGGCAGCCCGAGCATGACGTCGGTCTTGACCCGGATGCCCGCGGCGCCGAGCGCCCGGCAGCCTGCCGCAAACGCCGCGAGCCGCGTGGGCCGGTTCACGGCCCGCAGCGCCCGCGGGTTGACGCTCTGCAGGCCGGCCTCGACCGCACAGATGCCCGCGCGGGCCATGGCGGTGGCCGCGTCGCGGTCGACGCGGTCGGCGCGCACCTCGGCGAAGAGCGGCAGCCGCGGGCGCCGGTTGACGCGGCGCAACATCTGCAAAAACTCATCAAGATCGGGTCGTTGTTCGAGCGATGGATCGAGCAGGTACACTTCGCGGACGCCGGCGTCGTGGGCCCAGGCGAACGCGTCGACCAGCGCGTCGAGCGGCAAGGCAGCGGGGCGCCGGCGCCCCCCGTCGTAGTGGCAGTAGCTGCAGCGGTGGCGGCAGCCCCGCACCGTTTCGAGGTACATGACCCCATCGGGCTCAGGCGCGACGAGCCCGGCCACGAACGGCGAGAACACGGCCTGCAAATCGACCGGGGCCGCGAAGTCCGTGGGCGAAGCGCCCGCAACAGGTTGCAGCCCGCCAGCCGCGGGCAGGAGCGTGCCGGGCAGCGCGGCCGGGTCGGCCCCGGCGGCGACGGCGGCGAGCCAGCCCTCGCCTTCGCCCGGCCAGGCAGCATCGAAGGTTTCGGGGCCCGACGCCGCGAGCAGCGCATTGTCGGCCGCCACTTCGGGACCGCCCAGGAAGACGCGCAGTTCCGGACGGGCCGCCTGGAGCGCGCGGGCGATGTGCAGCGAGGCCTCGATATTCCAGACCGCCAGGCTGAAGCCCACGCCCCAGGGGGCCGCGGCGAGCAACGCCTCGGTGAGCGCCGCGTCGCCGAGCCGTGCCGCGCGCCGCGCGTCGAAAACCTGCACCGGATGGGCCAGCGCCGCCGCGCGCTGGGCGTACAGGGCAAGGCAGCCTGCGCCGAGCGGCACGTTTCCCGTGGCCTCGGCGACGCTGAGCGGCGGGACCGGCAGTTCGACGAGCAAGAGCGGTGCGGGGTCGCGCGACGTTCCGCTCAGCGGCAGTGGTTCGGGACGTCGACGCAATCGGGGCTCCAGCGGCAGCCGGCCTCGCCGTAGCGCGGCGGCAGACAGAAATGCCACCTGCCGTAGCCACAGCATTCCCAGTTGGTGCCGTCTTCGTAGAGGCACGTCTTGCCGGGAAGCAGCGCGCAGGCGCTCCACTGGCAACTCGTGCTACACGTTTTTTGGGCGCAGACGTCGCAGCCGGTCTGCGTGGTCGTGCCGGGGGCGCAGACCCCCTGCCCCGTGCAGCTGCCGGTCGCGCCCCACTGGCAGTTGGCCTGGCACGTGCGGCTCGCGTGGCCGCAGTTGCCGCAGTTGGTGGTCTCGGACTGGCCGGGCGAGCAGACGCCCTCCCCCGTGCAACTGCCCGCCGTACCCCACGTGCAGGCGGCCGTGCAAACGGTCGTGCGCGTGCCGCAGAGACCGCAGGGCTCGCTCGTGGTCTGGCCCGGCATGCAGTCGAAGTCTTCGTCGGTCCAGCCGTCGCAGTCGTCGTCGCGGCCGTTGCAGGCCTCGGGCGGGGCGCCCGGGCATTCGGTGACGCAGAGCGGCGTGCGGTTGCAGGAACCGTAGTCGAAGCACAGCAGCGGGCTCAGCGCGCTGCACGGCTGCCATTCGCCGGCGATGCATTCGCGCGTGCCCTCGCCGCAGCCCGTGGCGCACGCGGACACGAGGTCGTCGGTCGCGCCGTCGCAGTCGTTGTCGAAACCGTCGCACGCTTCGGGCTGGCCGGGGTTGCGCAGGGGGTCGGCATCGTCGCAGTCGGTGTCGGAACTGGCGAGATACGGGCTCTGCGCGCGGCAGAGACAGCGCGCGTCGGCCCCCGTGCCCCAGCCGTCGCCGTCGCGGTCGGCATAGTACGTGGCGCAGCCCTCGGCGTCGGGTTCGTCGGTTTGCCCGTCGCAATCGTCGTCGCTGCCGTTGCAGCGTTCGGTACCGCTGACGTCGCCCACGCAGGCGAGGCCGCCCGAGCCCGGGTCGCATTCCCAGCGGCCCCCGGCGCAGAAGTCGGCGTCGGCGGGGTCGTCGCAGGCCGCGCCAAGTTCCGGGAAGTCTTCGTCGGTGTCGCCGTCGCAGTCGTTGTCGGCGCCGTCGCACGCCTCGGCGCGCGGCTCCGGGGCGTTGCACGCCCAGCCGGCGGCACCGGCACACAGCGCAACCCCGCTGCACGTGCCGAATTCGTTCTGGCTCACGCAGGCGGGCACGAGCAGGCCCTCGTCGGTGTCGCCATCGCAATCGTTGTCGCGGCCGTCGCACGCCTCGGGGCGCGGAGGGCCGACGGGACAGGGCAGCGCGCTGGTATCGAACGGCACGTCGCCGGCGGTGTCGGTCTCGGCGGCGCCGTTGCCGTCCTGGGCCTCGGCATCGGCGTCGGCCAGCGTGGCCGTTTCGCCGCGGTCGCCGTCGAACCGTCCGTCGACCCCGTCGAAGCGCACCGAGTCGTCCAGGCGCGCGTCGGGCAGCCCGGAAGCGCTGTCGGCGTCGGGCGCGACGCCGTCGGGCAGCGCGTCGCCGTCGGCCGTTGCACCGCTGTCGGCGCGCGGCCCCTGGCTGAGTTCGCTGCCGCCACAACCGGCGATGAGCAGGGCCAGGCCCAAGGCACACAGGGCAGCGTAGGTTGCCGTCGGTCGCGGGCGACGCTCGCTGGCCACGAGGGAAAGGAGGAGGTCGGGGGATGGTTCCAGGCGTTTCATGGCCTCTGCATACGGGCGCTGGGCCCGCGAGTCAAGCCGTGTGGCGCGCGGCTGCGCCGGGCGTTGTTTCGGTGCGCCGTGCCCGATACAATGCCGGGCGCACCCGGGTGCTCCGGGGTGCCCCCTTCGATGCCCCCGACGGCGGGTCAGTTGCCCTACCCGCGCGGAGCAAAGACGATGCGCGCTCTCCGACTCGGCCTGGCCGTTCTGCTCGTGGGCGGTCTCGCGTTCGTGGGCTTTGGCTGCGGCTCGGCCAGCAGCGCCGAAGTCTCGGGCGACGGCGCGGGAACGCCGCCCGAAGGCGACCAGATGTGGTGCTTCAACTGCGAAGCCGACGTGCCGGTCTCGCCCGACGCCGGCGAGACGCCGCCCGACGCCGAGGCAGCCCCCGATGCGGCCCCCGACGCGCCCGCGGCGCCCGACGGTGCCTCGGCCGACGTGCCGCTCGCCCCCGACCTCGGCGACGTGGCCGAGCCCGAATGCCGCTTCCTCATCGACTGCGGCGCGGGCTACACCTGCCAGAACGGACGCTGCGTGGCGACCGGCACCTGTGAGGAACGCGGCACGTGCCCCGCCCCGAGCGGCAGCGGCGACATCGAGGTGTCTCCGGCCGAAGGGCTCTGGTTCAGCTACATGCCGGGAACCGGCGTCGCCATCGCCCAGGGCCTGCTCATCGCCAACGCCGGCGAAGGCGACCTCGAAGTGCGCTCGGTCATCCTGGCGGCCGGCGCCCCCGACTTCCAACTCACGGTGCAGCCCACGTGGCCCTTGCTGCTGCACCAGGGCGAAATGGAACGTATCGAGGTCACCTTCCAGGAAATCTCGCCGCTGCCGCGTCAGGGCCTGCTCGTGCTGCGCACCAACGACCCCGACGAGGCCGAAGTGCGGGTCGACCTCGTGCCGCAGCCGAAGGGGCCCACCGCCGAGCCCGAGCCCTGCATCCAGATCACGCCGTCGGTGCTCAATTTCGGCTCGGTCGTGCGCGGCACGGCCGTCGAACGCTCGTTCACGATCCGCAGCTGCGGCGACGCGACGCTCGTGGTCCAGACCATTCGCCGCGGCAGCGGCTTCTTCGGCATGCTGCCGCTCTCCGAAGAATTCCAACTCACACCGCCGCCGGCGGGGCAGTTGCTGCTGCAGCCCGGCCAGGAACACACGCAGACCGTCACGTTTACGGCCGGGCTCGCCGGCGTCAAGAACGGCCACTGGGAAGTCGTCAACAACGACCCCGACCAGGGCACGGCGCGCGTCGAAGTCAACGCCGAGAGCCAGGCCCCGCCCATCGAGACGCAGGGCATCCACGTGCAGCTCGAATGGGACAGCGACAACTGTGACGTCGACACGCATTTCCTGCGCCCAGGCGCCGACTTCAACAACATCCCGGGCGACTGCTTCTACATGAACATGTCGCCCGACTGGGGCACGGCGGGCGACTTCGTCGACGACCCGTTCCTCGATGTCGACAACGTTTGGGGCTACGGTCCCGAGAACGTCAATATCCAGGAACCTCAACCGGGTACATACAAAATCATCATCTATTACTACAGGGACTCGTACAACGACTCGCCGTCCACCGACACCCGGGCGACGGTGCGCGTCTACCACTACGGGCAGCTCGCGGCCACGTTCGGCCCCACGTACCTCGCCTCCACGGGCTGGACCTGGGATGTCTGCACCATCGACTGGCCCTCGCTCACCATCACGACGCTCGGGCAGGTCTACCAATAGCGTTCTGCCGGGCCTCGGTCCCGCTCTTCCGCTCGAAGGAGTCCACCCCGTGACTGCCAACCTTGCGATGCGTCGTCGTTTCGGCGCCTCTGCGCTCGTCGGTCTGCTCGTCCTCGTTCTCGCCGGGTGCGGCGGCGGCTCCGACCCGAGCGGTCCCGCGGGCGACACGGCGGCAGGGACCGACATGCCGGCGAGCGATGTCGGGCTTGGCGATGTCGCTGCGCCCGGTGGCGACGCGCTCGCGCCGCCCACCGGCGACACTACCGGCGACGGGCCGGCCCCCGACCTGCCGGCCGGCCTCGACCAGACGGCCCCACCCGTCGACCAGGTGGCGCCTCCCGCCGATTTGCCGGCCCCCCTCGATGTGGCCCCGGGCAGCGTCGCGCTCGGCCAGTACTGCACGCGCGACAGCGAGTGCCAGAGCGGCCTCTGCTGGACGAGTTCGCTCGCGAGTGCCTGCACGCTCGCCTGCACGACCGACACCGAGTGCGCCGCGTATGGCCTGCAGTGCCATTGGGTGGCCGAGGGCCAGCGTGCGTGCGGCCCGCCGCGCATGACGGGCAACCCCACGTGCACGGTGGCGAGCGATTGCCACTACCCCTACACGTGCCGCACCGACTTCGGCTGGTGCGATCTGCCCGAGTGCCGCTTCGACGAAGACTGCCCGCCGGGGCCCATGTCGGCGCGCCACTGCAACGCGGCCACGCGGCGCTGCGAAGACGACACGTGTCAGGCGAGCGAGCAGTGCACCTTCCCCCTCGACTTCTGCATCGACGGGGCCTGTGGGCCGGCCCGCTGCGCGTCGCGAGCCGACTGCGCCGCCGGCGAGATTTGCGACCCGCTCCAGGGCAAGTGCCGCAGCGCCACCGCGTGCGATCCCGGCGAAGAAAACCCTTGCGGCGGCTTCTACAACCTCGTTTGCGTCGACGGCCTGTGCGAGGTCAACCGCTGCCCGGTCATCTGCCCCGAAGAAGAGCCCGAGTGCAGCCCCTGCCCCGACCCGCGCGCCACCTGTGACCCGGCATCGGGCCGTTGCAGTCTCCCCTGCGCCACGCCGGCCGACTGCCGCGCCGGCGAGGCCTGCAACGCCACGGCCGGCCTCTGCTACGAGAACCACGCTCCGCTCGCACTCGCCCGCGTCGCGAAGCAGGGCGCGCTCGTGAGCGTCGCCGACGTGGCCGTGGGCGCCACGGTGCAGCTCGACGGCTCCCTGTCGGTCGATCCCGACGGCACGGCGCTCACCTACCGCTGGTGGGTCAACCTCGTCCCGCCGGGCAGCCCGCTCGCGGCCTCCGCCGCTTTGCCGGGTGCCGCGGGCGCGCGCCCCACGTTCATCGCCGCGGTGCCCGGCATGTACGCCGTCGAGGTCGTCGTCAGCGACGCCACGGGCCTGAGTTCCCCGCCGGCCGAAGTCATCGTGCGCGCCCGCTAGCGAATCTCTCCGAAATTCCATGGGATGCGCTGCGTGTCGCCGGTTCGTGCGCTGCGGGCGGGACCGGCCGGCGGCCGCGCGCGCCGGCCCCGGCGGCCCGTTTCGCCGGTCGGCGCTGCCGGCGGCTTGCAGAACTCGCGCAAAAGCCGGGAATGGGACTAGCCAATTCCGCAGATTTCCGTCAAAATGAAATCGTTTTTCTGCTGTGGGGGGTCGCCATGTTCGCCGCGAAACTGCGTCACGTTCGTTTCGGGTTGTTCGTCGCATCGGCCTGTGCCGTGTGGGCGGTCGCGCGACCGGCCAGCGCCGCGCACGACTGCTCCGCCACCTGGGTACCCACGTGCCAGGACTTCTATGGCATTCGCGGGTACGGCATCTGGGTCTCGTCCGGCCCGGAGATCCACAACTGCGGCGGCGACGCGCGCCAGAGTTGGTGCTTCGGCACCGACGGGCGCTGTGGCGACACGCTCACCGTCTTGGGCATGCCGAGCGACACGTACCGCGTGCACGGCCTCGTGGGCTTGCAGGGCGCCGAAGACCACGTGCTGCAGGGCGCCGGCGTCTCGTGGCTCGACGAGCCGGGCAACGGCGGCTGCTGGCTCGTGCGCTCGGGCGAGTGGCACCCGTACGCGGGCGGCAACTTGCTGCTCCAGTCCAGCGCCACGCAAACCTTTGAATTCGAGCACATCTTCATCGAGATGCGGCGCGACGAGGTCTGCAACGACCTCGACGACGACTGCGACCTGCTCATCGACGAGGGCTTCGCATGCCGCCGCCAGGCCATCGAACCGTGCACCACCGCCTGCGGCTCCACCGGCTGGCGGCAGTGCGGGGCCGACTGCGCCTGGGGCGACTGCGTCGAGCCGCAGGAAATCTGCAACGGCATCGACGACAACTGCGACGGTCAGGTCGACGAGGGCTTCGACTGCGTTCCGGGCAGCCTGGTGGCCTGCACGACCCCGTGCGACTCCGCCGGCGAGCGCCTGTGCACGGCCGCGTGCCAGTGGGGCGACTGCGCGCCGCCGGGCGAAGCCTGCAACGGCGTCGACGACAACTGCGACGGCCAGATCGACGAAGGGTTCGATTGCCAGGACGGCGACACGCAGCCGTGCCAGACGACCTGCGGCACCGCCGGCGAACAGACCTGCGTCGCGTGCGGCTGGGGCGACTGCGTGCCGCCCGCCGAAGCGTGCAATGGTGTCGACGACGACTGCAACGGCCAGATCGACGAAGGCACCGGCAGTCTGCCGCCGGTGCACGCCTGCATCGACTACGCGACCTGCGCCACGCATATGACCTGCGACGCGTGTCCGCAAGCCCCGCCCGAGCTCTGCAACGGGGCCGACGACGACTGCAACGGGCTTGTCGACGACGGGGCTGGCACGGCGCCGCCGCTGCACGCCTGCATCGATCCGAACAGCTGCGAGGCGGTCTACACCTGCGACGCCTGCGTGCCGTTGCCGGCCGAGACCTGCAACGGGCTCGACGACGACTGCGACGGCCAGATCGACGAAGACACCGGCAGCGCCCCGCCGCTCCACGATTGCATCGACCCCGGCACGTGCCAGGCGCAGGCCACGTGCGACGCCTGTCCGGCGCTGCCGCTCGAATCGTGCAACGGGCTCGACGACGACTGCGACGGCCAGATCGACGAAGGCGCCGGCTCGGCGCCGCCGCAGCATTCGTGTGTCGTGTACGCCACCTGCGAGACCGTGCTGTCGTGCGACGCGTGCCCCGCGGCGCCCATCGAACTCTGCAACGAGCGCGACGACGACTGCGACGGCCAGGTCGACGAAGGCTTCGACTGCCTGCCCGGCACGACGACGCCCTGCGACACGCTCTGCGGCTCCGCGGGGGTGCGCACCTGCGAGGCGAGTTGCCTCTGGGGCGTGTGTCAGCCGCCGGCCGAAACCTGCAACGGCACCGACGACGACTGCGACGGTCAAGTCGACGAAGGCACCGGCAGCGCCCCGCCGCAGCATGCCTGCCGCCAGCCCGCCGACTGTGCCGAATTCCTGACGTGCGATACCTGCCCCGCCCTACCCGACGAAACCTGCAACGGCACCGACGACGACTGCGACGGCCAAGTCGACGAAGGCACCGGCAGCGCCCCGCCGCAGCACGACTGCTACGACTACGCCACCTGCGCCGACGTGCCTTCGTGCGACGCGTGCGCGGCACCGCCCGCCGAGGTGTGCAACGGCGCCGACGACAACTGCGATGGCACCATCGACGAGGGATTCGCCTGTCAACCCGGCGACATGCGCGAATGCGACTTGCGCGATACCCTCAAGTGCGATGACCCCGTCCCGGGCTGGCAACGCTGCCTCGATACGTGTGGATGGGGCCCGTGCCGACCCCTGTTCTGCGGCTACACGCAGGGCGGTTGGGGGTCCAGATGTCACGGGCAGAACCCGGGCTGCTTCCGCGACCAGTACTTCGATACGGTGTTCCCCGATGGCATGCAGGTCGGCGGTGCGCCGTTCGCCATCCTGTTCACCTCGTCGGCCGCGGTCGAAGCCTTCCTCCCGCAGGGGGGCACGGGCCGCATGCTCACGCGGAATCACGTCGACCCCACGAGCACCGAAGCGGGGGTCTTCGGCGGCCAGGTCACTGCACTGCAACTCAACGTGGCGGCGTCCGAAGCCGACCTCGCCTACACGCCCGACGGGCAGCGGCTCGGCGATGCAGTCATCGGTGGGGGGCCGTTCGAGGGGCTCACCATTCGCGAGTTGCTCGCCCTGGCCGAAGCCGTGCTGGCCGGCAACGCCGCCGAGCTGGAACCGTATGGCGCGACCCTGTCCACGCTGAACGACTGGGTGTCGTGGGCCAACGAGGGCGGCGCCTGCGCGTCCACGTCGCCCAACGCGATCGACAACGGCGGCGCCACGACCGAAAGCGGCTGTGCGGCCGGCACGGCGGGTGCGGCGGGCATCCTCGGCTTGCTGCTGCTCGCGGGGCTCGTGCTCGTGCGCTCTCGCCGGCGCGCGCGACCGTAGCTGCCCGCCGCCGCCTACTGGCCGCTCGCGAGCGCCACGAGCAGCCGCAACAACAAGCGCCAGGCCGAATCGGCCGCGAAGAGCAGCAAAACACCCAGCAACACCGCCACGGCGATGCGGCCGGCGAGGCGCAGGCCGCCGAGCGACGTGTCGGGGCGCCACGCCCAGACCAGCCGAGCCACGCGCGCGACCCAGCCCGCCAAGGCGCGTGGCCATTCGACGATGTGCTTGCCGCGCCACAGGCGATAGAGCACGGCCGCCATCACGGCGAGCACGAGCGCGAACGGCCCACCGAGCAGCAGCAGCGGCCACAGCGTCGCCGCCGCCAGGCCCACGCCGAGCCAACGCCGTACCCGGCGGGCCCCGAGAATCTGCGTCAGGCCGAAGGCGCACAGCACGGCCAGCACGAATGCCAGCGGCAGCCGCAGCCAACTGCTCATGTAGCGCACGGATGCGTGTACGGGGGTTCCGGCTTCGATCCAGTAGCGCGCATACTCGCGCCGCACGCCGGTTTTCGGCAATTGGATGCGCACCGGCATGGCGCCCGTCTCGGCCGATTCGGCGCTTGCCTCGGCCTGCGGGGCGACGTCCACGGGCCCGGCGGCTTGCTGAGCCGCCACGTTGTCGACCGCGAAGGCGGTCTGGATGTCGACGACGGGCGGCTGCCGCCACACGGCACGGCCGGCGTACACTTGGGGCGCCACGTCGCCGTCGAGGTCGCCGTAGAGGTTCTGGCCGGGCAGGAACACGCTCCAGTGCAGCGAAGAGACCGGCAGGTCGACGGCAGGCAGCACGAAGTCGCCCTCGCCGACCCAGCCGAGTTCGTCCCGCGTCGCGGCCAGCACGACTTGCAGCGTGAACGCTTTCAGCCGCCCCTGACCCGCCGAACGCTTGAGCGGCAGGACGAGCCGCCCGGTTTCGTCGCGGCTCGCCTTGACCGGGCGGCCGTCGAGCAGCGTGGAGCGCACGTCGAAGCCCGGCGGCAACGTGATGGCCAGGCTATGCCGCAGGCGGTTTCGCAGCGTGAGCCGCAGCTCGGTGAGGACCTGCCCCCCCGACGACACGACCGTGAACGCCCGCACGCGGTCGATCGAGCCGGTGGCCGGCTCCTTCTCGGGCAGGCGGGCCACGCGCAGTTGCAGGTCGAGACGCGGCGTGTGGTAGCGATAGGCGCGCAGGATGGGACTGACCGCGTTGTTGACCATGTCGCCCGGCAGCTGGCGCACGTCGACGGCCAGCGCCTGACCGCGCTTCTCTTCGTCGAGCCGAAGGTTTCCGGGCACTTCGACGGCCAGCCAGCCGACTTCGCGTTCGATGTCGAGGCACCGCGGGAGCGGCACGGGGAACACTTCGCCGCCCTCGGCCAGCTCCCGCCGCAGGCGCAGCGAAATCTCGTACGCGTTGCGGATCGGAAAGGCGGTTTCGCCCTTCAGGACGGTCTCGCCGTCCTCGGTTTCGAGCGTGTAGCGGAAGGCCCCTTCGCCGTCGGCCGACACCACCCGGTAGCCAGCGGGAATGGCGACGCGGAACGACTGCTTGCCGGCGTATAGGATCGTGTAGCGAATGACCGAGAAGAGGTCGAGCGCGTCCTCGTCGATGGACAGCAGGTTGAGCGTCTCGACGTAGGTGCGCGCGGCGGCCGTTTCCTGATCGCCGAGGTCGCGGAAGCCCACGAGATGGATGCGCGCCGTGGGCCGCAGGGTGGCGCTGAGCACGGTCTCGCCCGCCTCGGTGGCGATCTCGGATTGCACCGCCTCCTCGACCCGCGGTTCGAGTCCTTCGCCGGGGAAGCGGCAGGTGAACGTCGTCACCGGCGTGCGCAGCACCACGAAGTCGTATTCGATGGATCCGCGGGGACCGCGCGCCGGCACCAGAATCTCGAGCCGCAGCGTGAATGCACCGGTCTGCTGCGTGATCCAGACGTGGAAGCCCTGGCGCACCGACACGGGCAACGGCTGCCCTGCGAGCGAGGCGGAGACGAGGACGACGTCTTCGCCGACGAGCGGGACCGTCTTCCAGACGTCGGGCCGCCCGAGCGTGACCTGGACGTCCAGCGTGAGTGCGAGCGCCCCCGGCACGGCGCGACCGGCATAGTGGGCGGCCCCGAGGACGACCGCGGGCCCCTCGGCCCGCGCGGCCGCGGCCTGGCGCTCACGCCAACGCGCGACAACCGCCTCCCAGGCGGCCAGGGGCAGTTCGACCCGCGCCCCGGCGAGATCGACCGCCGTGGGTGCACCTAACGTTTGGGGGTTGTCCGGGGCCGGCGCCGCCAGCACGGCGTTCTGGGGCGCAACGAGCGCCTCGAGGCGCGCCTCGGCTTCCGCGGGGTCGACGGCCGCGCGCGCCGCGAGCGGCGGCAAAAGGACGGCCAGCGCGACGAGCCAGCGGCGACCCAGTCGGGCGAAGAGACTGCGCGAAGTTGTGCGCTTAGGCTGCATGATGCACCTCCGTACGCCGCGCCCGCTGCGCGCGGAGCCAGATCCACCCGAGGACCGGCGCGGCCACGAGCGGCAGGAGGGCCGGATGGCGCGCGAGCCCTTCGAGCAGCACGCAGGCGATGGCCGTGAGCACGATGGCGCGCAGGGTCAGCAGCCGGGCAAGCGTGCCGGGGGCTTCCCACACGCGTTCGGCCGCGGCCCGCAGCGGCGCCGCCGCGGCCCGAACGGCCGCAAGGGCGAGCGCCAGGTCGACGCCCCAGAGCAGTCGGCGGTGCACGCCGAGGACGAAGTGGGCCACGAACAGCAACGCGCCAAGACCGATCGCGGCCACCGCCCACGCCCACCATTTCCGCCGGAAACCGAGCAGCAGCAGGGTCAACGCAAACGCGAGACCGAGACTGCCCCAGCGCACGGCCGTCGCCACGGTGTCGGCCACGTAGAACACCTCGACCGTCGGGGGGTTGCGGCCGAGCAGGACCTGCTTGAAGCGATAGCGCTCGCCCACGAGCGGAAAACTGGCGAGCACGACTTCGCCGCTGCTCTTGTTCACGACTTCGGCCTGGAAGATGTCCTTGCGCGTGCTCAGGATGGACTTGTAGCGCTCGCCTGCGAAGGCCGGTGATGGCGCAAAGGCGGCACGCAGGAAGTCCTTGGCGCGCCGGAAGGGGTCGTAGCGCAGGGCCGAGTACTGCACGAGGTTGCCCGAGAAGTGCACCGGTTCGAGCGAATGCGGCAGGAAGATGTGCCACGTGGCTTTCATCATGTCGGCGTCGGGCTCGGGCAGACTCACGGCCGCCTGGCCCAGGGCTCCGAGCGGTGCGCCGCGTCGCTTGTAGGCCAATTCGATGACGAAGCGGCTCTCTTCGAGGGTGGCGCCCTGCACGGTTGGGATTTTGATGGCCTGACCGACGCGCAGCGCCCGGTCCTGCGGCAGGTCGGCGCGGTTGTCGTCGAGGATGAGGGTCCAGCGGTTCGGGTCGGAGTAGTAGAGGTTGGCGATGTCGCCGAGCGTTTCGCCGGTCTGGACGACGTGGACGCGGCCCCCGCGGCCCTCGATGCGCTCGCTCTGGCGCAGCGGGAAGAGCACGGCCTCGCTCGGTCCTTTCTCGACGAGCGCCGGCCGCACCGGCTGGCCGTCGATGAGCGAATGGGTCAGCACGGCGCCCGCGGGCAGGAGCAGGCGCAAGTACTGGCGCGTGTTGTTGCGCATGTGCAGTTTGACCTTGGTCACCTCGCTGCCGTCTTCGAGCAGCAGGGTCGACGCCTCGACCTCATCGATGACCGTGCCCGTCAGTTCGACCTCGGCGTGCCGCGCGACGCTCAGTTGGATGCGCGGAGGCGCCGTGAAGCGGAAGCCGAACAGCAGCGGACTCGCCGTGAGTTCGGTGAGTTCGGCCGGCAGATCGCGCACCGTCAGCGGTTCGGCCTGGTCCTGGCTCGCGACGCGCACGTTGAGCCCGGCAGGCGCTTGGACCCCGGCCATGCCCACCCAGGGCACGGCGTCGGGAGGCAGCGGCAGCAGCAACGGCACCGGCTTGTCGATGTCGAGCGGCGACTGGAAGTGGACCGAGACGCGCGTGCGCTCGGCCACGAGATAGCGCAGCAGCAGGATCAACTTGCCCTCGGCCGCGGCCTCCGTGCGCCACTGCAAAACCGCGTCGCCGTCGACCTTGATGACCTCCAGACCGGCCGGTACGCGCAGTTCGAGCCGGTCGGTCTCGCCCTCGATGACGTTGAAGTCGAAGACCGCGAGCCCCGCCACCAGCGCTTCCTGCACCGTCAGGAGCGCGTTGGCCCGCACTTCGAGGCGAACCTGTTCGGCAGAGCGGTGGGTCGCGCGGCGCGTCCAGGACAGGTCGAACACGCCCGTTGCGTCGAGGTGGCCCTCGATGCGCGTGCCGTCGGGCCCAGGCGTGGGCACGCTGAGCGCACCGTTCGCCAGACTCGGCTCGATGTCCTGTTCCGGCAGCAGCACTTCGACCTTCGTCGGCCCCGCCGGCGGGAGCCGGAAGCGCAGGCGGCGGGCGAAGCGGTCCTGCTCCTCGCCGAGGAAGAAACGAACGGTGAGCGAGTAGACCCCCGGCCGGTCCAGGCCAAGCACGTAGAGGTCGCCCTCGCGGACGAGGGAGGTCGGCAGGCCATCGAGCAACGCCTCGCGCAGTGAGGCGGCGGCATCGAGCACGGGCACCTTCACGAACCCCTGCTCGGCCAGCACCACGAAGCGCGTTTCGAGGGTGGCGCTCAGCAGACCCTTGCGGAATTCGCCGACGACGGTGCGTCCGAGCGGACACACCGCCTCGGGCGGCGGTTCGCGCCGGGCGGGCAGGAGCGCGTCCTGCAGCCGCGTCCATTCGCCGAGCGGAACCGACACGCGGCCCACCGCCGGGGCGTCCCCGGCGTGCAGCAACGCTGGCGCGGTGAGAAGGTACGCGCACAGCCCCAGAGCACCGATGCGTCTTGTCATCAGAGACCCCCCTTCGGTTGCAGTCCACGAACCCGGACGTTTCGAGGTTAGCAACAGCCGTGCCGGGGGCGGCGAACGAGGCCGGCGGCCGGCTGGCCCGGCTCGGCGCGCCGCGCCCGGCCCGCGACGTGTCCGCGAGGCCACGGCAGGCGTGTGCCGCCGGCCACAAGGCCAATGGACGGAGCGGGGCGGCTCCGCTATGGCCGCGCAGACCGATGGGCACGAGCCAGCAACGCGCGAGGCACGGGGCTATTCCCTGCGGCGCATGCCCCCCGGGGGGGGCGGCGGACGCAGCCCGCGCCTTCGGGCGACGGGAACGTCGCCGCGGCCCGGGCGCGGTCAGGGAGCGGCAGGAGAGGTGCAGCCCGGGCCGAGGAGGCGACGCGCGGGACGGGCTCGGCCGAGCCGAGGGGCAGCCCCCCCTGCAAAAACGAAAAAACCCCGCGGTTGCAGCCGCGGGGGCGTCTCGAATCCACGGGTCGCGCGGAGCGCAACCGGCGTGTGGGGCCTACCAGCCTTCGTTGCGGGCGCCGTCTCCGCCGCGGAAGCCGCCGCGCCCGCCGCCGCCGAAACCGCGCCC